>JACRBM010000040.1 GCA_016219275.1 Chloroflexota bacterium
CCTACTACAACCGCGGCAATGCCTATACAGATAAAGGTAACTTTGACCAAGCCATCGCGGATTACACCAAAGCGATTGAACTTGCCCCCAAGTATGCTAACGCCTACTACAATCGTGGCATTGCATATAAAGCCAAAGGCAACCTCGACCAAGCCATCACCGATTACACCAAAGCGATTGAACTCGACCCCAAATATGTGAATGCCTACAACAATCGCGGCAATGCCCATTCCGCCAAAGGCAACCTCGACCAAGCCATCGCGGATTACACCAAAGCGATTGAACTTGACCCCAAGTATGCAGGTTTCTACTACAACCGCGGCAATGCCTATACAGATAAAGGTAACCTCGACCAAGCCATCACCGATTACACCAAAGCGATTGAACTCGACCCCAAATATGTGAATGCCTATTTGGGGCGTGGGCTTGTTTATCGTCAAAAAGGAATGAAAGCCCAAGCCATTGTAGACTTGGAAACCTATCTTCGCCTTGTTCCCAACACGTTAAATCGCGCTCAAGTTGAGCAATTGATTCAGGAAATGAAAAAACCATAATCATATTTCTTACACACCATCACTTTTACCTTTTAGCTTTTCACTTTTAACTTGCTTCCAAAGGAGGAAGACACATGAAACCGATTGCCCTCACCATCTCGGAAAGATGACAACGGACAAAATCGAATTAACCGGACAAACCTTGCACCGCACTGTCCGTTAAATCCGCACTTGTCCGTTGTCATCATTCGCAATTCCTAATTCGCAATTCGTAATTCACATCACGCATCACGTTTTACGTTTTACCAATTCCCAATTACCTTTTTTCGGAGGAGAACATGAAACTGATTGACCTCACCATCCCGCTCGGCATTCAAACGCCGGCATGGCCCACGTACGAACCGCTGCAACTCAAGTATTTCAAGCGACTCGCACCCAACGGCGCGAACGGGCAACTGCTCACGCACTCGAACCACCTCGGCACACACCTTGACGGCGAGATTCACTTTTACACGCCGGGCAAGGACATTGCTTCGCTCGACCTCAACGATTTCCTCGTCGGTCCCGGCGTCGTCGTTGACCTCTCCGACATCGCCGGCGATTACGACATCTACACATCCCAGATGGTCGAAGAGCGCGTCGAGGTGCGCGAGGGCGACATCCTCATCATCCACACCGGCTATCATCGTTACGGCTGGGATCAACCGCTCGCCGACGAAGTGCGCTACATGGTCAAGCATCCCGGTCCCGATCGCGAATTTGCAGAATGGGCGAAGAAGAAAAAAATCAAATGGATTGGCGTGGACTGCGGAAGCGCGGACCATCCGATGAACACGATCATTCGCAATTGGATGCCGCGCCAAGCCGCCGAAGCCGATGAACATTTCAAGAAAAAGTACGGCAAGACGGTTGAAGAAATTTTCACCGGCGACAAGTATCAACTGATGCACATTGAAATGTTTCCCGAACACATCATCCACCTCGAATGCGCGGGCGGCGACCTTGATCTGTTGTTGAATCAACGCGCGACGATTGGCTGTTTCCCCTGGCGATTCGTGGATGGCGAATCCTGCATCTGCCGTCTCGTCGCGTTCGTCGAAGATGATCGCTACGCCGAGTTGATGAAGAAAAAGGAGGCGATGCAGAAAACCAAGTATGGTGATGGCGTCGCAACTTGTAAACAAGTTTAGAAATTGGAAATTGGAAGTTGGAGGTTGGAAAATGCCAGTCCAAAGTTACCGAGACCTCGATGTTTACCAACGCGCTCGCAAACTCATCTTGCCGGTTTATCGGATCGCAGAACAACTTCCGAAGGATGAAAAATTCGACTTGACCGATCAAATCCGCCGCGCGTGCAAATCGGTGGTGGATAATATCGTCGAAGGATACAGTCATAAGGATACGCCAGCCAAAGCCAAATCATTCTGGCGCATCTCAATGGGTTCAGCCAACGAAATGGTTGAACATTTAGAACAAGTCGTTTTATTGAGTTACGCGACTGCCGAAATCATTCAGCCGATCACGGATGAATACACGGTGATCGCCAAACAACTCAACAAGCTCATCAAAAACTGGAAAAAGTACTGACATGATCTAACTTCCAACATCCAACTTCTAACATCCACTTTGGAATAACCAAACAGAAGGAGAATCGAAAATGCCCTTCGACATGGAATTGGAAAGTAAACTGCGCCCACCGGAATTACCGATGGCGCCGTATCCGCCGAAACTGATTACGTTGGCGAACGGCAAGCACATGGTCGTGCGCGAGATCACACGCGACGAAGTGCCGCGCGTCCTCGAAGCCGTGCGCCCGATCACGACGTATGAGCGCGATTACTATGACATTGTCGCCTCGCGCGTGTACGCGGAATTGCTCGCGTGGTATCGCTGGCGCATCGTCAACGAATTTTGTTTGATCGCACAGATCGAGGGAATGCTCGTCGGGCTTGTCAACAGCCGGATGCTCAACGCAAAAACCGGGATGAGTCTGCACACGCTCACGACGGATCGCGGTCTCCGCATCGGCTCGCACATGTTCGCCGCGAAGATGGAGCATCACATCGAGTACTTAAATCAAGAAGAAGTGCTCATCGTCGCGGAAAGCCCGATCGGGTTTCGTCGCTGGATGATCGAGTACGGACTCGAACCGACCGACATTCCGCACGAACTCGGCGGCGCGCCCTCGTTCCGCCTTTCGAAAGAATTGTACTATGCGACGAAAGATCGTCTCGTCGTCGGTGATCGCCCGGTGCCGAAAGACATTCTCGACCAAGCCCTGGACGAGATCATTGTCGTTGACGAAAAAACGGTCGCCGAAAAAATCTGCGGCGTGAAAGGCAGGTAACGATGAACGTATCAATGAGAAGATCACCCCTCCCTCACCCTCCCCTTGCCAAGGGGAGGGCAGGGGTGGGGTCGGAGGTAACACGATGAGACCCGTCGCAATTGTTGGCGCAGGAATGATTCCGTTCGGTCGGCGCGACGATGACAACTTGATGGACATGCTCGCGTACGCGTCGCTAAACGCCTTGGACGATGCAGGGTTGGGCGACAAGGGCGTAGACGCAGTCTACGTCGCGAACATGGGCGCGGGCATGTTGAATCACCAAATGTCCGTCGCGAGCGCGCTCGTAGATCGCTTGAGTTTGTTGCCCGCCGCGGCGGAAGCGATTGAGAACGGTCCGGCGTCCGGCGCATCCGCGATCAAGAACGGCTTGCTCGCGGTCGCGTCCGGCTACTACGACGTCGTCCTGGTCGTCGGCGGCGAAAAAATGCGCGATGTGTCCGGTTGGCGCGCGACCGATTTCGTCGCTTCGATGACGCACCCAACCGCCGAGTACATTTACGGCGTCACGCTGCCTGGGATGGCTGGGATGTTCACGCGCTTGTACATGGAAAAGTACGGCGTCACACGCGAGCATCTCGTCCAGGTCGCGATCAAGAATCAAGAGATGGGCGCGCTCAATCCATACGCGCACGTCGAATCGCGCATCACGCACGAAGGTATCATGGACTCGTGGCACTCGCGCGTGAACAATCCGCCCGTCGCCGATCCCTTGCATCTGTATGACGTGTGCCCGGTCAGCGATGGCGCGGCGGCAGTCATTCTCGCGCCGCTCGATCTCGCCAAGCAATTCAAGAAAACGCCCATCGTCATTGCTGGGTTCGGTCAAGCGACCGATACGCACTCGTTGCAAGAACGCGAAGACCCCACCGATTTGAAAGCCGTCACGCTCGCCGCGCAAAAAGCGTTGGAGATGGCGAAACTCAAACCGAGCGAGATTGACGTCGCGGAATTGCACGACGCGTTTACGATCCTCGAAATCGCCGAGAGCGAGCATGTCGGTTTCTTCCCGAAAGGGCAAGGCGCACAAGCGGTCATCGAAGGCAAGACGCGACTCGGCGGACAAATCCCGATCAATGTGTCCGGCGGATTGAAAGCGCGCGGGCATCCGGTCGGCGCGACCGGCGTCGCGCAAGTGGTTGACCTAGTGTGGCAGTTGCGCCACGAATTGCCGGAGACGCGCCAAGTGAAAAACGCGCAAACTGGGCTCTCGGTCAACTTTGGCGGATTTGGCAATAATGTGGTATCGTTCGTTTTGCGGAGAGGTGAGCCATGAAGAAAATAAACATCGTCGCGTACAAATGCAAAGCGTGCGGCAAGATTCACTTTCCGTTTCACGACCGTTGCTTGGCGTGCAAGGGTCGCGCGTTTGAAGAGATCAGCCCGCAAGGCAACGCCAGACTCATCACCTTTTCGCAAATCTTTAATCTGCCCTGGGGTTTTGACAATCGTTTCATTTTCGTCGGCGTCGCCGAATTTGAAAACGGCGTCAAGGCGATGGGGCAAATCGTCGCGAACGCGCCGGAAGAATTGAAACTGGGCATGACGATGAAGCCAACCTGGGGACCCGTGCGCGTGATCGGCGGCGAGGATGTGTACGGGTTGATCTTCAAGCCGGTGGGGTAGAGGTTGGAAGTTGGAAGTTGGGTGATGTGAGTCATCGCCAAGCAACTCAACAAACTCATCCAGAACTGGAAAAAGTTCTAGCGCTCTAGAATTCCAAATCCAACTTCCAACATCTAATTTCCAACTTCTTTGTTAGAAAGGAGGATTCGCGCAAAACGCGTGCCTCGCGCGCACACCATTATTATCAATCGTGATCGCGTTTTCTTCAAGGTAGAGGAGAATTCCAATGTCTGCTGAAGCTAAATCCAAAATCCTCGGCTTTATGCCAGAGGACGTACCCGATTGGGGCGCGATGCTCAGTCTGGGCTTTCAACAAGTCCTGACCATGTTTCCTGCCACCGTGCTCGTGGCGATCTTGACCAAATTCGATGTGGGCGTCACGCTGACGGCAAGCGGGCTGGGCACGATTATCGCCTTGCTCGTGGCAGGTCGCAAAATTCCACTGTACTATGGTTCGAGTTTTAGTTACATCGCCGTGGTCATCGCCGCGATGAAGTTGTACGATCCCACGTGCTTTAACGCCAAAGACACCGTCTACTGCGCGCAAGGGGTGCAAATCGTGCAGGTTGGCATCATCGGCACGGCGATCTTTGAAATTCTGATCGGCTTGCTGATCATGCGCATCGGCAAAGCGTCGCTCGACAAGGTATTGCCGCCGGTCATTACCGGCAGTGTCGCCATCGTCATCGGCATCGCGCTCGCAGGCGCGGCGTTAGGTATGGCAGGCGCGCACTGGGGCGTTGCGTTCATCACGCTCATCATCACCGTCGCGTTCTCGGTGTACTTGCAAGGCAAGGGGCTGATCGGCATGTTGCCGATTTTGCTGGGCGCGGTTGTCGGCTACATCGTCGCGATTCCGTTTGGCTTGGTCAACTTTGATCGCGTCGCGCAAGCCGCGTGGATCGAAATTCCGAGATTCACGCTCCCAGCATTTGGCGATCCCCGCGCGTGGGGTTCCGTCATCGGCATCGCGCTGATCGCGATTGCGACGATTCCGGAATCTACCGCGCACCTGTACCAAATGAGTCTGTACATTGATCAACTGGCGAAAGAACTGGGGCGCAAGCCGCTCGAAATCAAAAAATTGATCGGCTTGAACCTCGTCGCCGATGGCAGCGATGACGTGGTCGTCGGTTTCCTCGGCGGTTGCGCCGGCACGAATTACGGCGAGAACAATTCGCTGATGGCGATCACGCGCAACTATTCCGTGCCGGTGTTGATGGCGGCGGGCGTTATTGCGATCCTGCTCGGCTTTGTCGGCAAACTCGCCGCGCTCGTCAACACACTTCCCGTCGCGGTCACCGGCGGGCTGGCGATCTATCTGTTCGGCGTGATCGGGATGCAAGGTATCGCGCTGATCCAATCCGAGCGCGTCAACCTGTTCGATCCGCGTCAACTCGCGGTCGGCGCGATCGTCCTGATCACCGGCATCGGCGGCAACCTGGCTCTGCCGAACGGCTACTTCCCGTTCAACGTGCCCGTGCTCTTCCCCGATGGCATCCCGGCAATTGTGTTCGCGGCGATTGTCGGTATCTTGCTCAACCTGTTGTTCCTCATTCTTCCGCCCAGCATGTTCGGCGTGGCGGAACGCGAGAATCTCAACTGATTGGAAGTTTGAAGTTGGAAGTTGGAGATTGGAGAACGCCTTCCAATTTCCAACTTCCAATCTCCAACATCTAATTCGCAAGGAGACACGATGCTCCCCACTCCCGGACTCCCTTCCTTCGATTACGTGCGACCCGCGTCGCCGGCAGAGGTGACGAAACTTTTATTAAAGAGCAATGGCGACGCGCGATTATTTATGGGCGGCACCGATGTGTTCGTCCGAATGCGTGATGGATTTTTCGCGCCGAAATTTTTGATTGATGTAAAACGCCTCCCCGGTATGGACGCGATCAAATTCAGCAAACGCGCCGGGCTGACGATTGGCGCAGGTGTGGATATGAACACGATTGCGCGACATTTGGCAGTCGCGGAAAATTATCCGATCCTGGTTGAAGCGATTGACTCGGTTGCATCGTACCAACTCCGCACACGCGCGACGATGGGCGGAAATTTGTGTAACGCCTCGCCCGCCGCCGATACCGCGCCTGCCGCGATGGTTCTCGGCGCGAATCTCGTTTTGCACGGACGGCGTGGTGAACGCGTCGTGCCGATTGCGAAATTTTTTGTCGCGCCTGGCAAGACGGCGATGAAACCCGGCGAGTTTCTACTTCGCATCGAAATTCCCCCGCCGCCCGCGCAGCGAGGCGCGGTCGGCAGATATTTGAAACTGGGTCGCAACGCGCACGGCGATCTCGCGATTGTCGGCGTCGCGGTGCTCGGCTATCCGGACAAGCGCGCCAAGTCCGGCTATGCGTTCCGCATCGCGCTCGCGTCCGTCGCGCCCACGCCCATCCGTTCGCCGAAGGCGGAAGCCGTTTTGTCATCGTCGCCCATCACACCCGAAACGATAGAAGCCGCCGCCGATGCCGCGATGGAAACCGCGAAACCGATTGACGATGTACGTTCTAGTGCGGAATATCGCAAAGCGATGGTGCGCGCGCTGGCGAAACGCGCGGTGAATGAGGTGTGGCGCGCGATCAGTGGTGCGTGAGACGTGATGCGTGGTGCGTGAAACGTAAAACGCAAACGATATGGCGATGGAGGAAAAATGCAAGTCAGCCGACGCATTGGGTGCAAAATGTTTCCGTGCGCGGGTGTGAATCACGACAATTACCTTGTTCCCAAAGTTGACATTGTGCCCGAAGCCGTCTCGATTGTGATGATCGCCGAAGCGTCGCCCGCCGATTCGCGCGATTACTTTTACGCGCGCGGCAAGCCGCTCTTCGCGCAGACCACGCTTCAAGCGTTCAACGATGCCGGTGCGGATGTTTCGTCCGTGCGCGACATTCTCAACCTGGGTGTGTACCTGACGACCGCGGTGAAATGCGGCAAGACCGGTTATGGCATCGCGACGAGTACGATCAAGGAATGTTCGCTCATTTTCGAAAAAGAGCTGGCGTTGTTTCCAAATGTGAAAGTATTTCTGCTGATGGGCGATGTTGCGATCAAGGCGGTCAATTACATCGCACAGCGAGCCGGCGAAGCAAGAGTGATTCCCGCCGGTTCGACGTACAAGATTCGCGGGGAGAAATATTTCTGGAACGGGAGACGCGCGTTCCCTTCGTACCTCCAAGCCGGTCCCAGTTTCTTCATCGAAAAGAGCAAGCGCAAGATGATCGCGCAAGATATTGCGGACGCGCTAAGGTTGGTGAAACGTGATGCGTGATGCGTGATGCGTCAAAAAATCAAAATTGGAGGAGACTGTGACGAAGTGTTTTCTAGTGTACTTAACGATTGTTCTGGTTCTTGCTACGGGTTGTGGAATTCAAATTGACGAACATGCAACTGAAACACGTGTCGCAGCAAAGATTTATGCTACTCAGACGGCAAACGCGCCTACAGTTACTCCGCAGCCGACAGTTACGTGTCCTACTCCATCTGTGGCGACTCGCCGGAGTACTACAGCCACACAAGTCTATCGGACGATCCTGACAGGCAAACACTTGAGCGAAGTTAGTCTTGGAGTAAGTCAATTAACCAATGTTCCTTACATTAGATTTTCCCTGACCCAGGATGGCACTGATATTTTGTCCGATTTTACACTCAAGCACACTGATGAATATTTGGGAATCACGGTGAACAAGATTGTAATCTCTTCGCCCATCATCCGTACGCCTATTCTGGAGAGTTCAGGCATCATCGAAGGAGCATACACACTGAAAGAAGCTCGAGAGATCAAAATGTTGCTTGAGTCTTGTCCATCTGTGTTGGAATTCGTTGAATTCGGCAACACACCATTGCCAATCGGCGAGATTATCCAAACCACCGGCTTTTAGTCACCACGCAATTTGAAATTGAGCGTATTACCCATTCAGCAATAGATATTCCTGGCAATTCACACATCACGCAATATGCCATTCGCAATTTGCAATTCGCCATTCACCATTCGCCCATTCAAACCAAGCGACCAAGCCCCAGTTCGCCGGCTAATTCTCGCCGGCTTGGGCGAACATTTCGGCTGGATTGACGAGACGCGCAACCCAGACCTGGACGACATAACTACTCACTACATCGCACGCGGCAACACTTTTCTCGTCGCAGAAAACAATGGAGAGATCGTCGGCACCGGCGCACTGATTGCCGAGAGCGAAAATACCGGACGCATCGTTCGAATGTCCGTTAGTCGGATGTGCCGACGCGAAGGAATTGGACGCGCGTTAGTCAAGCATCTGCTCGATGTCGCGCGCCAGGAAGGTTTCATCCAAGTCCGCGTCTCCACCGAACCCGATTGGCAAGACGCGATTGGTCTCTACAAACACTGCGATTTCACCGAATACAAGCACGATGAAATCGGCGCTTACTTTTCTCTCGCGCTTGACGAGTGATTCACGTGTCTCGCATCACGCAATTTGCAATTCGCTATTCGCCATTCGCAATTCGCCACTCGCAATTCGCAATTCGCATACGGAGTAACCCATGTCCCAACACGAAATCACCTTAACCGTCAACGGTTCGCACGAACGCGTAACCATCCCGTCGAACATGACCTTGCTCACGATGCTGCGCGAAGTACTTGTCCTTACCGGCACCAAGAACGGGTGCGCGGCAGGTGAGTGCGGCGCGTGCACCGTTCTGCTCAACGGCGAGCCGGTCAACTCGTGCATGATGCTCGCGGTCGAAGCCGACGGCGCAAACATCGTCACCGTCGAAGGTCTCGCGCGCGACGGCACACTCGACAAGATTCAACAAAAATTTGTCGAACTTACCGGCGTCCAGTGCGGCTTTTGCACGCCGGGAATGTTGATCAGTGCGCGCGCGTTGCTCGACCGCAATCCGCATCCAAGCGAAGCCGAAATCCAAGATGCCCTGCGCGGCAATTTGTGTCGTTGCACCGGCTACACGCGCATTGTGCAAGCAGTGCAAGAAGCGATATGAGGCGAAAAGCGAATAGCGAATAGCAAATAGCGATCTACTATCGGCTATTAGCCATCTGCCATTCGCTATCCGCCATTCGCCATTTGCGATACGCAAGAGGAGACGCAATGACTGAGATAATTGGTGAAAGCATTCCACGTGTTGATGCCGTTGACAAAGTGACCGGCGCGGCGAAATTCGCGGACGATTTTCAATTCGGACCTGGGTTGCTGTACGGGCGACTCGTCCGCAGTCCACACCCGCACGCGCGCATCAAAAAGATTGACGCGACCAAGGCGCTCGCACTTGCCGGCGTTAAAGCGATTGCAACCGGCGCGGACACGCCCGGTTATATCGGTTTGTATCTCCAAGACCGCCACATCTTTGCGACCAACCGCGTCCGCTACATCGGCGACCCGGTCGCGGGCATTGTCGCGACGAGTGAAGAGATCGCGGAGCAAGCGGTGAAATTGGTCGAGGTCGAGTACGAAGTTTTACCTGCGGTGACCGATCCGCTCGACGCGATAAAACCCGATGCGCCGATTCTGCATCCTGACCTCGGCGCGTACACCGTCGCGAATTTTATTTTTCCAAAACCTGGGACGAACATTTCGAATCACTTCAAGGTTCGCAAGGGCGACATCGAAAAAGGGTTCGCGGAATCCGATGTGATCGTCGAAGGTGAATTTCGCGTGCCGCACATTCAACACGTCCCCATCGAACCGCACATCGCGGTCGCGCAAGTGGATTCAGGCAAGGTGACGTTGTGGGGCAGTAGCCAGTCGCCGTTCGCGCAACGCAACTTGATCGCGAAAGCATTGCACATCAGTCAGGGCGATTTGCGCGTGATCGCGCCGTACATCGGTGGCGGATTCGGCAGCAAAGCCGGCGTTTCGATGGAAGCGTGCGGGGTCGTGATGGCGATGAAAGTTCCCGGTCGTCCAGTTAAATTGCGCCTCACGCGCGAAGAAGAATTTTTCACGACGTTCGTGCGCCAAGGTCTCGTCGCGCGCACCAAGGTCGGCGCGAAAAAAGACGGAAAACTCGTCGCGATGAAAACCGAGTACTACTGGGACGCGGGTGCGTATACCGAGTACGGCGTGAACATGACGCGCGCCGGCGGCTACTCGTCCACCGGTCCGTACGAAATCCCAAACGTCCACGCCGATTCGTACTGCTGTTACACGAATCATCCGGTCGGCGGACCGATGCGCGGATTCGGGATGCCGGAAATTCACTGGGGCATCGAGCAAGTGATGGATCAGGTCGCGGAAAAACTGGGCATGGATCCGCGTGCGTTTCGGTTGAAGAATTGTGTCAAGACCGGCGGCGATATCGTCACTGGTTGGAAGATGCACCCGATCGGTTTGGATCAGTGCATCGAAAAAGCCACCGCCGCGATTGACTGGGGCAAAAGAGAACCGGCGTCCGCGCCGCACAAGAAACGCGGCAAGGGTCTCGCGATCATGTGGAAAGCGCCGGCGATGCCGCCGAATGCTGGGTCGTCGTCGTACGTGCGACTCAACGAAGACGCGACCGTGACCCTGGGTCTCGGCGGACAAGAGATCGGGCAAGGCACGCACACCGTGATGGCGCAGATGGCGGCGGCGGCGCTCGGCGTGCCGATCAG
Source organism: Chloroflexota bacterium (assembly GCA_016219275.1). Classification (NCBI taxonomy): domain Bacteria; kingdom Bacillati; phylum Chloroflexota; species Chloroflexota bacterium. Next base: position 11,057 of record JACRBM010000040.1, read on the forward strand.
TTGGATTCGCATCGCGACGCCGGTGGACACGCAGTACTCGCCGTACGAATGGCAAACCGTCGCGTCGCGTCTTACGTGGAGCATGGGCAACGCCGTCGCCGAAGCGGCGCGTCACGCGCGCCAACAAATTCTCGAACTCGTCGCGGAACACTGGAACGAGAAAATCGAAAACCTCGATATCAAAGATGGCAACGTGATATCGTACCAGTCCGAGCAATCGCTCCCGCTCAAAGACATGGTGATTTACGGTTTGCCGAAAGAAGGCGATTGCGGTTGGCGCGGCGGTCCGATTGTCGGGCGTGGCAATTTCATGCCGACGTACGTCACGCGTCTCGACCCGGAAACCGGGCAAGGTCCGCGTTCGGTTGTGCATTACACCGTCGGTTGCCAGGCAGTTGATCTCGAAGTGGACACGGAGACCGGGCAGATCGAAATTCTGCGCGTCGCCGCCGCGTTCGACGTCGGCAAAGCGATCAATCCCGACCAAGTGCGCGCGCAGATGGAAGGCGGCGTCGTGCAAGGCGCGTCGTCCGCGCTGTTCGAAAAACTTGATCTACGCGAGGGCAAGCCGCGCAATCCATCGTTCGTGGATTATCGCATCGCGACGAGTGTGGACATGCCGCACAAAATCATTCCGATCATCGTCGAGACCGCGCAGGACGATGGACCCTGGGGCGCGCGCGGCATCGGCGAGCACGCGATGGTGCCGACCGCGCCGGCAATTGCGAACGCGGTCTACAACGCGGTGGGCATTCGATTACCCAGCCCGCCGTTGAGTGCGGAGCGCGTGTACTTGGAAATGCAAAAATAGTTGGATGGTTGGATAGTTGAATCGTTTGCTGGTCAGGTCTCGCAATATCGGCACAGCCAATTTAATCGGCGCGACCGCGCGCGAGTTGCTCGCGCGTTCGGATTTTTCCGGGCGCGTGATTGCGGTTGTGTCGGGCGCGGTGTACGTGCAAACAGACCCCCACCCCAACCCTCCCCCGTTCGCCAAAAGCGGGCGAACAAGTGAGGGAGAAATTGTGTGGCTCGCGCAAATGCATTTGCCGATGCACGCGCGCGCGATCCTGGGTGCGTTCGATTTTTCCGCGTTGCGTGTGGGGATGGAATTGTATTTGGCTGTAGGGGCGACGCATGCATCACCTCTACACATCGCCAATGCACGCGTGTGGCAACCGGCGACTATTGACCTGGCGCGTGTTGCACCGCGCCAGGTTGTGATCGCGCGAATACAAGACCTGACAGGTTTTGGAAAACCTGTCAGGTCTTCGTTGTGCGATCTTATCGGCTTGGGCGAAGGATTAACACCAGCAGGCGACGATTTTGTCGGCGGATTCTTGTTCGCGCGGTGGCATTTGCACGCGGCGTATCCCGCTACGACGACCTGGGATCAACGCGCGGTGGATGACTTGCTCGAGTACGCGCGCACGCGGACGAACGACATCAGCCACACCATTCTGCGCGACCACGCGCGCGGGCAAAGCGTCGCGCCGATACACGATCTTATTGCGGCGTTTCTCGCGCCGCAAACGAAAACGCCGAACGCGATTCAACACCACGTTCAGCGTTTGCTTGCAATCGGCAGCACATCCGGCAAAGAAATGCTCGCCGGGTTGCTAAATGGAATTACGAATTACGAATTTTGATTTTCAACTTTCGATTTGCTCCACCTTCCTCTGCTCCGCCGACTTGAGCATCAAATAGGTCACGAGCATCAACCCCGCAAATAGCATCGTCACGCCGTACGTTTGTGAATGACGAATCGGATGCGCGAGCCGGATAAGAATATCCGCGAGAATGTTGTGCGGCTCGAAGAACACATCCCAGGAATTCCAATCGAGGAATCGCCCCAGGTAGATGCCGAATCCAGACGCGCCAATCGCGCCGAGTGCGAACAGCCAACCGATGACGCGTCCCAGAATTTTTTCGACGATGCTATGCATCGTGCGGAGCGACGCGACACCCAGGAACAACCCCATCCACGCGAACGACGCGAGCATGCCAACATCGTACCACAGCGGCACCGGCTTGCGTTCGTGCAAATGCCACCAATCGGTAAGGAGGTACGGCGCGTTCGGCAAAAAAAGCAGCCACACGAAACTGGGGATCACGATCAGCCAAACGCGACGCGGGTAGCGCTGATGCAAAATCGCGATCGTCAGCGCGCTGAGATACGGTACCCACGCGAGGAAACTGTCCCAAACGAGAAAGCGGAAATCCCATCGGCGCGTCAAGTAGAAACGTCCGAGCAACAGGGCACCGGCGAGCAACGCGGAGAGCACGAGCGGATAGACGAGGTGATTCACGCAAAAGCGGTGCAGGCGGCAAAGAGACGCAAACGGATTCGACATCACAGACCTCCCAGGTTGAAATCACAAACGAGCAGAGTGAGGCGGAACATTCGAAGATTGCTTTTGCGAAGACGCTCGCGAGTATAACCCAGCCATTTTGAAAAGTCAAACCCCGTTGACAAAATGTATCGCTTCGTGGTATCTTGGTAACAACTGACCTGGCACTTGATTCATCTGCAAGGAGGCAAAATGGACAAGCCCTGGCTCTCAAGTTACGAACCCGCTGTTCGTCCCAACCTCGAGTATCCCCCCGTGCCGATGCACCAATTCCTCGAAGACTCGGCGTCCAAGTACCCCGACCGTGCCGCCACCATTTTTGGTAATGTAGTCCATCAACTCGGCGGCGCGTTGATGGATGCGAAAATGTCGTATCGCCAACTGAATGATCTCGCGAATCGGCTGGCGAACGCGTTCATCGCGATGGGCATCAAGCAAGGCGACCGCGTCGCGATCTTTTTGCCGAACTGTCCCCAGTATCCCATCACGTATTACGCCATCCTCAAAGCGGGCGCGGTCGTCGCGCCGAACAATCCGCTCTACGTCGCGCGCGAACTCGAACATCAACTCAACGATGCTGGCGCGGAAACGATTGTGTGCCTCTCGCGCTTTTATCCGACCGTGCAAGCGGTGCGCGCGAAAACGAAATTGAAGAACGTCATCGTCGCAAACATCAAAGAGTATTTTCCGCCCGTGCTCAAAACGCTGTTCTCGCTCGCGGTCGAAAAGAAAGAAGGACACCGCGTCACGCTCGACCCAGGCGACAAGTGGTTTCAGGATGTACTGGCGAGCGCGCCCGCGACGAAACCGAATGTCACCGTGAAACCGGAAGATACCGCGGTGCTGCTCTACACCGGCGGCACGACCGGCGTTTCCAAAGGCGCTGAAATCACGCACAAGAATCTCGTTGCGAACACACTGCAGACGCGCGCGTGGATGACCGGTTCGCGCGAGGGACAAGACGCGATCATGACCGCGCTCCCCTTGTATCACTCGTATGCGATGACCGTCTGCATGAACTTTGGCATCGCGATTGGCGCGACGCTTATCCTGATCCCCAATCCGCGTGAACTGGAACACGTTTTGAAATCCATTGACCGGCATCAACCGACGATGTTCCCCGGCGTGCCGACGATGTACGTCGCGATCAACAATTTCAAAGACCTCGCCAAGTACAACGTTCGCTCGATCAAAGCGTGCATCAGCGGCGCGGCGGGGTTGCCAGTGCAGGTGCAACAAAAATTCCAGGAACTTACCGGCGCGCGGTTGGTCGAGGGGTATGGCTTGAGCGAAGCGACGCCGGTCACGCACGCGAATCCGATTTTCGGCGAGAACCGCATTGGTACGATTGGCTTGCCCTGGCCCGACACGCTTTGCAAGTTGATGGATATCGAGACGGGCACGAAAGAGGTGCCAATCGGCGAACCGGGCGAGTTGGCGATTCAGGGTCCGCAAGTGATGAAAGGGTACTGGAACAAGCCGCAAGAAACCGCGAACACGTTACGGAACGGTTGGCTCTACACCGGCGACATTGCGGTGATGGACGAGCAAGGTTATTTCAAGATTGTGGATCGCAAAAAGGATATGATCATCGTCGGTGGGTTTAACGTGTACCCGCGTGACGTTGAAGAAGTTTTGTTCAAGCATCCCAAAGTGTTAGAAGCCACCGTCGCCGGCATTCCCGATCCGAAGAGCGGTCAGCGCGTCAAGGCGTATGTCGTGCTCAAGCCAGGGCAGACCGCCACGGTCGAAGAGTTGATGGCATTCTGTAAAGAGAACCTCACCGGCTACAAACGTCCATCCGTCATCGAGTTCCGCGATTCGTTGCCCAAGACAATGGTCGGCAAAGTGTTGCGGCGCTACCTGGTCGAGGAAGATCAGAAGAAGGCGGCGCAGAATTAGCGCGAATGGCGGATAGCGGATAGTGGATAGCGAATGGCATGTTGCGTATGGCGTGATGCGTGATACGTGATTCGTAATGAAAGCACAACCCCCGCGATTTGCATCGCGGGGGTTGTTGTTTTCTCGCGCAGAAATATTGTTACTTTTTCTTGTACGGGATCGGGTGCGGGTCGTGGCACACGACACAATCTTCTTCGCCGCGAATGTTATTGCCAATCGCGTAATCCTTGCCGGTCGTGTGGCACACCGTACACCCAGCATCCACCGCCGCCGACTTGGCGACCGGTTTGAACGTGGTCGTATCGGCAAACTGGTTCAGATAGATGACCGCTTGCGCGGCGACATCGCCAGTCAATCTACCGCATCGCTCCGAACGTTCATCCGAGCCAGACGCGAGCTTTGACGCCAGACACCAATTCGTCACGGACACGTGGCACAGCGTCGAGTTCGACACGCTTGCCACCAGCACCTTGTCGGATTTGTACTTGTCAACCAGGAATTTGTGGTCTTTGGCGTACTGATTGCTCAGGTCGCTAGGGAATGGCGTTTTGGAATACCAGAGCGCCAATTCCTTGACGATTTTGCGCCAGGTGTCTTTATCCACTAACAAGTTGATCGCCGCGCCCGCGCCGTTCAGCGCGCCGCACAGACTACCCATCCCAGCAAAGCCAGTCTCACCGAACATCATCAGTTCACTCGGAACCTGGGTGTACGGAAATCCGACTACTTCTTTCAGCGTGTCCATGATCGCGCCAAACGCGCCATAGCAACACGCGCCGTTGTAGTAACCCAGGTGCCCTTTTTTTCGAACGAGTTCCGGATCAAGTTTTTTGTAGGGCCATGGTACTTTCGGAATCGCCTTGACCACCTCTTTCATCACTTCGACCGGAACTTCTTTGACGACTTCTTTGATTTTCTCGACCGGGACTTCCTTTGTGACCTCTTTGATCTTCTCGACCGGCACCTCTTTGATGATTTCTTTCGGCGCACAGCCCGCCAAGCCCAGAACACCGGCTCCCGTCACCACGCCCGTCGCGAGCGTACCTGCTTTGATCAAGAATCCTCGACGCGAAATTGTCTGCTCGTCCATTACTACGACCTCCTCATTGAAGTTAGGGCACTTGCTGGTCGTGAGTGTATAGGGAATCTGGGTTAGCGTCTATCGGGTAAGAACCGGAAATCCCCTAGAGTGATTTACCTATTTTGAAAAACCAAAGGGCGAGAATTGTCTTCTCGCCCCATGCCGGAAAAACCTGGATCATATTCAAAAAACTTTATCTTTGTGTGCGCCATTCGACGCCGACAAAGCCAGAGTCATATTCAAAAAGCATAATCCTTTGCCCGATCAATCTGCTCGCACGACCGCATCGCCCACGTGAATCGCGCCGCCTTCAACGACGCGCGCGAGCATCCCGCGCTGATTCTCCATCGCCGCGCGCAACCCAGGACGCAGGTCTTCGACAAACTCACACGGCACACAGAACTTGGTGATCTCGAACAGCGCATCGCCCACGCGCAAGCGCGTACCCAGCGCGAGCGAATGCAAAACGATGCCGCGCGTCGTGATATTCTCGCGCACCACACCGGCTTGCAATCCAAACGCACCGAGCGTCTCTTCGTCCATCAGCAAGACCTGCCGCGCGCTGCCCTGCCGCGCGTGCGCGTCGCCCTCCAGACCCAGGTCGGCAATCGCGCGCACGGATGTTTTGCTTTGCATCGGTTGACCGCGCGTCGCGCAGATTTGCAGATTGATTATCGTTCCCGTACTCAAGTTGCCCTCCTGTTGTGACCGCCGCTCTTGATTTGGCGGCGGTCGGCAGTCGGCGGTCTGCCGTCACCCCGGCAATATCTCCCAGCGATTCGCGCGCGCGTGTTCGGCTAGATGCGCGTCGGGGTACACCGCAACCGGATGCCCGACCATTTCGAACAGCGCCATATCGCTGATCGAATCCGCGTACGCGTAACTCGCGGCGAAATCAATTTCGATGCCGCGCGCGGCGAGAAACTCGCGGGTCAACAATTGCTTTTCGGTACCCATACACACGCGCGAACTAACGCGCCCAGACAGGTGTCCATCCTTCATTTCGATGGACGTGCCGATGACACCCGTCGCGCCGAGCGCCTCGCCGATCAACCGCAACGTCGGCTCAAGCATCGCGGAGACGAGAAAGACCGGATGATCTTGCGCGAGGTGTTCGCGCAACTTTGCAATGATGTCGTCGCGCGCGGTCGGGCGAATGTATTGCTCGGCGACCCAGCGAAACGCCGCGTCGCCCTGCGTCGCGCTCCACCCTTGCACGAGCGAACCCAGGTGCGTGACCCAGGGTTTGCGAAAATCTTCTTCACTGATGAGGCGCAACTTGCGGAAAAAGTACAGCGGCAACAAACCATAAAAGTACATGCGCGTGCGTGTCTTGTAGCCGTGCTCGGCAACGTACTGCATCAACCCGCGCCACATGTTCGCGGTGTAGAGTGTACCATCAACATCAAAAAAAGCGGCTGTTTGCATAGGGGTTGTTAGGTTTCAAGTTTCAGGTCTTGGTGGCGCGCCGTCGGTGGCGAGGCGAAAGTCCGGTAGCATTCGCAAGTGTTTCTTTCGCGGTTGTTTGTGCTTCGCTCGTCGAACCCAAGTAATCGGTGATGCGTAGCTCGTCGTTGATGGCGCATTTGTCCGGGTTCCACACGATCATTTGTTGGTCACGACTGATTTCGTACTTGACGCGCTCTTCTGCCGCGGCGTGATACACCGATGGAATCCAGCGCAACGGAATCGAAAGCACGCGTGCGTCAGTCAATTCAATGTGCACATAATCGGAATCGAAACGCGCGGTCTTAATTCGTGCTTCTTTTGGAAACGTGTATGCTGATGCCGGGTAAGGAATATCGTACCAAACGGCTTGGGCGGTTCTAGCCCGCTTGACGTTTGTGTACATGCCACGCTTGGAGTAAGCGTGTGCGATTCTTTTTGATGATTCTGAGCGCATCATTCAACTCCTTTTAATCCAGCGTGTGTCCGATTTGCGCAATTTCGATTTCAGGTTCTAGCCAAATCTTCGGGTCGCCAGCATCATTTTGCGATCCTTTGCCAATATGCACGCTCGCACGATCTTCATTCAGGGCGTCGTAACTATGAAACCAGAAAACGAATTGACCCTGCTTGAATACACGCGGACTCATTGGATTCTCCGTGAGCTAATTTTATCACCAATTTGGTAGAACGCGCAACGCGAAATGTGCCGGCTCGCGAATGGAACATCACAATACGCGAGTTACGCGACGGTGGCGGATCGGTGGTCAGGTGTTCCCAGACACGCATCTACTTGCGAAAGACGAGATTGAGTACGATGGTTGCGATGACAGCCAAAATGAAGAACGTAGCTGCCGATGCTACTGTCACGGCTGCGGTCATGAGGTATTTCACAGCACCGCTCTTTTGCGAGCGAAAAATACGCGCATTGATTGCAAAAGCAGTTGCACCGCATAACGCCCCTAGCCCACCGCCGATAAAAAGCAAGAGAATAGGAATTCCTGACCATAGTAACTGATACCATTTGAACGGTTCGGCGATGTGGATCGTCTTTCCATCGACCACAAGTTGTGGAACAGGGTCAAGCCCCAGTACCGCACTATGAATTTGCGCCACTATTTCGGTGCCGTCATTTCTGCGAAGTATGAACTGACCTCTCTTCTTCCCTTTGGGCGCCGGTTGACCGTCAACTAAGAGTTTAGACCCTGTGAAAAATCCTTGCGGAGTCAATGACAGATGTTGTCCTTCAAATCCTTCGATGGCAACTAGGTATTCCATGATGCTCCTTGAAAATAATGATTTTGAGTCTGGCGTGACTTTCCTTGTAGCTGAGCGTGCTACTCCACCGCAGCAGGATGTCTGGGAACCAGGGCTTTCCCACCCAGACGCGAGAAGCATCTCACCGTGGTACGCTTCGCGCACCCAGGATTCAGCAATCCACACTCTCACTTTGAACTTTTGACTTGCAACTTTTAACTTGACATCCTCTTCGCCCCCGCCATCATCAAACCCAGCTCGTCCACGGGTGTGGTCGGCGGAACGATGCCGACGATCTCGCCTTCGTACATCACCGCGATGCGGTCCGCCAACGCGAGCACCTCATCGAGGTCTTCGCTAATCAGCAAAATCGCCGTGCCCTGGTTGCGCTGTTCGATCAATCGCTTATGGATGTACTCGGTCGCGCCAATGTCCACGCCACGCGTCGGTTGCGCCGCGATGAGCAATTTCGGTTGGCGCGTGAGTTCACGCGCCATAATCAATTTCTGAATGTTGCCGCCGGACAATGCCTTGACCGGCGTATCGAGCGTCGGTGTTTTCACATCGTACTCGCGCACGAGTGTCGCGGCGTGCGCCTGGATTTTTCCGAAATCGAAAAACGTCGCGCGTGCGAGTGGCGCGTCCGCGTGCGTTTCGAGAATCGCGTTTTCCTGGACGGTGAAATCGCGAATCACGCCCATCGTCATTCGTTCTTCGGGAATGAACGCGACGCTTGCCGCGATGATTTCGGCGGGCGCATGATTCGTCAAATCGCGACCGTTGACGACAACCGTGCCGTTCTCCGCGCGACGCAAACCGGCAATCGTCTCGGCGAGTTCACGCTGACCGTTGCCGGACACGCCCGCAATGGCGACGATTTCTCCGGCGCACACGTCGAGCGCAAGATTCTTGACGGCGGGCAAACCCTTGTCGCTCAACGCGGTCAAGCCGCGCACCTGCAACACATTCGCGTTCGCGGTGACCTGGGGTTTGTCCCACGCGGTCACCACATCGCGCCCGACCATCATCCGCGCGAGTTCTTTCTGCGTCGTGTTCTTCGTCGCGACGGTGCCGACGACGCGACCATCGCGCAAGACCGTGACGCGATGGCTAATCTGCATCACCTCGTGGAGTTTGTGGCTGATAAAGATGAGCGCGTGCCCCGTGTCGGTCAATTTTTTCAGCGTGCCGAACAACTCATCCACTTCTTGCGGCGTCAGTACTGCGGTCGGTTCGTCGAGAATCAACACCGCGGCGTCGCGATACAACGCCTTGAGAATTTCGACGCGTTGTTGTTGCCCGACCGCAAGTTGCCACACGAGCGCGTGCGGGTCCACATTCAAACCGTACTGCGATGCCAGGTCGCGGATACGCGCACTCACCTTGTCGAGGTCGGTCATCGGTTCACGCGAGGAGGCAAGCCCCAGCGCGATATTTTCCGCGACGGTGAACGGCGGCACGAGCTGAAAGTGCTGGTGCACCATCCCGATGCCTTGCCGCAACGCGTCGGTCGGCGATTTGATTTTGATTGGCGCGCCATTGATGAGAACTTCGCCCTCGTCCGGTTTATACAAACCGTAAAGAATTTTCATCAGCGTGGACTTGCCCGCGCCATTCTCGCCAAGCAATGCGTGAATTTCGCCCGCGCGCACGTCGAACGACACGCGATCATTCGCGAGCACACCGGGAAAACGTTTCGTGATGCCGCGCAGTTCGACGGATTGAATAGTCGGTCGGGATGTGGACATAGAGTTCCTAAAGTTCCCTCAGTTCCCTTGCTTCCCTTTGAAGGAAATGAGGGAACTGAGGGTAATGTGTTCGTGCTTACTTGACGCCCGTTTGAATCTTGCCGTCAATCAAACCCTGGACGGTATCGTCCGCGAGTTTCTTGACATCGGCAGGCAAGGTGTAATCCTTGTTGTATTCGACGACGAGCACCTTGTTCTTGAGCGTGCCGATCATCACCTCGCCGCCCAGCTTGCCGGCTTTGGTGTTATCAATCATTTGCTTGACGAACGGCGTCCAATCGTAAACCTGGGTCGCGACGACGTTCTTGGGCGCGAGCGATGCTTGCGACGATTGATTGCCGAACCACGCGGCGTTCTTTTCTTTCACGACGCCGATCGCGCCGACGACCGCTTGCGACGTGCCGGTCAACATATCCGCGCCGTTCGCGATCATTGTTTGCGCGGCTTGCGACATCAACGCGACATCGCTGAACGATTGCGTGAACGTCTTGGCGATTTTGGCGTTCGGGTTGGTCGCTTTGACGCCGGCTTCAAAGCCGTTGATGTGCAACGCGCCATCACCTGCGGGAATGGGTCCGATGAGACCGAAACCGCCGGTCTTGGACAGTTTCGCGGCGATCACACCCAGCACGTAACCGCCCTGATCGGCTTGCACAGTGTAGGCGTTAATGTTCTTGACGCCCTTTGCCGCGAACGTGTCCACGGCGGTGCCCCACGCAAACGCGACTTTGGGGAAATCGGGCGCGATGTCCGCGAGCGACGCGCCGTATTGCGAACCGTGCGCGATCACGAGGTCAAAACCCTTGCCGGCGTAATCGCGAATCGCGGCGGCGGCATCCGGGACGTTGCCCAGGTTATCGGTGAAAACGAAATCAAACTTGTCCTTACCCATTTCGGTTTGGACTCTTTTCAACGCGTCTACCATGCTCTGGCTGAACGCGAGATCGTTCGCCGCGCTCGGCATAATCACCGCGACGCGGAACGGTTTCGCCGGCACCGCGGTCGGCTTGGGCGCTTCGGTCGGCGGCGCGGCGCACGCGACCAACGTAATCGTCGCGATGACCAGCAAAACAAAAATCAGTCGTTTCATTTTTTCTTCTCCTCCGGAAATAGTTGGTTAGTGCGTTAGTGCGCTAGTTCGGTAGTGCGATAGTTGGTTCCTGGGAACATCACCTCCTCGTCAGTGAACAGTGAACAGTCAGCAGGCAACTATCAACAGTCAGCAGTCAACTGTCAACAGTCCGCGCGATGTCTCCATCCACTTATCCGTTGCCATCCGCTTGTCCGTTTGTCTTCCGTTTTCACTCTCCCCGCTCGAACGGTTTCGTCAGCGCGGCGGGTTGCGCGATCACCTGGCGCGCCGCAAACATCAACGCGATGATCGTCAAAATATACGGCATCATCAACGCGAGATCGGAGGGAATCGGAATGCCGAGCGTTTGAATCCACAACTGCAACGCGTTGACCATACTGAACAGCAAACAACCCAGCATCACCCGAAACGGTTTCCACGCGCCAAAGTACACGAGCGCGACCGCGATGAATCCTTGCCCGCTGGTAATGTTTTGTTGAAACACATTCAGCAGCGCAATCGAGAGCGAGGCGCCAGAAAGACCGGCGAACGCGCCGCCGATGATGACGGTGATGTAGCGCACGCGCGCGACGCTGATGCCGAGCGTGTCCGCGGCTTCCGGGTTTTGTCCGACCGCGCGCACCTTCAATCCGAACGTCGTCTTGTTCAGCACCCACCAAGCAATTGGCACGAGCGCAAACGCGAGGTAGACCAGCAAATTCTGATTGAAGAAAATTGGACCGACAATCGGCAAATCGGTCAGCACCGGAATTTTGATGTCGGTGAAACCCTGGACGGTTTGCGGCGATTTGATCGTGATGCGATAGAGCAAATCGCTCAAGCCAAGCCCGAACAAATAAATGCCGATGCCGCTGATGCCTTGTTCCGCTTTGAGCGTGACACTGATGAACGCCGTGCCCAAGCCCATCAACGAGCCGACGACGAGCGCGGCAAGCAGTCCAAGCCAGGGATCGCCGGTTTGCAAAACGGTGTAGTACGCGGCATACGCGGCGACGAGCATAATTCCTTCGACGCCGAGATTTAGCACGCCGCTGATCTGCCCAAACGTTTCGCCAATCGCGGCGTAGAGATACGAGGTCGCGAGGCGCACGCCGGAAGTGAGAATGCCGATGAGGACGTGAAGAGAAAAGAGATCGCTAATCATCGAGTTTCCATTTTCGATTTTCGATTTGCAATTTTCGATTGCCGGGTTTCCAGTCGCAAATCGAAAATCGGCAATCGAAAATTACTGGGATGTTTCCGCGCTAGGTATTGCGACTCGCGTTTCGTCCACGCGTTTCACACTGCGGCGCTGCGCCCAGATTTGGCTCGCGACGACGAACACGACGATCAATCCGTCGAGCGTGATGACGAACGCAGAGGGAACCTGGACCGTGCGTTGCAAACTGTTCGCGCCGACGAGTAGCGCGCCGAACAAGATGGACGCGGGAATCGTGCCGAGCGGATGCAGCGAGCCGAACAACGCGGCGACGATGCCGTTGAACCCGGCGTTGCCGGTAAACCCGTGCGCCGAGCCGTCGCTGAAAACGCGATGCGTGACGCCGAGCAACTCGACCGCGCCACCCAGTCCCGCGAGCGCGCCGCTCAACAAGAACGCGAGTAGTTGATAACGTTGCACCGAAATCCCGGCGTACTTGGACGCGCGCGGATTGAACCCGACCGCGCGGATGCGATAGCCAATCGTCGTGCGCCACAACAAAATGTACGCGAGGATCGCGATGACGATACCAAGCGCGATGCCCGCGTGCAAACGCGTCGGCACCCAGCGCGCGAGATCGGACGCGTTTGGCAGACGCTGCGTTTGCGGAATCTTGATCGCGTTGTCGGCGGTCGTCGGATCAATCAAAACGCCGGTGAGGAGAAAGACCAGGAAAAATCCGGCAATCGAATTGAGCATGATTGTGCTCAACACTTCGTTGACGCCGAATTTCACTTTGAGCACACCGGCGATGCCGCCCCAAAACGCGCCGCCGAGAAATCCGGCGAACAAGCTGGCTGGGACGAGCAAGACCGCGGGCGTATCTTGAAACGTGAGCGCGACCGCGGTTGCGCCGAGCGCGCCCATCACGAGTTGCCCTTCGCCGCCGATGTTGATGACGCCGCACCGATATGCGATGCAGGTGCCGATGCCGACGAAGAGCAGCGGTCCGGCTTTTACGAGCGTATCGGCAATCGCGTTGGGACTGCCGAACGCGCCCTGCGCCATCGCCGCGTACGCTTCAAGTGGATTCGCGCCGAGCGCGAGCAACATCACCGCGCCGACAAGCAAGCCCAGTCCGCCGGCGACGAGCGGCACGATGATCGCGTTGAGTCGAGAGAGGTCGAATGATTTCATGGATGGATGAAAATGTCCTTTCGTTACTCGATATGCTTGGCAATGATTCGCTTGACGTATTCAGGAATCGGAGACTGATTTGCTTGCGCGGCTTGCTTCAATCGCTCGTAGGTTTGAACCTCGTTGCCTCTCCACAAAATATCCGTGCGCCTGATTTCTTGTAGAGCTACATGCAAGTAACGCTCTGGACTTGCCCAGTAACAATTCAAACAAACATCGGCGGCTTTGCCGGTCTTCCAGTTTTCGCAGTGCTCGCAAGACCATGACTTGGCGCGATTGCAAGAACCGCAGACCAACATCAAATCCTGGGGATTCCATATACCTGGTTTATCGTCACCTGCCACTTCGTATGGGACGCGATGATCTATCTGCAAATATCGCGACTCGAATTCTCCGCCACAAATCGCGCATTTGTGGCTACCTGTCTCGTACATTTCCTCTTTCAATTTCTTGGGAAACGTTTTTCTGCCCTGCAGTCGTTCCTTACGAATTTTAGTGAGATCGCCAAACCGATAACCCGCAATCGAACGACCATCACTGGAGCGAACGCGAAAAGTTTCCAATGGGATACCCGCTTCGCGGACATCACGTGCGGCTCTCGGTGGGTGATTGTACCCAGATTTCTTTTCCAATTCCTCCGTCGTAACAAACCCGCGCTTTAGAATGTGCTCAATCACAATTCGCGCGCGCTTGTTCGTGATGGATGCTAATTGTTGCTGGATTTTCTTGTTAGGCAATTTTAATGGCATTCGGTTTTCTCTGGATTAGCTGGTTACAAATGCGAGTTGCACTGCTGCAGGTCGTGCCTTGCTTCGATTTACTAGATCGCGTGGATGAAGGTCCAATCGTTTAGCCAGCGCCTTTGAAAGGTACACCGATTCGTACGTAATTGCATCTCCACCCAAGAGGGTAGATTGTGTCGAACGCCCCGCATCCACTTCGATTCTCAATAATCCAAGTTCGCGAGGAAGTTGCTTGCCAAATGCCTTGTCGCCGGTTCGCCCATCATAACTCAAAATGAATGACATCTGACGGCAATTCAGCAATTCTAGCTCACGCATCATTTCATCGAAACTCACACCGCCATAATAACGCGTGTCGCCGTTACTACACACACCTTGGTACGGCGGATCCATGTAGATCAAATCGCTTGGCGTGGATGCCTGCAAAACATCCTTGAAATCCTTGCTCGTGATTTTGGTTCTGCCGCGCAAGATGTTCGATACGGCAAAGATATCGTCTGCCATCTTCCGCGGCTCGCGCCCCAGACGTCGGTTATCCGGACTCTGGTTGAATTCACCCTTTGGGTTATAACGCACCGATGCCTTGACGCATCGCGCGAGCAAATAGAGCAAATACTCCGGTCGTTTTGTGCGGTTAAACTCGTCCCGAACCTGATCGTAATACTTGCGCTCATTCCCTTGCTGCTCTTTCCACAGACGCGCGTACCCCTCGGCAACGTTCTGTGGATTATTGATGATCTCATGCCACAATGTCATGAGCGGTTTGTTCAAATCGTTCAGATGAAAACGCGATGCCTTGCCATAACACGCCGCGGCAATCGAAATTGCCGCCGAACCGGCGAACGGCTCAACTAGTGTCGCAATGTCGTGCGGGAAAAACGGCAGAATGTACTTCGCGATGTTTCGCTTACTACCTTGATATGGAATCGGATGGGGCACTTTCACGATGCGCCTCGCTTCTCTCTCCACAACCAACCCACCTGAATCATCACACCGACGACGAACAACACAACAATCGCGATGATCGCCATCGCGCCGCGCGGCAACAGGACGTTCGTCAACGTGATTGCGCCCGCGAGCGACGACAGACCGATCAATGCCCAATCGAACAAGAGCGCGACCCATATCGCACCAATCACACCGCCGACGACAAACGCGATCAACGGGAGCGGCGTCGCGTCGAGGTTCAGCAAATCGAGAACACCTGCCGCGATGACTCCGCCCGCGACAAACCCGGCAATGCCGACGACGACATTCTGTAGAACAATCGCGAGCACCGCGCCCAGGATGCCCACGCTCAACGCGACGAGCAACGTCAGCCACTCAGGTTGGCGTTGAAACACGCGCGCGGCAAACACCGCGCCCGCTTCAAATCCGATCGCCGCGACAAAGACCCAGAACAACTTGCGTCCCAGCGTGAGGAGCAGAATACCTTCGAGCGCGCGGAACAGCGCAATCATCGTTTACGCTTTCTCTGGACACAGTGGCGCTTGCACGACGACCGGTCCGATCGAGTTCGGTTCTTGTTTATGCGTGCCGTCGCAGATTGGAAATTCCTTCGACTTGAAACAGCGGCACAGCGAAACCTTCTCACCCGGTTCCAAGTGCACCGTCGTTCTCAAATGCCCATTCCGATTTTCCGTCGAATAGGTCGCCACAATGCCTCTTCTCTAGACATCGCAAGTTAGAAACTTGCGCTACCTGATGCGCGTCAAAAAATCGAGCCACGCGTCTTGCGGCGGATTGATCGGCGGCAGCGCGTCGCAACGCGCCCAGAACGGTGTGAACATATGATTGTCCGTCTGCACGCGCCAACGATCCGGCGACGCGCCGCGAAATTCGAGATGAAAAAAATGTCGTCGGAGCGTGTCCGCGAGCGCGTCGTCCGCAACCCACGCCGTGATGTGAAACGTGATGTACTGCGGATTCAACGTGTCGTCCGATTCCTGATACGTCACCTGCGTGAATCCGTTCGCGCGGCGCTGCGCGGTCACTTGAATGCCGCGTCGGAATTGCACCCAGTTAAAGCTCGCCGCATCGGGACGCGCGTACGCTCTTGTTGTCCGCGCAATGAAAGGCAGATGATCCGGCAATCGTGTCTCTTGTGTATCGAGAAAGGCGCACACGTGCAACTCGTTCAAGCCGGATTCTTCGCGCGCCTCGCGTAACGCGGCTTGTGCGAACGGTTCGCCCTCTTCGACCGTGCCCGCCGGAATTTGGATCCCGGCATACGGATGTTCAAAGAGAAGCACTTCGTCGCCGTCATGCCGCGTGATGAACGCCGTTACTTTATCCAGGTGTCGCATCGCGTATCTACTCAGCCCATCCTTGCGAAGGTTCCCAGCCACTTTTCCGAGGACACGCGCGACGACAACAAATTCGATTCCTAGAGAATTACGCCTTCAAACCTTCGCAAGGATGACCGGTCACCGCATCGCTCAATAAAAAGCGGACGACTCGACCGCACGCGTCGCGTGCAACGTCGAAAGCCGTCCACACCTGTTCACATCCGATTTGATTAAACTGGCAACCATGCCGATTCATTCCTGTGCACGCGGCTCTGCGACGCACCACCTTGCGACACAGCGAGTCATCGCAAACCATCGCCCGTGACGGGTCAATGGGGTTTCGGTTGAACGTGGCAGTCGGCGCTTTTCGTCGAGCGAGGATACTCGACGCCGTCATGCGCGCAGGGAACAAGACTAACGCAGAACGACCGGCTTGCCAAAGCTTGTTCGTATTGTAACACGATTTGGCGGGCGAAGCAAAAAACCCGGTGCTGTGGCACGGTTTTATAAAGTCATTTGCAGACCCATCCCCCAACCCCCTTCCCTCATAGGGAAGGGGGTTGGAGGTTAGGTTGGCAAGTGAGTCAAGCGACTTTTGAAAAGTCGTGGCGCTGTAGGGGTTTTCCTTTATACGAATTCTTGATGAAAATTTCATTGACATACGCCGATGAATCGTTTATGCTCGTACTACCTTGGAGAGGATGCCGCGATGGGCGCGCATCGGTAAAACAAGATTCTGAAGGAGGAATCTATGCGACGTGTGATATTCGTTGCCCTTGCGTTGGTCATTCTGCTGATCGGCGCGGGGATTTTTGTTTTAACGGCAAACGCGTTGGCGACAACGGCAACAGCCAACACGACCATGCCGGCGACCAACTCAATCGCCGTCACCACGAGTAATACGACGATCCAAGAGCCGGTGCAAGCAATGCCCGCTTCGAGCGTGCCATACGGCAGCGATGCCGAGGAAGAGATCGCAACCTCAGCGCCAAAATCGCAAGGGCACTCGTGCGATTCGGGTTACTGACCGAGGCAAGCTGCGTGAACGAGCCGTTGGACAAATCGTCCGGCGGCTTTTTATTTTCGCGTTATCATCATTCCGCATTATACTGGGATTGCCTATCCCACAAGCAAAGGACTTGCCGTTGAGGCAAGTCCTTTTTTTCATCGCGATTTTTTTCAGCCACGTGATTACGGCACACCGGAGAACGAACGCTCGTAGATAATCACTTTCCACAGCGCATCTTCGCCGAGCGATTTCCACGGCGGCATTCCCGTGCCCGCCACACCTTCGGAGACCATAAAGAGATGGCATTCGGGTGAGATCGTTTGCATGAACGCCTTGTCCGCCAAATTCGCCGGCTTGGGGTTCAGCGACGCCGCGGTCGGTCCATCGCCGCGACCACGCGTGCCGTGACACGACGCACACAAATTATCGTACGTCGTTTTGCCGGCGGCGAGCGCCGCGCGATCATCCGGTTTGTACGGCGATTTTTTGCCGACGTACTCCGGTTTGATGTTCTGGCACTTGGGGTTCACGCCGGCAATGACCGGCGCAGGCGTCGGCGAAGGACCGGGCGTCGGGCTGGGTCGCGGTCCCGTCGCGAGCGGGGGGGGCCACGCATTCACTTCGGGCGCATCCTCACGCCAGTTCAGCACAAACGCCACGAGCGCATCCACTTGATCGGGACGCATCGGTCCGCCGTACTGATTGCCCCAGGTCGGCATACGCGCCGAGTACAAATCGGGACGCGAAGGAACCGGGCGACCGGCGGCAATCGTGTTCTTGAGAAACGCCGGAATGCTACCCGACCAACTGATTTCCTTTTCGCGCCGACCATCGAGCAAATCCATGCGGTTGATCGCCGGCGCAAGCGTGGGGATACCTTCGCCTTTGTTGCCGTGACAGCCCGCGCAGTACTGTCCATACAATTCAGCGCCCACTTCGATCTCGCGTCCTTGCAAGGACGCCTCGCGCTTTTGCATCACCGTCTGCGCGTCCGACGCGGTAAGATTGAAATCGCGCCCCATATCGTTCACGGCAATCGCCGCGAGCGGCACGCACGTGAGCAGGGTAAAAATGAATCCGACCAAGATTTTGAGTTGAGTGGACATGGTTTTCTCTTTGGCGCGTTATTCGTACGCAGATTCCTTGTGCAGGTAGATGATCTTTTCGTACACCCCGGCATCGGCGACGCTTTGCGGCGTCCAGGTAATTCGTAGCGTTACTTTTTTCAACCGCATCTGCCAATCCTCGACGACGAAAAATCCCTGCGCGTCCACCAAGCCGCTCTTGCCGCTCGTCTCTTTCCCGCGTTGCGATTCGCGCGCGACCGCGGTCTGCATCCGCGCAAGCATTCGATCGAATTCTTCGGCGTTCGCCGGCGGCGCGCCGTGTTGCGCCAATTCGTAACTGCCGACCGGCAATCCCTCATAACCAAGTCGGCGAACTTCGCCGCAGTTATCCAGCAAGAGTGGAATCGGCGGCAGCACGCATTCTTCCGGAATGAACTCTTGACCGATTTCGACGGCGGGCGGCGCGGACACGCCAAAGTACGGCGTGCCAAAGTACGAGAACACGACGAACAAGACGAGCGAGATGATCGCGACGCTGAGACCCAGTTTGCGATTCTTGCCCTGGCGACTCGGCGTGCGACCCCAGAAGCGTTCCCACCATTCGTCAATGTACGGAATCGCAAAGATGACGACGAAAATCACCGTCGGAAAAATCACGCCCTGCACCGCCGGGCTATCGTAGAATTGCACGAGGTCAATCCCGATGAAATCGCGCAGCGCGCGCAAAATCGGCAAGACGACCGGGTCTTTCAACATGCCTTGAATCCAGAGAAAGTACCACGGTGCGGTCGTGTGCAGCGGCGTGCGGTACGGATCGGCGTGATGTTCGAGCGGCGCGTGGAACGAGAACGCCGCGAACGCGACCATGCCGAACACCGCAATCGCGATCCACATCAATTCTTTCGTCAACACATCCGGTAAATAATCGAGCCGTTCCTTCGCCGCTTTGCGCACAGCCGGATCGGGCGATTCTTCCTCGCTCGCCGGCAAACTGATGCCGTGCAAACGCGAAACGCGATAATAGTGCACCGAGATGAACACAATCGCGAGGGCTGGGAACAAGATCACGTGCAAGAGATAAAAGCGGAGCAAACCATTTTGCCCGATTGTGTCGCCGCCGCGCAAAAGCAGGTTGGAGATGTACCCCATGATCTCTTTCGGCGGCGCGGATTTCGCCATGCTTGTGCCAATCGTCACCGCCCAGTACGCCAGTTGATCCCAGGGCAGCAAGTAACCGGAGTACGAGAGACCCAGCGTGACGATGAGTAGAATCACGCCGGTGACCCAGGTGAATTGACGCGGATGTTTGTACGAGCCGGTCAGATACACGCGCAACATGTGCAGCGCGACAAAGATCACCATCAACTCCGCGCCGATGCGGTGAACGTCGCGCATCAATTGACCGAACGGCACTTCGGCAATGATCTTGACCATGGATTGGTACGCGCGGTCTTGTTCGGGAATGTAAAAGACCATCAAGATCGTGCCAGTGACCACTTCGACGAAGAACGTCAGCGCGCTCATAAAACCCAGCCCGAACGTGTGCGTAAACTTGGTCGAGGATTTTTCGTAATAGCGCGGGCGAATGTGCGCGAAGAACGCGTTCGTGAACACTTTATAGCGCGGGTTCGGTTTTTCGACCGGCGGGTCGCCGCGAAAGAGCGCGCGCACATCCGCGATGCCCATGCCGGCGGACACTGCGCGCGTCGTATTGTCCGCCAACTCCCACGCTTTGCCGCGCATTTCTTGCGAGACGTTTGTGCGGCCTTCCTTCGAGCGCAACGCGCCGAGGATTCTCAGTGATTCTTTTGCGCCTACCGGCAAACGCGTGTAGACCTGTTCCGCGATGGCGGTAAGCGGGTTGCGGCGTCCGTTTCCGTTTCCTTCAAACATAGCAACGTGTCTCCTGCGATTTCACGATGGCGCGATCAACCGTGCGACTCGCCTGGTGTTACCTTGCCGGTGTCCACGATCACATTCAATTCCGGGTCCGCCGGGATTTTGACGGGTTGCGCTTGCGCGTTCGTCGCGGCAACCACCTGGTTGCTCGCGCTGACAAACGTCATCGCCATCCGATCGAGACTGCGTCCGGCGGGTCCTTCGATGTACGTGCCCTCTTTCGTGTACTTGGAACCGTGGCAGGGACATTCAAAACGTCCCGAGACCGGTTGCCATTCGTAGAGACAGCCCAAGTGCACACACACGTCGTACAACGCGACAATCGCGCCGTTCACGTTTGCCAACCAAAATTTGCCTTCGCGATTGTGAATCGGCGGATCGTCCGGTTTGGGGAGCGCATCGCCGGCTTTGCCGAGCGGAAAAACTCCGCCGAACTCGCCGACTTTGAAACGGGGAAATGAAAAGAAGAATGTGGCGCCGCCAAAGCCCACGACAAAAACAAACCCGAGCGAGGCGAGCCAGGCGTAATTGATAAATTCACGCCGAGTCAGCGGAGGCAGCGCTGCAATTGCCGCGCTAGTCTTTGCATCGGCCATGCTTTCGAATCTCCTTCCGTAGAGACAAACCCAACTAAACATCGGACAATGGACCACAGATTAACACGGATAAACGCAGATAGAAATAATCGGTGTTTATCTGTGTTTATCTGTGGCTTGTATTAGGGGCGTCAAAAGTGGGCGCATTATAGCACACGCTAAAAAATCGTGTCAAGGCACCCTTGAAATTTTCTTAAAATTTTAACGAGAAATTGACAAAAGCAAATGCGCGTGGTACATTTCGCTCAACGCTTCGTCGCTCGCTTGGCAAACTGCGTATGTCAAACTGGGTTTTAATTCCACTCCTCTTACTCGTCGCGGTCCTCCAAGCGACGCTCTTGCCACTGGTGCCGGTCTTTGGTTTTACGCTCGACCTTGCCCTTGTGCTCGTGATTGGCTGGGGTTTGGTCGGACCGGCGTGGCAAGCCGCGCAATGGGGATTCACGCTCGGTCTATTCCTCGATCTGATATCGGGCTTGCCATTTGGCGCGCATACCTTGTCGCTCACACTCATCGGATTGTTGATGAGCGCGGGTCAGTTGGTCTTTTTCCGAAGTAATCTTGCCGCGCCGCCCATCGCCGCGGTACTCGCAACGCTGATTCAACACCTCATCATTCTCAGTATCCTCGCCTTCACCGGGCAACCGATCGCGTGGGACGCGTTTCTATTACGCGTCACATTGCCGACCGCGTTGCTCAACACGCTCACACTCACCGCGTTGTTCCTGCCCCTACGCTGGCTCGCACAGCGCGTCGCGCCACAAATGGAATTTCATTAGCCGCCCGTCGTCAGCGCGCGCAAACTCAGCCCAAAGATAAAGAGCGACGCGAGCGCGTACATCCCCATCTCGACGCGTCCCGTGCGCGCGTGCGTGTACACGTAAACACTGGGCCACACCAATCCCACCAACGCGCCGTACAACACGTGAATCAGATCGGACGGCGGGCGCAAAGTCACGAGCATGATCACACCCAGCAACGCTTGAACCAACGCGACGATTTCGCCGATGACGAGCGCGCCCCAATAACTGGATGTGACACCCTGCCCGCGAAAATAATTCACCAGTCCCCACACGCCGAGCGCGAGCGCGAACAATATGACCGTCATCGCAAGCCGACTGTGAAGCAGAACGATAGGATTCATTTCAACTCCTGAGGAACGATTTGCACGCGGATTTTGTGGGGCAATTTTCCAAATTGCCTAACGCGATAGATGTTGCGATTCGCTTGTGGAAACCGTCGGTCAAGACCTTCGAGGTCTCGGAGACCTCGAAGGTCTGTCATTTCAGATCTTTTTCTCAACGTTTATAACGCTACCTCCGCCAAACGTGGACGTTGCTTGGCAATTTGGAAAATTGCCCTACGATTCTGTCTTCGGTTTTTGCTTGGCAAGAGAATTGGCTAACGGTTGCGCGCGCCACCACACCGCAAACGCGAGCGGCACGAACGACACGATTGCGCCAATCATGCCGATTGCCGCGTAATCGAGCGCGGCAAAAACCAAGCCACTCGACAAACTTCCCAACGCAGAGACCAAGCCGATCATCAAATCGTTAAAGCCCTGGGTGCGCGCGCGTTCGTCCGGTGAAAGTTGATCCGCGAGCAACGTCGAGCCGCCGACGAACGCGAAATTCCAACCCAGCCCCAACAAAAAAAGCGCGACGGAAATCGGAAATACGTCCGGCGAAAGCGGCGCGGCGAGACACGCGAGAATCAAGGCGAGGCTCCCCAACGCGATAACCGGCGCGCGCCCCCACCGATCCGCCAAGCGTCCCGACACAATCGAGAACGCAAACATCCCGAACGTGTGCGACGAGATCACCAACGCGATGTCGCCAAGCGCGTGCTGATGATTTTTCATGTGCAACGACGTAATCACCATCAGCATCACCATCGCCAACTGCCCGCCCGCCATCGCGATCATCGCGACGAACACACCGGGCACGCGCACAATCTCGCCAAGCGAACGCGCGGCGCGCGCGCGCGTCGTCGCGGGCGGGTACAAGCGCTCCAACGCGCGACCAAGGTCGCGCGGCTCGGGACGCAGAAACGCGAAAATCGCCATTGCGCCAAACGCAAACAAGACCAAACTCGCGCCGTAGGGTCCGCTCAACTTGTCCGCGCCGACCGATTGCGCGACATCACCCATCGGTCCTACCATCAACGGACCGAGCACCGCGCCGACGGTTCCGCCGAGCACGACATTCGAAATCGCTTTGCCGCGATCCGCCGGCAAATGCACTTCCGCCGCCGCAAATCGTCCAAGTTGCAGCGCGGCATTCGCCGCGCCCATCAACACCATGCCCGCGAGAAAACCTGGGAATGTGTTTGCGATGACCGCGCCGCCGGCGATTGCCGCACCGATGATTCCCAGGATCAAGCCGAGCGTGAGACCGCCGCGCCGTCCCCAGGCATCCATCGCGTAGCCCCACGCAAACGCCGCTAGCGCGCTACCGAGCAGATACACCGCGCTCGGCAATCCCGCGAGCGCAGGTTGGCGGCTCAGTTGCTCGCCGACAATGGGATTGATCGTTGATGCCGCGATGAACCCCGCCGAACCGACACTCTGCGCGAGAAAAAGCGTCGCGGTGATTTTTTGCGCGTGCCGCGCGCGAATCACGTCATCTTGCATTCGTTCTCTCAATATAAAATCGCCCACTGCGCTGAGGCACAGCGGGCGATACAAATAGCGCGCGACGCGCGTTCAACGCGGCGCGACACCGGTCTTGAATTCCGGCACAATCTCGACAATCAATTTCTGAAAGTGACTGTTCGTCGGCAAACTGGGATTCGTCGCGTAGATCAACTCGACGATGTGCGCGCTGATGCCGAGCGATTGCGTTTCCAGGTGAATCACTTTGCCTTTTTCCGCGAGCACCGCTTCGCCCTTGGTCTGTAATTTCGCGCGCAACGCTTGGTCCTTGAACGCGTGCTCGCTCATCAAAATCTGGGTCACGGTGCGGACATCGGCTTTATCGAACAACCACAGATCGAACGCGGTCACCTTGTCTGGCTTGCCCTCACCCAGACGTTCCGAAATGCCCATCCCACATTCGCCGAGAAATTCGCCGCGCGGCGTTTCGAGACTGTACGACGTGTCATAGTTATCGTTGCCCAGCGTATACGACGGCACGAATCGTCCCAGCCCTCCCGCCGCGACTGTCGGCGCGGCGGGCGCTTCGGGCATACCGAGCGATGGGACCGCGGCTTCAGCAACCGGCGCGGCGGACGGGGCGCGCGTTGCGCGGCGCGCGCGCAACTGCGGCAACACGCGCGTAAAGACGAGCACGCCCGCCAACGCGACCAATCCAATCGCAAAAACGGCAATGAGAATCGGAACGAAATCGAATCCACTCGCAGTCGGGGTCGGGGTACTCGGACGCGGTGTCGCGCCTGGGGCTGGCGTGGGCACATTCGAAGTTGGCGATTTTGAAAGACCCATCGCGAGCGAAAACGCCGTCAACCGATCGGCTTCAATCGTCAAGCCGCGTCTCTGCCGATCTTGAATCAGTTGATTGACGATCCGTTCTTGATCGGCTTTAGGCAAATTGGCGAGACGACGTTGTGCGGTGGGGACATCGCCATTCAGCGCAAACGAGTCGGCGACTGCCGCCACATCATCGGAACCGGGCGTCCAACTGACGGGCCACACGACCCAGCCGAACAGCAAACCGAGACCAAGTCCAACGATCAGTCCGATGACGAGACCAAGCCAAATCCGTTGAAACACTCCGACGATGTTATCCATTCCGCCTCCCGGTGTACGAAAAAAATGTCGCGTGCGATTGTGCCTGGTGGGAGCAGTGTCGGGACACTGCCTCACCTTTGAGGACTGTGATTATTCTATCACAAAACGCGCGCGCATACAAGATATGGACAAAAATTGCCAGGTGACAACTACGCGCCGTCCTTGTCTACGGCTTTCCACGATTTTTTGTCTTGCGCGATGACCATCCCGGTTACATTCGTCAACTCGGCGTAGGTGATGTCGAGATCGGTCGTGTCCGCGCCGGTGAAATCCGCGCCGTCGAGGTGACTCTTGGAGAAATTCGCGCCGCGCAGAATCGCGCCGGGCAGTTTCGCGCCGACGAGCACCGCGCCGCGCAGAATCGCGCCGGTAAGGTTGGCATTTTTCAGCCCCGCGCTTTTGAAATTCGCGTCGCTCGCATCCGCGTTGGTGAAATTCGCTGCGCGTAAATGCGCCGCGTTCAGTTTCGCATTTTTGAGACTCGCGCCTGACAAATCGGCTTCTTCGAAATTCGCCCAGCCGAGATTCGCCTTGTCGAGGTTCGCGCCGCGCAAAATCACGCCGCGCAAATTCGCTTCGCGCAAATCCGCGCCGCGCAAATCGGCATTCGAAAAATCGCGTTCGCCGGCATTGTATCGTTTGATGAGTTCTGGCGCGTTCATAATCCTACCATAATCGCTCGACCCAACCTTGCGAAGGTTACCAATCACTTGCCCGAGGTACCGCGCAACGGCAACAAATTCGATTACTTGAAAAATACACCTTCAAACCTTCGCAAGGTTGTGCTGAATGGCATTCTACGCGCGATGTCCCGGCGCGTCAACAGGGTTGAATGCTAGCCCACGGTTTTTCAAAAGTCATTTGCAGACCCATCCCCCCTGCCCCCTTCCCTTACAGGGAAGGGGGTTGGGGGGTTAGGTTAGCAAGTGAGTCAAGCGACTTTTGAAAAGCCGTGATGCTAGCCCACCAATTCGCCGCGTTCGAGTAACGCGCCGACGTCCGTTAGCGTACCGCGCCAATCCGCGGGCACATCGGTCGGCAAATGTCCATCGTTCGTAATCCAAAAAGTTTTCATCCCCGCGCGGCGCGCCGGCGTCATATCCATTTGCGGATCGTCTCCGATCATCACACATTCTTCCGGCGCCACATCCAATTGCGTCGCGATCTCGCGATAGTACGCCGCGTGTGGCTTGGAGGTGTGCATCGTTTCGTAACTGGTGACAAGCGCGTACGGAAAATCGCCGACGCCGCCCCACTCCAAGCGTTGCGTGATCGCGGTCAACGGAAAGAACGGTCCTGTCGCCAACGCAACCTTGCGTGTCGCGGCGAACGCGCGCGTCAATACCTCGCGCACGCCCGCCACGCGTCGCGCGTAGGTGCTCAGCGCGCGATACTCGGTCGCGTAGAAATCGTGGAACAGCGGTTCGAGTTGCTCGCGCGTCAGACCCAGTTTTGGAAAAAAGTCCGCGCTGAATGCGTCAACCAGCATGCGGGTCGGGTCGGAATTATTCATCATCACTTTGGTAGACGCGTGCAATTGCACGATCAATTTTTCCGGCGCGACGAGATGCGCGAGTTTTTTCGACAGCGCGCCAAAGTACTGTGGCAAAAACGTTTGCATCGAAATATCCACGAGCGTGCCGTCCATGTCGAAGAGAAGCGCCTTGATCATTCCATCTCCAAAATATCAAAAACATTGCTGTCGAGAAAAGAAAACACGTAGACCAGTAGACAGGCAACCAACCTCGCGCCCTGTTAACCTGTTCACCTGTTTCCTTGTCTACCGATTTACTAAACCGCATCGAACACGATCACGCCGCGCGCCACCGCGCCAGCTTCCATATCCGCAAACGCCTGCGCGACATCCGCGAGCGCGTACCGTTGCGTAACGAGCGCATCGAGCGGTAACCGTCGCGCACGATACAACTCGACCAGGCGCGGCAAATCCACTTGCGGTCGAATCGAGCCGACGAATGATCCGAGCAAACGCCGATTCTGAAACACGAGCGCGCCGACCGGGATCGGCACGTCGGTTTTTGCCGCGTGCATCCCGACGATGACCGCCGCACCGCCCGGTCGCGCGCCTTGCAATGCTTGCGGGATCGTGACGGCGGAGCCGACCGTATCGAATACGTAATCCACGCCACCGCGCGTGAATGCCTGGAGCGTTCCCGGCACATCGCACTGCAACGGATTCAACGTTTCGGTCGCGCCCAGTTGCTTGGCAAAATCCAAACGCGTTTCGAGCACATCCACCGCGAAGATCGGATGACAGCCGGCAAGCTGGCAACCCAGGATCGCGCTCAACCCCACGCCGCCGCATCCAATCACCGCCGCCGAACTCCCTGGCTCGACGCGCGCGGTGTTGATGACCGCGCCGACGCCCGTTGCGACCGCGCACCCAATGATCGCCGCGATTTCAAACGGCACGTCGTCGGGAAACGGAATCGCGCTGGCTTGATCAATCACGCAAAATTCCGCCATCGTCGCCGCGCCGAGATAGTGCTTGAGTTGAACGCCATCAAGCGTCTTTAATCGCGACGTGCCATCCGGCAACCAACCCGCCAATATCGTCTTGGGTAACCGCTCACACAAGTTCGGTTGACCGCGCAAACACGCCGGGCACGTGCCATCCGCCGGCAACCAATTCACCAGCACGCGATCGCCTGGCTCAAAACGCGTCACCTTCGCGCCCACCTGCTCGACGATGCCTGCGCCTTCGTGACCCAGCACGAGCGGCGGTTGGGCGCGCAATTCGCCGCGCAGCGTGTGCAGATCGGAATGGCACACGCCCGCCGCGCGCACGCGCACGCGTAGTTCGTTCGCCTGTGGCGGATCGAGTTCAATCGTTTCAATCGCGAGTTGATTGTAGGCGCGCACAACGGCGGCGAGCGTTTTCATATTCACGCAACCTTACCGTGACACTGTTTGTACTTTTTGCCACTCCCGCATGGACACGGGTCGTTGCGACTGCGCGGGGGGACGATTTTAACTTCCTCATCCTCGTCCGCGTCTTCATAATCCTCATCATCATAATTCTCGTCGTAATCTTCGTCCAACCATTCCGGCACGCGCGCCGGTTCGGCGCGCAGCACGAGAATCAAAACGCCAATGATGACAACCGCCGCGCCTAACGCGATGAGCGATGCCTGGAACGTGGTGAGGTCGCCAACCAAAGTCAACACACGCCCCACCAACACAATGCCCACACCTGCAACCAACGTCACCACGAACAAGAGCGCGAGTAAGAGCAAGGCGAATACGATTGTTCCGAGAGTTGAGAGTACTGCTTTCATTCATTGTCTCCAGTGTTAGCGTCTTACTAGCGAATTGTTTGCCTATCATCAAAGTTTTTCGGGATGCGGATAAAAATATCCGCGTTCATCCGCGTCCTAGACTTTCCGGCTTGGTTTCGGTATATCCAGGTAGAATGTTCAAATCTCATTTAAGCGCCTCTGCCAAAATCGCGTGCGTCGCCGGGTTAGCGAAATAATCGTGCGCGCTGGGCATCGCGGGCGCGACCTCGACAAAAATATCGTGAATGTGCAAATCGGGCGCGGGCAAAAACGATCCGATCACACCCGCGACAATGTCGTTCGTATCGTACACGTTGTACCAGCAAGACACGTGTGCGCGCGCGATTTCGCCGAGGTCGGACGCGCGGAGGCGCGTCATGATGAGTTTGCCGAGCGGACAACCGAGCGTGAACCAGAACGCGATCTTGTAACGATGCGCGAATTGTTTGAGCGCGTCAAACGCTACGACCGTACCGAGACTATGCGTCACGAGCACGATCTCGTCGAAATCCTGCGCGGCTTGGTCGAGCGCCGCGACGACGCGGTCTTGGATTTGGGACGCGGCGCTTTGGTCGAACAAATAGACGACGACTTCTTTGATCGTGTCGGTAATCGCGTTGTCAATCCCCAAGAAACTCGTCGTCACGATTCCGCGCGCTTGATTGTCGGATTGCGTGCGCGCGTGCGTCTCGCGCAATTGTTTTTCAAAGTCAGCTTTGAATTTCGCTTCGGCGGGCGATTCGACGCGCGGTGCGATGCTCCGCTCGCGATTCGTGATGACGTCGGAATAGTACGCCGAGATGAAATCGAACGGCTTGCTGTGTTGCGCTTGGACGCCGTTCACAAGTCCTTCATGATAATTTTCGGGGATGTCGCCGCCGCCGTGAACAATCACCATCACACGGCGCGGGGTTCGCTCAGGAGGTGTGGGTACTAACGCGTTCGATTTGCGACGCTTGCCGCGCGCGGTTCTTTGGCGCGGCTTGGCAAGACGCGCGTGCGCTTTTCCGAGGGATGCGCGTGAGGATTTCGATTTCTTGGCAGATTGCTTCCTAGTCATTGGCTCCTCCGTGAAAGACCGCGGACGGTCAGGTCAATTGCGATGCGCCTATTCTAATGCAAAACCAGGAATCTGCCAATTGGTAGAGACGTTGCAATGCAATGTCTCTACGCCAATTCAAATATCGCGGTGGTTGCGCGGAGGTTTTTGTCGCGACGCACTGGGATGCGCCGCGCGCCTTGGAGGTACATTTCTTTCGTAATGCGAATCTTGTGCTGCTCGCAAAACTCGCCGAAATCGCGCACGGTGAGCGGGCGCGCGCGTGGACTTGTGTCCCAGGGTTGCGGCAAACCGGGCGTCACCGGAATGCGCCCGGTCAACAGCAAACTCAAACGACAACGCCAGTGACCCCAGTTCGGGAAACTCACGATGGCGCGGCGACCGACGCGCAACATTTCTTTCACGATGAATTCCGGATCGTTGAGATATGGAATCGTATAACTCAGGATGACGGTATCGAACGACTGGTCGGGAAAATCGCTGAGACCTTCGTGCAGATCGCCCTGGCGCACGCTGACGCCTTTGCGGACGCACGTGAGGACGCCCTGCTCCGATAGTTCGACGCCACGTCCGACAATTTGGCGCGTGTCTTTGAGATGCTTGAGCAACGTGCCATCGCCGCAACCCAGGTCGAGCACTTTTTCGCCGGGCTGGATCAACTCGGCAATCGTCAGCAGGTCGGCGCGTAACGTTGTGTTTGCAGATTGATTCATATTTGACCGCGTGAATTGTAAACAAGGAAAGAGGTAAACAGGTGGACACGTAGACAGGTCTGCCCGTTTACTTGGACTCCCATTTGACCCCAAACTGATGCACAACGCGGTCGAGAAAATTCGAGAGGAGACCGGTCATCGTTTCGACTTCGAGCAGGAACGCGTCGTGTCCCCAACTGGATTGAATGTTCAAGTAACTCACATCCGCGCCGACCGCAGTGAGCGCGCTCACCAATTCTTTCGAGTGGTACGTCGGGTAGAGCCAGTCGGACGTGAACGACACGACAAGGTAAACGATGTTCGCACTGTTCGCAAACGCGGCGGCGAGGTTGTGATGCCCGTTCGCCAAATCGAAATAATCCATCGCCTTGGTGATGTAAAGATAACTGTTCGCGTCGAAGCGTTCGGTGAAACGGATGCCTTTGTGCTTGAGATAACCTTCAATCGCAAAGTCGGTGCTGAAATCGTAGCCGAAACGTTCGCGCGTTTGCAGGCGTCGTCCGAACTTGTGGTGCATGGATGCTTCGCTCAGGTACGTGATGTGTCCGATCATCCGCGCGAGCGCCAACCCAGCATTTGGTTTGACGCCATCGTAGTAATTGCCGTTGTTCCAGTTCTGATCGGCGTAGATCGCTTGACGACCGACTTCGCTGAACGCGATGAGCATCGGCGAGTGAATCGCCGTCGTCGCGATGGGCAACGCGGCGCGCACGCGTTCGGGATAACTCACGCACCATTGCAAGACTTGCATCCCGCCCATGCTCCCGCCCGCGACGGCGAGAAGTTTTTCGATGCCGAGATGATCCATCAGATATGTTTGTGCGCGCACGACATCGCCAATCGTAATGACCGGAAAATCCAAGCCGTACGGTTTCCCGGTCAGCGGATAAATCGAACCGGGTCCAGTCGAACCCTGACAGCCGCCGATGATGTTCGAGCAGATGACGAAAAACTTGTTCGTGTCGAACGCTTTGCCGGGACCGATGCAATCATCCCACCAGCCGACTTGTTCGTCGTCGGGCGCATGAT
This sequence comes from Chloroflexota bacterium, assembly GCA_016219275.1. Classification (NCBI taxonomy): domain Bacteria; kingdom Bacillati; phylum Chloroflexota; species Chloroflexota bacterium. The sequence goes on from JACRBM010000040.1 coordinate 41,718, forward strand.
ACCCTGCCGCGTGCGCGTCGCCGGAGAGCGCGTGCAAAATCAGAATCGCGTTGCTCTTGTCCGCGTTGAGCGCGCCGTACGTTTCGTACGCCAACGTGATCGGTCCAAGCGATTCACCGCTATCGAGTGGCATCGGTTCGTTTTCGGCAAACGTAAAGTATTTGCGTTCGACGATGCCGACAGAGTGATTTGTGTTCATAAGACCTATTAGAGCCCCGAAGGGTTCGCTTCGCGGAAACCCTTCGGGGCTAACTTGTTACGCTTTTGCGAGCGCCTGATCGAGATCCCAGAGAATATCTTCGATGTCTTCCAAGCCGACACTCAAGCGCACAAAGTCGGGCGTGACGCCCGCGCTCGTTTGCTCGTCCGCCGAGAGTTGACTATGCGTCGTGCTCGCTGGATGAATCGCCAAACTTTTCGCGTCGCCGACGTTGGCGAGGTGGCTGAAAAGTTTAAGGTTGTTGATGAACGCGCGCCCCGCGTCGTGCCCGCCCTTGATGCCGAATCCCAGAATCGCGCCGGAACCTTTTGGCAGGTATTTTTTCGCGAGCGCGTAATCGGGATGGCTCTTCAAGCCAGGGTACGTCACCCAGCTCACCTTGCCGTGCGCTTCCAGGAATTCCGCGACGGCTTGCGCGTTCTTCGTGTGCCGCTCCATGCGTAGACTGAGCGTTTCGAGTCCTTGGACGAACAGCCACGAGTTGAACGGCGATTGCGATGCGCCAATGTCGCGCAGAATTTGGACGCGCGATTTGAGAATGAACGCCGGCGCGCCGAGCGACGCGTAGACGAGACCGTGATAACTGGGATCGGGCGTCGTGAAATTCGGAAAACGTCCGCTCGTCCAATCGAAATTGCCGCCGTCCACGATGACACCGCCAATGCTCGTGCCGTGTCCGCCGATGAATTTCGTCGTCGAGTGCACCACGATGTGCGCGCCCCACTCGATCGGACGGCAGAGGTACGGCGTAGCGAACGTGCTGTCAATCATCAGCGGGATGTTGTACGCGCGACCAATCGCGGCGACTTGTTCGAAGGGAAACACGTTGATGCGCGGATTGCCGAGCGTTTCGCCGTACAGGATTTTCGTATTGCCGCGAATCGCGCGGCGAAAGTTTTCCGGCTCGGACGGATCCACGAACGTCACGTCAATGCCGATGCGCGGGAAGGTATAATTGAACTGGTTGAACGTGCCGCCGTACAACGTCGAAGCGGAAACGATGTGATCGCCCGCGCCGCAGAGCGCGAGAATCGCCATCGTTTGCGCGGCGTGTCCCGAACTCGCGGCGAGCGCGCCGACGCCGCCTTCGAGATCGGCGATGCGTTGCTCGAACACATCGCTCGTCGGATTCATAATGCGCGTGTAAATGTTGCCGAATTCTTGTAGCGCGAACAACCGCGCGGCGTGTTCGGTATCTTTGAACACGTACGAGGTCGTTTGGTAAATCGGTACTGCGCGCGAACCGGTCGTGGGATCGGCTTGCTGACCGGCGTGCAATTGCCGCGTCGTGAAACCGAGTTTGCGTTCGTTCGTATCGTTGGACATGATCGTCTCCTTTTGAGAATTGGAAGTCGGATGTTGGACGTTGGAAATTGGATGTTGGAAGTCGGCATCCGGATTGTTCCGACTTGCACCATCTAATTTCAAAATTCTAATTTCTAATTTCCAATAAAAAACCTCCTCGGAAAAATTCTCAATCCAGAGGAGGTACGGGAAATAAAAACCTCTTCTACTGAAAGAAGAGGCGTTGACAACGCTGTCCTCTCATCTCCCAGAATCGTTCTCTGCCGGAATTGGCACCGAGTTTGGAAGTTGGAGTATGGATGTTGGAAATTGGTGTGTCCAATCTCCAATCTCTATGCTCCAACTTTTAATCCGGTTGCCGAGGCTTCACAGGGCCGGTCCCTCCGCCTCTCTGGATAAGAGTCAAACCTGCAAATATGAAATTGTTGGGGGCGTTTATAGCACAAGCGCACTGTTTTGTCAAACGGAATCAAGACGCGATTCGGACGCCGCGTGTGGCGGGAGTCTGGACAGAACGCGTTAACGCGATTTTTCTGACGCGTCGTCAAAGCCCAATACCTCGCGCGCGATGTAGAGTGGTCGCCCTTTCACTTCATCGTAGATGCGACCCAGGTACTCGCCGATGATGCCAAGCGTAATCAACTGCACGCCGCCGAGAAAGAGTACCGCGACGAGCGTCGTCGCTTGCCCAAAAAAGGGATGATCGCTGAGGAACAGCCGCGCGTAGATGACGAACACGCCGGCTATTGCGCTGACGCCCGCGATCAAAAAACCGAGATACGTCGCGACCTGGAGCGGCGCGTAACTGAAACTGGTGATCGCGTCAATCGCGAACTTGAGCATCTTTTTGAACGGATAGTGCGTTTCGCCGGCAAAGCGTTCCTGGCGTTCGTACTCGACGCCGGTCTGGCGAAAACCGACCCAGCTCGTCATCCCGCGAATAAAGCGATGCCGCTCGCGCAGCTGTTTGATCGCATCCACGACCTTGCGATCCATCAACCGAAAATCGCCGGTATCGAGTGGAATTTTCACGTCGGTGATGCGGTAGATGATGCGATAGAACAATTTCGCGGTGAATTCTTTGAACCAGGATTCGCCGCGGCGTTTGGTGCGCACGGCGTACACGACCTCGTACCCTTGACGCCACTTTTGAATCATCTGCAAAATCAGTTCGGGCGGGTCTTGCAAATCGGCGTCAATGATGATGACCGCGTCGCCGCGTGCATAATCGAGTCCGGCGGTCACCGCGAGTTGGTGGCTAAAGTTGCGCGCGAAATCAATCACCTTGACGCGCGCGTCCTGCGCGTGCAATTCGCGCATTACATCCGCCGTGCGGTCGTGACTCCCATCGTTGACGAGCACCAATTCCCAGGTTTCGCCGGTTTGCTCCATCACTTGGCAAATTCGCCGATGCAATTCGGGCAGTACTTTTTCTTCGTTAAAACATGGCGCAACAATCGAGAAACGCGGCTTGGTCACATTTGTTCTCCATTTTAAGTTCTCCTCAACCTTGCGACGGATTGCAGGCGCAATTCCTCGGAAAAGTGATTGATAACCTTCGCAAGGATGGGCTGTCCGTTTTCAAAATAATTGATCGGGTGGATGATAACGCGAGCGGGATTTTTTTGCAAGTAGGGGCGAAGCGTTTTTTTAATTGCGAAAAATGAATCGCCCCCTACTTGGCAACGCGTTGCTTTTGTGCTAGAATGGCAAGCGAGGTTGAGAATGTTCACGCTTCTATTTTGGATTCGCGGAATGACTATGCCGAGCGGCGCACCGTAAAGTGGGCGCGCGGTTCTCGCGTGTACCCGGTGCGCCACGCCGACTGATGTGAGGATTGCCTCATTGGATCAGCGGCGTTTTTGTTTTCAAGGATGAACGATGATGGCGGAATGATGAAAAAATCGCAATCCGTTTTCATCCTTCATCCCCCATCCTTCATCCTTTCTTCGGAGGTTACAATGACCAAGAAAATCCTGGTATCCGTCGCGTGGCCCTACGCTAACGGACCGTTACATCTGGGGCACATCGCCGGCGCGTATTTGACCGCCGACATTTTCGCGCGCTATCATCGTTTGATCGGGAACGACGTACTCATGGTTTCGGGGTCCGATTCGCATGGGACGCCGGTGACGGTGACCGCCGACGAAGAAGGCATCACCGCGCGCCAGGTGTTCGAACGGTCGCACGCGTTGTTTCTCGAAGCGTGGCAAAAACTCGGCATCTCGTTCGATCTGTTCACGCATACCGACACCGAAAATCACTGGGCGATCTCCCAGGATTTCTTTGCGCGCTTGCTCGATAAAGGATCCATCTACAAAGCGACCGAGAAACAACTCTATTGCGAAAACGACGCGCGCTTTTTGCCCGACCGCTACATCAGCGGCACGTGTCCGCACTGTCAGTTCCCGCGCGCGCGCGGCGATCAATGCGATAACTGCAGTCGCGTGCTCGACGCGATGGAATTGATTGACCCGAAATGTAAATTTGCCAAGTGGGGCACTCCGCCGCACAAAATCGCCGTGCGCGAGAGCGAACACTTTTACCTCGACCTGGGCAAGTTCGAAAAACGTCTGTTCGATTATCTCGCGGACAAGGACGGGTACTGGAAACCGAACGTCGTCGCGTTCGTGCGGAATTGGCTCAAGAGCGGTCTGCACGGTCGCGCGATCACGCGCGATCTCGATTGGGGCATCACCTTGCCGCTCACCGGTTACGATTCGAAACGCATCTATGTGTGGTTCGAAGCGGTGATCGGCTACTATTCCGCGTCGGTCGAGTGGGCGAAGAATCGCGGCACGCCGGACAAATGGAAAGAGTGGTGGACGAAAGCGGACGACGTGCGCGGGTACTATTTCGTCGGCAAGGATAACATTCCCTTTCACACGATCATTTGGCCCGCGATGTTGTTGGGCTATGACGAGAATCTACCTTTGCCGTACGATGTGCCCGCCAACGAGTTTCTAAATCTCGAAGGACGCAAGTTCAGCAAGAGCGAACATTGGGCGGTCTGGATCAACGATTATCTCAAAACGTACGATCCCGACCCGTTGCGCTATCTGCTCTCGGCGAACATGCCGGAATTTGCGGACACCGATTTCACCTGGAAGGAATTTGTCCGCCGCAACAACGACGAACTCATCGCGACCTGGGGCAATCTCGCCAATCGCGTGCTCACGTTCACGTACAAGAATTTCGAGCAACGCGTGCCGACGCCGAGCGAACTGACCGACGCGGATCGCGCGCTCATCGCGAAATCCGAAGCGGCATTTACGACCGTCGGCGACGCGCTCGAACGCGTGCGCTTTAAGGAAGCCATCGGCATCGCGATGGACCTCGCGCGCGAGGCGAATCAGTACTTGCAAATCGTCGAACCGTGGAAGACCATCAAGGTAGAGCGCGCGCGCGCGGCAACGTCGCTCTACGTCGCGCTCCGCGTGATTGATAACTTGAAGACATTGCTCTACCCGTTCCTGCCGTTCTCGTCGCACGAACTGCACCAGCAACTCGGCTACGAAGGCGATTTGCTCGGCGCCGTGAAGATCAAAACATTCCACGAATTATCGCGCGATCACACCGCCGCGGTGTACGAACCAGGCATCCACACGCAAGAGTGGAAACCATCACAACTCTTGCCGGGACAACGTTTGCGCGAGCCGAAAGCGTTGTTCAAAAAATTCGACGAAAAAATCGCGGAAGAAGAAAAAGCGAAATTGGGAAAACCTGGCTAAACGCGTCGGGGCGATGCATGTATCGCCCCGACATTTTTTGACACGGCATTGCATCGGTGTATAATCATTTCTGCATTAATCTATCGCAAAGGAGCAACACCTATGGCGAACGTGAACAAGAAAAAAGGCGTCATCGGAATTTTAACCGGCGGCGGTGATGTGCCGGGATTGAACCCCGCGATTCGTGCCGTCACGATTCGCGCCTTGCGCGAAGGGTACAAGGTGATTGGGATCCGCCGAGGATGGGGCGGAGCGATCAGCATCGTCCGCGACGAAAAAGCGGACAATAGCGAAAATTTCATGGTGCTGTCCGAGGAAATCGTCAATCGCGCGGGACGCACCGGCGGCACGTTTCTCCACACTTCGCGCACGAATCCCACCAATGTGAAAAAAGGCGATGTGCCGCCGCATCTGCAATCCACGTACAACGCCGACAAGAACGATCTCACCGATGAAGTGCTAAAGAATTTAGAGTTCTTGGGGATTGATTATATGATTCCCATCGGCGGCGACGACACGTTGAGTTTTGGCGTCAGGTTGTACAAAAAAGGCGTCAAGGTCATCGCGATTCCCAAGACGATGGACAACGATGTGCCAGGAACGGATTACTGCATCGGCTTTAGCACGTGCGTCAGCCGCACGATCGAACTCGTGAATCGTCTCCGCACGAGCGCCGGGTCGCACGAACGTTTTCTCGTCGTCGAAGTGTTCGGACGGTACGCGGGCTTTACCGCGATGTTGCCGACGATGGCAGGCGCGGCGCATCGGTGTGTGATTCCCGAATTCAAATTCAATATGGAGCACCTGACCGAACTGCTCATCAGTGACCGCAATTTCAATCCCAGCAAGTACTCGGTGGTGCTCGTGTCCGAAGGCGCAATGTTCGAAGAGGGTACGATGGTGTTTGAAGGTTCGACCACCGACGCGTACGGACACGCGAAACTGGGGGGCATCGGCGACGAAGTCTCCGCTCAACTAAAAGACTTGTCGGCGAAATACAACAACGGCAAGGCGATCAACGTGGTGAATCAACGGTTGGGCTATTTGGTGCGCGGCGGCGATCCAGACGCGATTGATTCAATCGTGCCGATGGCATACGGCAATCTCGCGCTCGATTTGTTGCTCGAAGGCATTCACGGACGCTTGGTCGTGCTCAAGAACGGTCGCTATGACAACATGCCGATTGACGTTGTGACGAGCACCAAGAAAAAGGTGAACGTCGAAAAATATTATAACACGGATCGTTTGCGTCCCAAGTACGAAAGTTTTGAAATGCGCCCGTTGTTCATTATGACGAGCGAATAGTGGAAAGGATGAAGGCGGAAGGATGAATTACCTCGTACTATTTTTTCATTCTTCACGCGAAGCGTTCTGCCTTCTGCCTTGAATTTTTCATGCGCTCTGTTGATCGCGTACGCGATTATTTCATTCAACGCCAATTACCGATTGAGGTACTCGAACTGCCGATCAGCGCGCGCACCGCGCAACTCGCGGCGGACGCGGTGAACACGCCGCTGGGCAGTATCGTCAAATCGCTTATCTTTATCGCGGACACGCGCGCGATTCTCGCGTTGGTTGCCGGGGATCAACGCGCGGACGCGAACAAGATCGCGCAGTGCGCGGGCGCGACGCGCGCGCAGATCGCGAACGCGGAGCAGGTGCGCGCCCATTCGTCGTACGCGATTGGCGGCGTGCCGCCGGTCGCGCATCCTGCGCAACTCGAAACGCTGGTGGATGAAACATTGCTGCGATTCGCGCGCGTGTGGGCAGCCGCCGGCGCGCCGAACGCGTTGTTTGAAATCGAACTGAAATTATTATTGGAACTCACGCATGGACGCGTGGCGGACATTGTCGTCACATCATCTTCGTGAGGAATGTTCTATGACTATCCGACGAATTGCAGTGCTGACCAGCGGCGGCGACGCGCCGGGCATGAACCCAGCCGTGCGCGCGGTTGTCCGCATGGGCACGAGTCTGGGTTTCGAAGTGTTCGGCGTCGAGCGCGGCTACCAGGGATTGATTGACAGCGACTTTCATCGTCTCACGATCCGTGAGATTGGCGGTCTGCTCAGCAAGGGCGGCACGTTCTTGCAAAGCGCGCGTTGCCTCGAATTCAAAAATCCGCCGGGACGACGCAAGGCGCTGCACAATCTGAACGGCGCGGGCATCGAAGGTCTCATCATCATCGGCGGCAACGGCACGCATCTCGGCGCGTACGAATTATCGCGCATGGGTTTTCCCATCGTGACGATTCCGAGCACGATTGACAACGACCTGTGCTTTACCGACATGACCCTCGGCGTGGACACCGCGCTCAACACTGTGCTCGACGCGATTGACAAGATTCGCGATACCGCGTCGAGTCATCAACGCGCGTTTCTCATCGAAACGATGGGGCGCGATTCCGGCTACCTCGCGTTGATGAGCGGCATCGCGGGCGGCGCGGAAATCATCGTGATTCCCGAAGCGCCGATGACGCCGGCGCAAATTCTCGAAGGCATCCAAGCGCAGTACGCGCTCGGCAAACCGCACAGCATCATCGTCGTCGCCGAAGGTCATCACCCCAGCACGCCAGAGATCTACGATTACTTGCACGCGCGCGAAGAAGAGATCGGGTTCACGGTCCGCATGACGATCCTGGGTCACTTGCAACGCGGCGGTCGCCCAAGCGCGTACGAGCGTTTGCTCGCGACGCGTCTTGGCGTGGCGGCGGTGCAACAGATGCACGCCGGGAATTATGGCGTGATGGTCGGCTTGGTGGGCAACAAAATCGTCACCACCGATTTGGCGCAAGTGGCAAACTGTCACAAAAAAGTGGACTTGGAGTTGTACGCGCTAGCCAACACGCTTGAATTCGGACGCACGCAGGTCAAACCGCCGGCAATCCCCGCGCTGCCCGCCGACGCGAGCGATGTGATCATTCCGAAAAAAGAAAACCTGCCGCCCGAAGTGATGGGGTAACGAGCGATAACCTTCGCAGGAATCCAGGTTTCTTCGAGAAACCTGGATTCTGTTTTCTGGCTCTGCGAAGGTTTACGAACATCCGCCGGGTTTTTCATTTTTAGGCAATTCGTCAAGAATCTGTTATAATGCCGCCAATGTCGTGGTCGAGCACGCTCCCCGATTCGTTTTCCGCGCGGCGCTTTTGGCAATCCTCGCTTGGTTTTCTCGCGTCGAGTGGTTTGGTGTACGCCGCTTGTATCGTTGCCGCAACGTTGACTCTGCACGCGTATTTCGCGCAGACCTGGGACGTGGCGACGTTCATTCAAGCCGGGCGCGCCTTGCTCGACGGCAATCCGTTCGATCTGTACGCGCAATCGCGCGCGGCGCAACACTGGCCCTACGCGTATCCGCCGTTGCACGCCATCGTCTCCGCGCTCGCGCTCGTCGCCGGCGACGCGTTGCGTGTGTTCCCGGAATCCGTGTGGGTGCGCGTGCCGCCGATGCTCGCGGATATTGGCGTTGCAGTCGTGTTGTATCGCATTATCGAGCGTAAGTCGGATGTGGCGACCGCGCGCGTTGCCGCGCTCGTGTGGCTGTTCAATCCGATCACGTTTTACGACACGGCGGTGCAGGGACATTTCGAGAGCGAGTGGTTGTTGTGCGTCCTACTCGCGTACCTGTGGTTCCAAGATTCGCGTGTGGTGATGGCGAGTGTCGCGCTCGCAATCGCGGTGCTGTTCAAACAAATCGCGATTCTGTTCGCGATCCCGATGTGGATTTTTGTATTGGTAGGGGCGACGCATCCGTCGCCCCTACCACAACGCGTGACCCGCCTCGCATTATCTGGAATCGTTTTTGCGATCATCGTCGGCGCGATATGTTTACCGTACCTGCTCTACTCGGACGATTTCTGGTACATGAACCTGACCTACGTCGAGAATGTGCCAGTGCAAACGCAATCGTGGATCGTGGCGTTGCTGGGTTGGACGCGCGATAAACCGAACGCGCTGACGAGCGATTTCTTTTTGCTCCGTTATCAAACGATAATCTCGTTGCTCGCGGCGGGTGTGCTTGCATGGGTCGCCGCACGGCGCGGCTGGAGCGTGTACCTAGCGGCGACGCTCATCGCGATTGCGTTCTTTCTTACGTCCCGCAAAGTGATGGGCTATTATTACGTGACGCTGTTTCCATTCTTGCTCGCGGAACTCGCGCCCAAACGTCGTTTCGATTTGATGCTCATCGCGGTTGCGGCGACGACGTACATTTCACTTTCGCCGTACTATGCCGCGTGGGTGGATCACGCGCACTGGTGGATTTACGCGATCCTGGGAACGCTCAATAGTTTGTTTTTCGTGTGGCTGTGTTTCGCGCTGATCGCAGACGGCAGACGGCAGACCGCCGACAAATTCGCGGTCGGCGGTCAGCGGTCAGCGGTCGTGATGACGCTCGGTTTGTTCGCGGGCGCGGTCGGCGCGGCGTTGCTCCAGCCGCTCGCGCAGAACAATACGAGTCCGATTCGCGCGCCGATCATCGCGCCGGGAATGGAGACGACTGCCGCGTTCGCGTTCGTCGCGCTCATCGCGTTCGTCGTCGTTGTGCTTGCGATGATCGCGTACACGACGCGCGGCGCGGAACGCATCTCGTGCGTCGCCTGGGGCATCGCACTCATTTTTGCGCCGTTGTTCTTTGCGGTGTATTATCTGACGAAAGAAACTACCGCGATTTTTGAAATCGCTTTGAAAGCATTGGGAGTGTAAATGACGATCCGTTGCAGTGTCGGCATCACCGCGCACAACGAACAAGCCAACATCGGCAAGTTGCTCGCGGCGATGCTCGCGCAAAAACTCGAAACCGTCGCGATCACCGAAATCATCGTCGTCGCGAGCGGATGCGACGACCAGACCGTGCCGATCATTCAAGAGTACGCGGCAAACGATGCGCGCATCAAATTGTTCGTGCAGGAAAAACGCGAAGGCAAAACATCCGCGATCAACGTGTTCCTGCAACACGCGCAGGAAGAAATCTGCGTGCTCGAAAGCGGCGACACGTTGCCGCGTCAAGATACCATCGAGAACCTGGTCAAGTTGTTCGCCGATCCCAAGGTCGGCATGACCGGCGCGCAAAAAGTGCCGGTGAATGTGCCGGAACACGTCGTCGGTTACATGTCGCACCTGCGTTTGCGAATGGAACACCAACTCTGTCTCGAAATTCCGCGCACCGGTGAACTCATCGCGTTTCGCCACGTGTTCAACCAACTCCCGCCCGATGTCGCGATGGATGAAGCGTTCGTCGAAGCCCTCGTGATTCGTCGCGGTCTTCAAGTCCAATATGCGCCGGACGCGGTCGTCTACAACATGGGTCCCGAAACGCTCGGCGAATTCATTATGCAGCGACGGCGCAATCATGCCGGGCATTTGCATTTGAGGAAAAAATACGGCTATCGCGTGTCGAGTCTGGATACGTGGCGCGTCCTCCGCATCGGCTTCGACGAAGTATGGAACGCGTTCCGCTTGATTTGGACGCTGGTTGCGCTCGCGGGCGTCGAGGCGCTCGCGCGCGTGCTGGGCATGTACGATTACTACGTCAAAGGCGACAAACAGGTCGTGTGGGACATCGCGTGGACGACCAAGCGCGTGGAACAATCGCCGGCGATCCAGGGCGTCGCGTCGAATTCTAAAACACCGAGTGATTCGAAATAGTTTTCAGTTTTCAGTGTTCAGTATTCAGTATGCCCTTCTGAATATCGAACACTGAATTCTGAATTCTGAATTCTGGGATGAAAAACCTCCTCTCCAACCTCCTCAAAATCGTCGTCACGCTTGCGATCATCGTGTTTCTCTTTTCGCGCGTAGACCTCGCGGCGATGGGACGCCAACTCGCGCGCGCAAATGGGGCGCTGTTGTTGCTGGCGCTCGCGTTGTATTTTCTCGCGATTGTCGTCGGCGCGGCAAAGTGGCAAGTGGTCGCGCGCGCGCAAAACGATTTGCGCGCGTCGCTGGGCGAATTGCTGACCTACTCGCTCGTCGGTTTATTCTTCGGCAATCTCTTGCCGAGCAACGTCGGCGGCGATGTGATCCGGGCGTACGGTCTCGCGCGCGCGAGCGGCAAGCATGAAGCCGCGGCGATCTCGGTGTTGGTGGATCGCTTGATGGGATTGACTGCGTTTCTCGGCTCGGCAGTCGTGATGGCGTTGATCGCGGCGGTCACGTTGACGCGCGGCGAATTGGAGCAAATCGAAATCGCGACGGTGATCGCGGCGACGGTGTTGATCGGCGGGTCGGCGCTGTTATTCAGTCGCCGCGTCGGACAACGCGTCAAAGGCATTTTCGATCATGCGCCGTTTTCACGCGTGCAACCGATCGCGCAACGCGTGTACCACGCGCTCCAGGTGTATCGCAATCGTTACGATGCGCTCGCGCTCAACCTGTTTCTTTCCACGTGCATCGTGCTTATCACGACGACGGTGTGGTACACCGTCGCCCTCGCGCTCGGCTCGGACGTGCCGCTGTTGTACTTTTTCCTCTTCAATCCGCTCATCGCGTTCGTGCTGTTGATTCCGATTTCGTTCAACGGCTTGGGTCCGAAAGAAGCGACCGCGGTGTTTTTCTTCGGACTGGTCGGGATGCCGAATGAAATCGCGCTCGCGATGTCGCTGGTCTTTCATCTATTGATCGTGTTGACGAGCTTGCCTGGTGGCGTGTTGTGGTGGCGCGAACGCGCGCTCGCGCCCTCGGCAAACGAAACACCCATCGTGCGCGGTTAATGGGAAAATGTTTGGTTGACTTGCATTTTGATTGCGGTTATAATAGCGCCGCAATCAAAACGGGCTGGCAAAATGGCGCTTAAAGGCAACCTTCGCGACGTTGGACTGAACCAACTCCTCAATTTGATCTACCTTGCCCACAAAACTGGCGCGCTCTCGGTGCAATCGGAAACGAGTCGCGCCGATGCGCGTCTCTTCTTCAAAGAAGGCAAGCTAATCCAGGCTTCGCTCGACAAACAAACTCCGCGCTTGACGGACATGATGGTCAAGGTCGGCAAACTCACGTCCGACCAGGCGCGCGCGGTGCAAGCGCGTTCGCGCGTGGACACGGACAAGGAACTGGGTTTGCTGATGATTCAAAACGGCATCTTGACGCAGAACGACATCATTCAGGGCGTCAAGAATTATTTGCTCGAAACGGTGTACCAACTTTTCACGTGGCGTTCGGGCATTTTTCGTTTCGATCCGAACATCTTGCCGCCGGAAGAACGCATCACCGTCGCCGTCACGCTCGACCATCTCATCATCGAAGGCACACGGCGCGTGCAAGAGTGGGAGCATTTGCAAGACGAATTGCCGGACCTCGACGTGCCGCTCAAATTCGCCGAGCGTCCCGATTTGAATTTGCGGAATGTGAGTTTGAGCGTCGAACAATGGAAGGTGGTTTCGTTCATCAACTCGCGCAACACGATTCGGCAGATCGCGAGTTTCCTCAAGATTGACGAATTTCAAATTCGGCGCATCGTGTATGGCTTGCAGACCGCCGGCTTGATTGATGTGCTCCCTTCGCCTATCGCCGTCGCGGCGACGGCGGGCGCGGCGCGTCCCCCGATGGCAGTCTCGCCTTCGCCGGTCGGACGCAACATTATTTCGCGCGTGATTGATCGCCTCAAGTCACTCTAATTCGTTGGAACATCATGCAAACCGTCAAGATGGTTGTAACCGGTCCGTTCAATTCGGGCAAAACTTCGTTCATCGGCAGCGTTAGCGAAATTCCGGTCGTGCGCACCGAGCGCAAGATCACGGATGATACGCGCAATGTCAAACAGCAGACGACCGTCGCGATGGATTTTGGGCGGATCACGATTGACAAAGATTTGGCGCTGTATCTTTTCGGCACGCCTGGGCAAAAGCGGTTCGATTTCATGTGGGAGATTTTATCCGAAGGGATGCTGGGATTCGTGGTGTTGATTGACAGCTCCCGTCCGGAAACCTTTCGCGAAGCGCGCCGCATCCTCGATACATTTCGTTCGTACAGCAGTACCCCCTTTGTCATCGCCGCGAACAAGCAAGACGACGACGATGCCTGGCCCGCCGAAGACCTCAAAGTCGCGCTGGGACTCGATTCGAACACCCGCGTGTTGCCTTGTATCGCGACGAGCAAAGAAAGTGTCAAGAATATCTTGCTCGAATTGCTCTACGTCATCCTCGAAAGTGCTCCTGAAGAAACCATGACGCGGAAACGCTAGGACGAAGGAGACCTCATGCCTGAAGAGCGAATGATGCCTAACGACGCGCTCCGCATCCTCATGCTTGCCGTCGAAGAAGTTTTGGGCGCGGATGGTTTGAAAACCGTATTGCACAAAGCCCGCCTCGAACGTTACATCGGCAATCCACCCCTCAAAAATCTGGAACTGGGCGCGCGGTTCGGCGAATATGGCGCGGTCGAGCAATCGGTCGAAGATGTCGTCGGCGGACGCGGCGCGCGCGCGGTCTTGTTGCGCGTGGGTCGGGCGACGTTTAACTATGGAATGAAGGAACAGTCCGCCGTCCTGGGTCTTGCCGGGCAAGCGTTGCGCGTGATGCCATTGCCAATCACCGCGAAAATGAAATTGTTGTTGGAGCAAATGGTCGCCGCCGCGAACCGCACCGTCAATCAACCGACGCGCCTCGAAGAAGATGCCGATAGTTTCACCTGGGTCGTGGATCACTGCATTTGTTTGTATCGCCCGCAACACACCGCGCCCTGCTGCGCCGTGACGGTGGGCGGATTGGTCGAATCAATGAAGTGGCTCACGGACAAGAGCTTTCCCGTTCAAGAAGTCACGTGCATGAATCTCGGCGCGGATGCGTGTCGCTTCCGCATTCCCAAAAATCCGGAATGAACCGAATCTAGTCCCGTTTTATTTTGCGAAACGCCGCGTAAAAATCGACGCGGCGTTTTTGATTGGCAATTTGGAAAATTGCCCCACGATTTCGCAGCCGGTTTTTGTCGGCTTGACGAGTGTGGTATAATCGCGCCATAGGGAAATGAAATGGCAAAACAAATCATTTTCGATTTCCACTCTGCGTCAGCCCATCTTGGCGAGGAAAAAACGCCCTTGTCACGCGCCGCACTCGGCGCGTTGAGCGGCGCGAGCAAAGAAAACATCCGCGCGTTCGCTCATACCTGGAGCGGCTTGTCTAACCAGCGACGTCAGGATGCCACGCAAATGCTCGTGCATTTGGCAGAAGACAACTTTGAATATGATTTCAACGCGATTTTTCGTCACTTGCTCGACGATCCCGACGCGCGCGTGCGTGAGTCCGCGATTGAAGGGCTGTGGGAAGACCAGGACCCGACCCTCGTGAAATCGTTCGTCGGTTTTTTGCGCAGCGATCCGAATGCGCGCGTACGCGCGACCGCCGCCGATGCGTTGGGACGTTTTCTCCTGCTCGCCGAGTACGGTCGTTTGCCGGAATCGTACGGCGCGATCGCGTACGAAGCCTTACTCGCTACGGTGCAAAGTCGCATCGAGGAAAGCACAGTGCTCTATCGTTCCATCGAGGCGCTGGGATTTTCGAGCCAGCCGCTCGTGCGCGATGTCATTCGCGTGGCGTACGATGACCCCGACGAGTACATGCGCGCGAGCGCGCTCGTCGCGATGGGACACAGCGCCGATACGTCCTGGCGCAAAACTGTCGAAGACGAACTCGAATCGCCCGACGCGCAAATGCGCTTTAACGCGGCGCGTGCCGCCGGCGAATTGGAAGACCGCAACGCGGTGCCGCGTCTCATCGAATTGCTTGACGATGCCGATCGCGAAGTGCAAGCCGCCGCGGTCGGGTCGCTCGCACAGATTGCGAGTAAGCCGGCGCAGCGCGCGCTGGCGCTCGCGGCGGAATCGGAGGACGAAATCCTGAGCGAACTCGCGCGCGATGCGCTCCGTGAACTCGATTTCACCAGTTCCGATTTTCTCATGCTCGACCTGGACGCGGAAGATGAATTGGACGAAGAAATCGAAGAGGAGGAAGAGTAGGCGCGTTCACTAAACGCCTGGCTATTCAACTGAACAATGAACCTCACCAATCTAGCTTCTATTTTGCTCAACATCATCACACCAATCGTGCTGGTCGCGCTCGCTGGTTTCGTCCTGGGTCGCACGATGAACGTGGATGCGCGCCCCCTCTCGCGCGCGACGCTCTACATTTTTTCACCTGCCCTCGTTTTCACTTCCGCCTACCGCTCCAAACTCGGCGGCGAGTTTATCACGATTGTCGTGTATACCTTGCTCATCACTTTGTTGATGGGCATTCTCACCATGATCATCGCCAAAGTGTTGCGCTACGACCGCGTCACGACGAGCGCGTTTCAACTGGGTGTCTTGTTTTACAACGCCGGGAATTACGGCTTGCCATTGATGCTCTTTGCCTTCGGCGAAGAAGGACTGGCGCGTGCCGTCGTGTTGTACACGATGGTCGCCGTGCAAACGCACACGCTCGCTGTGTTCATCGCCGCGCGCGGCTCCGCGCGGTCGCGCGACGCGTTGCTCAACGTGCTTCGCTTACCGCTCGCTTACGCGTACGCGTTCGGTCTACTTTTCAACCAGCTCGGCGTCACGCTACCCGATCCGTTCCTCAAAGCGGTCGAGTTGACCGGCAATGCGACGGTGCCAGTTTTGCTCACCGTGCTGGGCATCGAACTGTCGCGCATTCAACTGCGCGAGGATCGCGGCGTCGTTGGCGTCGCGACCTTTGTGCGACTCATCGCTTCACCGGTGGTTGCGTTCGCGCTCGCGGCGGCGATGAACCTGACCGGCGTCACGCGTGCGGTGTGCATCATCCAAGTCTCGATGCCGACCGCGGTCTTTGCCTCGATTCTCGCGGTCGAATTCAACGCGCGCCCCAACCTCGTTTCCGGTACCGTGTTCCTCTCGACGATTGGCAGCATCATTTCACTGACCATCCTCCTCGCGTTGCTGATGTAAAAATAAATCGGGACGTTCCGCGGAACGCCCCGACAAAATTTGGTCAACCACAGATTGCACAGATTTCACAGAAAAATAAATCTGTGTAATCCGTGTAATCTGTGGTTGCTTCTCCCCATCCTTACTTCACCACTTTGGTTCCCACCTGGTAGCGCGCGACCCAGGGTTCGTAGCGACTGAAGAATTTGTCGCGCTTGACGATTTGACCATTCACACTGATCTTGCGCCAGATGGTCACGTCCATGCCATCGTGCGCGAAATCCACTTGCTTGGTCGTCCCCTTTTTCAACGTGGGATCGTCGGTGTAGATCGCGGCGCCGTGTGGAATGATTCGCTCCTGAATCGGGTCTTCCATCTCGACCGTGCGATTCGGTTTCGTGCCGTACAAGTTGAAGGTCAGCGTGGTGTTCCGCAAATCCAACTTGGGTTGAATCAGCAAATACGCGTCGGTGTCGTTTTTGAATTTGAGATCCACCGTCGGCGCAAAGACGGTCGCGTCCAGTCCGACCGGCGGCTCGTAGTAGCCGACGCGGTACGCGTGCGCCCAGCGTTCGACAATCGGCAAGCCGGCGAAGAACGCGGCGCGAAACATCGTCGAAGAAACCTGGCACACCCCGCCGCCTGGACCCAGCACCGTGCGATCCGCAAAAATGATGTACGCGTCGTCGTACCCGTTCGCCTCGACGACATCACCCAGGTAGTAATCGAATGAAAAGATCGCGCCGGGCGGCACGACAATACCTTGGAATTGTTCCGTCGCGGTGCGAACATTTTGAATCCGCCCCGCCGATGAACCCTTGAAATTGCTGACGCCTTGCGCGACCAATTCCTTGATGCCAAATTTCGCCGCGTCCTCCATCGCGATGGTCGGCTTGGTGACGTTGACCGGCAACACAACCGAGCGCGCACTCGCCGCCTCGCGCGGCGCGGCAGACCCAGGTACGCGCGTCGCGCCATTGAGCATCTGCTGTTCGAGTTGCTTTGCCGCGTCGTCCACATTGAGCGTCTGTCCAAGCTGGCTTGTGACGATGGGCGTCAACGCGCCGGTCGTCGGATCGAAGGTGAAACGCGCGTCGCGCGGCGGTTGCGCCAGTTCGCGCGCAATCGGCTTGAGAAACGCGGCAAGTTGCGCGCGGTCAAGCGATACGGTGAGGCGCAGTTTCTCGTCCGCGCCTTGCGTCGGCTGAATGCGGATCATCCCGGCAAGCGCGGCTTGATCCACCGCCCACGCGCGTCCGCCATAGGTCAGCAACATCGGCGCGGCGATCAACGCTTCGACTTGCGTTTTCGCTTCCGACGCGTCCGCGATCAGCGGCTCGACTTCGCGGAACGCGAGCGTCAAATCGCCGCGCTCACTACCGATCACCCGCGCGCGCATCCGCTCGACCATCACTTCGAGATCGAGTTCGCGTCCTTTTTGCGCCGGGGTCGCGACGACGCGTATTCCATCAATGTGTACCGACGCGTCACGCGCGGGGAGTTCAACTTGCGTGGATAACCAATCGAGGTACGCGAGCGCGGTCTGTTCGTCGAATTGCGCTTCGCCGCTGAGATCGCAACCCAGCACCAAACAGCGCGTTTGCTCGACCCAGTTTTCGACGAACGAACCGCGATGACCCAGCAATAACGCGCTCCCGGCGACCGGCGCGAAATCGGTCCGCAAGCCCAGTTCCCAGGGATACGCGCGCCACGTCCGCGCGCCATCGCGCACAACCAATCGCTCGCCGCCATAGCGCGCCAGGATTGCATTCGGTTCGCCCAATTTTTCGACGAGGAATTTTTGCGCCTCCGCGTGCGTCAATCCTGCCATCGGTTGCCCTAATGCGCGGACGCCAAAAATCACGCGGTCGTGAAACGCGAACTGGTAGACGATCAAGAGCAAGATGCTAAAGACGATGAAGAAAACGAAGAAAAAGACCGCGAGGACGGGCAGAACATTGCCGCGGCGTCGGTGCGCCGCGCGAGGTATGGTTTGGTCTTGAGAGCGAATTTCGTTCTCGATAGTAACACTCCATACGTGTGCCGCGCCTGTGCGAACACAGAATACACGTCATTGCTTGGCAAGCATTGTAACCCAAATAGCACGAGTGGTCAAAAAATTGACCCGCGAATCACGCAAATCACGCGAATTAAAAATTAGCGTTATTCGCGTAATTCGCGGATAAAAATCAGATCGTCGAGATCAATTCGATTTCGACGCGCGCGTCGCGCGGCAAGCGCGCCACCTGCACCGTCGAGCGCGCGGGTGGATTCGCCGGAAAAAATTCCGCGTAGACCGCGTTCATGCGTTGAAACTCATTCATGTCCGCGAGAAACACCGTCGTCTTGACGACTTTGTCGAGCGAACTGTTCGCGGATTGAAGCACCGCGGATAAATTTTGCAGGACGCGGCGCGTTTGCGCTTCAATGTCCCCTTCGATCATCGTGTTGGTTGCCGGATCAATCGGCGTTTGCCCGGAACAAAAAATCAAATTGCCGACTTGAATCGCTTGCGAATACGGACCGATCGCTTTCGGCGCGTTCGTCGTGTGAAAGACCTGACGCTCCATGGTTTGTGTCTCCTCGTTTTTTATTTTCAATTCCAGATAAACGTGCGGGTCGCGCTGGGCGGGCTGACTTGCACCCGACTGGTCGAAGTGATCGGGTCAATCCCTTCGACGCGCACGACGCTGACTTGCCAGCGAAATGTGCGCGCGTCCGGCGCGGCATCGCTCCAGTACGCGCTCGGCACCGTCCAGCGTGTCTCTTTCGTCCAGCGCGTTTGCGTCGCGGGTTTGCCATCGCGCGCGGTGTACGCGACCGTAATCGCGTACCATTCGTTTTCGCGCAAGCCACTCGGCGAAACCGATTGCCACTCGAGTACGACTTGCGCGTCGCCATTCGGATAAATCAACGCGTTGAGCGGCGCGATCAATTGCGGCGCGCCATACCCAGGCAAGGACACAGTCGGTACGGGCAAGGGAGTATTGCGCGCGCCGCGCGGTGTGGCGCTTGGCGAAACGCGCGGCGTCGGGGCGAGCGTCGGAGGGAACACAATCGTCGGCGTTGGCGTCACCGGAGTCGCGACGACATACAACATTTGGACGATGGTCGGCGCGCGCGTCGGCTCAGGTTGACCCAGTGCGCGCGATAAAACGTCCGTCGTCATCGCGCGATACGCGACCCAGCCGATGCACACGAGAAGCATCAACCCGCCAATGACCAGCGCGCCGAGGCGCACCACGCGCGGGATCGGCTTGGGATGCGGGTCTTGCCCACAGCGCGGACAAACCCTCGCGTCAGCGGGGATGCGCTTTTTGCAGCGCGCGCAACGAATACGCACATGCCGCGCGATTAGCGCGTACCCGCAAGCCGGGCACACGCCAACGTCCGCACTCAGACGTTTGCCGCAACGCGGACAACGCGTTGCGTCGTCGTCGAACACGATGAGTTTTTCTGGCGGATTCAACACTCGTTCTATCGAACCGGTAGAATGGGCTGACCTGAGATGAGACGCAAAATATCAAAGTACGAAATGATGATCATCAATCCGATGAGCACCGCCGCGCCGATCAAATGTACCATGCCTTGCTTTTTTGGATCCACGCGCTTGCCGCCGCGCAACCACTCGATCAAAATGAAAACGAGTTGCCCGCCGTCGAGCGGCGGGAACGGAAACAGGTTGACAATCGCGAGGTTGAGACTCAACAACGCCAGCCAATTCAACAGACCGATCGCACCCGCCAAGCGCGCCACTTCGCTCGTCGCCTGGTAAATGCCGATCACGCCGACAAACGAATTCGCGGGCACCGAGCCGCGCAGCATTTGTCCGAACAAGGTTGGAATCGCGATGGCGATCTGCGCCATTTGCATCGTCGCGACGCGCGGCGTATCCCAGATCGGCGTGCGGAGATCGAGACCCAACGTCGCATTCGATGCACTCATTTGCGCCGGAATCGTTACGATGATCGGATCGGAGAGTTGCTCCCCGCGCGCGAGACGAAATTCGAGCGATGCGCCCGCGTGAGCTTGCGTAAACTGCGCCAACATGTTCTGATCGTACAACAAACCTTCGGTCGGATCGCCCATCAAGATAACGACATCGCCCGCGCGCACGCCGGCGCGCTCCATCACCGAGCCGGCTTCGACATTCGTCACGCGCAAGCCACCCCGCGCGAGCGCGATCCCGAGCGGACCTTCACCCTGCGGTGGTTCGGCGCGCGGAGTCACTTGGACTGGATCGAGCAACTGCTTGCCGCGCAATGTCGTGAGCATAATCGGTTGCCCGGCATGTTGGCGCGTCAGTTGAATCAGCAAATCGGGATCGTCTTTGATCTCGCGATCATTCAACTTGACTATGATGTCACCCGCGCGCAAGCCCGCCTGCGCCGCGGGCGAATTCTTCGCGATGCCCGCGAGCGTCGTCGTGTCGAGCGGCACACTCGGCGGCAACAACGCGGCGACGAGCATCATCAACACATACGCGAGGATGAAATTCATCGTGACGCCGGCGAAGAGCACGGCGACACGCACGCGCATCTTGGCGGAACCAAAACCGCCGGGCACGTTGGGGTCTTCTTCGCCAAGCAGACGCACAAAGCCGCCCAGCGGAATCCAGTTGAGCGTGTACTCGGTGCCGCGATCCAGGTTCTGCACCTGGCTCACCATCACCAAGCCCTGGTTTTCATCGTCCACCAACGCGAGCGCGGTCAACGTTTCGCGTCCCTCGCGCGTTTCGGTGCGGTACGTGACGCGCGAGCCGACCACGATATTATCGGGCAACGAGAATTCACGCGGGACATGGATGCGGCGTCCCTGAATCTCAAGCCAGCCATGGTCTTTCCAAAAACGCCAGAGACGCGGAGGAAAACCAAAACCGAATTCGAGCACCGGCACCTTGAGCCGTTTGGCAACGGCAAAGTGTCCCAACTCGTGGACGAAAATCAGAATCCCCAGCATCACGGCGAAAATCAGTAAATTCATGCTACCTTCCAAAACATTCTCTTGTTGCGAAGCAAGTGCGCGTATTATACTCGCGCGCGGTGAATCTGGCAATCGGAGAAAATAAAAAGGGTGTTAATGCTCATGCTCGTGCGCCGCGCGATGCAAGTGATGATGAACGTGCTCCGTCTCCTCGTGTTTGTGACGATGCTCGTGAATCAAGTTGCACTCGATCAGCCGCTCGCGATTCGAAAGCAACTCGCGCGCCGCACCGTCGCCGGTGATTTCGTGGTTTTCGCAAAACATCACGACACGATCCGCGATTTCTTCCACGATGCCGAGGTCGTGCGTCGCCGTGATGATCGTCTTGCCTTCACGCGTCAGTTCGCCGATAAAATCGAGCAAGCGCGTTTGACTGCGCGGATCAAGCGACGCGGTCGGCTCGTCGAGCAGCCACACGTCGGGACGCAGCGACAACACGGACGCAAGCGCGACTTTCTTTTTCTCCCCACCACTCAACCGATGCGGCGCGCGGTCGCGTAGTTTCGAAATGCCCAGCAACTCCATCGCCCACTCGCTTCGTTCGATCACCTCTTGCTTGGGCAAACCCAGGTGCAACGGCGCAAACGTAATTTCGTCCCACACCGTCGGCGAAAAGAGTTGCACGTCCGGGTCTTGGAACACCAAGCCGACGCGCCGGCGAAACGCGAACGCGCGCTCCTCGTCTTGCAGCGCCTCTTCCGTCATCACATCGCCAAACGCGCACGCTTTACCGCTTGTCGCAAAGTACAGCGCGTCGAAAATCTTCAACAAGGTGCTCTTGCCCGACCCATTCGCGCCGAGAATCGCAATGCGTTCGCCCGCGCGCACCGTGAGCGATATATCTTTCAGCGCGATTTGGTTATTGTAGGCGTAGGAAATTCGATCCAGTTCAAATATCGGTACGTTGCTCATATGTTTTTCATAAAACCTGAATGGGACGCGGATGAACGCGGACAATAAAAAAATCCGCGTTCATCCGCGTCCAAATATCATTGCGCCTAATGCGACCGCGACGAACACAACAAGCCACACCCCATCGCGCGCGCGCCACGCGATCTCGTCTATCACCATCGCTTCGCCGCGAAACCCGCGCGATTGCATCGCGAGGTATACGTCATCGCTCAACGCGTACGATTTGGCGAACAGCGCACCCATACTCGCCGCAAGCCAACGCCGGTCGTCTGCCGAGGACACGCGCCCGACGACGCGGCTCTTGCGTGCGAGAAACATATTGTTGACCGCGTGAAGCAAAACGTAAATGTAGCGATACGTCATTCCCAGAATCAATACGAATGCTTGCGGCACGCGGAGCACGCGCAACGCTTTGAGCAAGATCGCCC
Source organism: Chloroflexota bacterium (assembly GCA_016219275.1). Lineage (NCBI taxonomy): Bacteria > Bacillati > Chloroflexota > Chloroflexota bacterium. The sequence continues at coordinate 64,169 of JACRBM010000040.1, forward strand.
AACGCGTCGTCAAAATCAACAACACCGCAATCGAGACGGACGCGCCGACACGCAACAACAGGAACGCGGCGGTGATAACGCCGGGTTGAGTGATCGCGAGGTACACGCGCGGCGAGGCGAGATCAATGAGCGTCACGAGCGGCGCGCCGGGCGTGAACACGTTGAAGAGCGCGGGCAACGCGACGATGCCGGTAAAAAACGGCATGAACACCCAGACGCGCTTGAAATAAAAACCCATCGGCACGCGCGAGGCGTACGCGAGCGGCAACGTCAAGGCGTACAGCGCCGCGATGACGACCAGGTTTTGCGACGCGCTGATTGCGACGAGCACCGCAAGCGCACCGAGCAATTTCGCGCGCGGGTCGAGCGATTGGAGCAAACCATCCTGCCGCGCGAGTTCCTCGGCGAACAAGGTTTGCTCCAACGCGCCAGTAATGTCCGCGAGGGTCTTTTCAATAAAGCTGCGCGAGGTTTTGGCGCTACTCATTCAATTTCTTTTCATGGGGTTGGCGTCGCTTCGCGCGCCATCACACGTTGTGCGATCCACATGACCGCGAATACGATTGCGAGAACGAGCGCAACGCCGACCACCGCGGAGATGATGTACGCGACCGTTGGATTGTCGAGCGCGGGAATGTCATAATTCGGCAGTGGCGAGATCCAAAAATTCGACCACTGATCGAACCCAACCGGGATGTAACCCAATCCCAGTTGCTCCAATTCGTCGCGCCCCCACTCGCCCCAGGCGGTTCCCGGCGCGAGCAAACCGATCGGCGTCAGCACGACGAGCGCGACCAAGCCGCCCCACGCCCAACGTGGCACGCGCGTCGTCGTCGCGCTCGCGGCAGCGCCGCTGAATTTTTCGAGCAGTTCGGGATTAGTCTTTTGCATCCACGCAATCACCAGCCCGGTGACAAACGCCTCCACCGCGCCTGCAATCGTGAGATGTCCCAGCATCATCGCGGGAATCGCGACATCGAGTCCGTACGGAAAGTACATCGCCTGCCCTGCCGCGTCGCGGAAGAACAACGGTTGGATACCCAGTTCGAACGCGGTCAGCAGCGCGGCGACATTGATCGCGATAAAGCCGGCAATCGCGGCGGCAACGACGCGGCGCGATGAAGTAATCGCCGCGTTGCCGCCGATCCAACGATAGAGATAGAACGCGACGAACGGCATCGCAATCGCCATGTTGAACACGTTCGCGCCAATCGCGAGAATGCCGCCGTCGCCGAAGAAAAATGCCTGGATGATGAGTGCGACAGAAACCGCGAGCACCGCCGCCCAGGGACCCAGGACAATCGCGGCAAGCGCCGCGCCGACCGCGTGTCCGGTTGTGCCGCCGGGTAATGGCACATTGAACATCATGATCACGAACGACAGCGCCGCGAAAAGCGCAATGAGGGGTACCGTGCGTCCGGCGATCAACATTTTTATTTTTTGCGATGCGCGATACCAAAACGGCACGGACGCGGCATACATCACCGCCGCCGCCGCGGGACTAAGATAACCATCGGGAATGTGCATCGGATCCTCCTTCGATCAAATACGAAATCTACTTGCTCGCGAGAAATTGCATCGCGAGGTCGGCGCTTTGCTTGGCTTTGACTTTGATTTGCGCGTCTAGAATTTTGCCGCGTTCGTCAATGACAAAGTGACTGCGAATGATCCCCATATAATTTTTTCCCAGGAATGATTTTTCACCCCAGACGCCATATTTTTCAGCGACGATGTGATCGGGATCGCTCAGGAGAATAAAGGGCAGGTTGTATTTGGTCCGGAATTTTTGATGCGCCTTGGCATTGTCGGGACTGATGCCAATGACCACGCCATTCTTTTCTTCGATCTCGACAAAGCGATCGCGAAAGTTGCACGCTTGCGCCGTGCATCCCGGCGTATCGTCCGCCGGATAAAAATACACTATGACGCGTTTACCGCGAAAACTCGCCAGTGAAACCGACTTGCCGTTTTCATCCGGCAAAGAAAAGTTGGGGGCGGTCCTGCCAATTTGAATCTCTCCCATTTTGTTCCTTTCTGATGTCACGCCGCTTTTTTCTTCGCGCGCGGGCTGGGCGAACTGCACTTGCGGCACAATCCCCAAATCGCAAAGTGATCGAGGTCGGCGACAAAGCCATAGTCATCGAGCAATTTCTTTTCGAGCGACGCAAATACGCGCTCGTCCACCTCACTCATCGTGTGGCACTTGCGACAGATGAGATGGTGATGATGGGGATCGCGATGCATCTCGTACAACGCGCGCCCTTCGCCAAAATCGGTTACGTTGACCAAGTTGAGTTGCGCGAGCAAATCGAGCGTGCGATAGACCGCCGACTTGTTGAGGTACGGATAGCGCGCCCGCACGCGTGCGAGAATATCGTCCGCGCTGATGTGCCCTTCGCTTTCGCAGATCACTGAGAGCACCATTTCGCGTTGCGGGGTCAAGCGATGTCCGCGTTGGCGCAGATTGGTGAGCATGGCAGTATGATGGTGTGACAACGCAAATACTCCTTATTGCGACTAGTTGCAACAAGGAGTATAGCGCGTGCAGGGCGAAATGTCAACGGGGCATTGGCGAGCATATCCCGCCCATTTTTTATCCGCGAATTACGCCACGTGTAGCAAATTCGCCAACACCCCGTGTTGGAAAATGAGCAGAAATTGAGCACGATTTAGTCTGGTCAGCGAACATCAACATTGGATAATGAGCGTAACCTGTCAGAGCATACGGAAAGGGGAATAAACCATGTCAACCGAACTGAACAAAACCGTCATACGCCGTTACTTTGAGGAACTCTGGACTCGGAACAATCTCGGCGTGATTGACGAGATTATTGCGCCGAATGTCGTGGGACACGTCGCGGGACAAACTTTTCACGGCGCGGATACATTTCGGCAACGCGCTAAAAACTTGCGCGCGATCTACTCCGATGTGCGTTTTACCGTCGAAGACCAGGTTGCCGAAGGCGACAAAACGCTAGTGCGCTGGACGTTTCGCGGGCGACACATCGGCGAATACCTGGGCGCCAAGCCGACCGGCAAAGAGATCGTTTCCACAGGGATGAATCTTTTTCGTCTTGCCAATGGCAAGATCGAAGAGCTGTGGGTCGAGTCGGACGATCTCGGCGAACTGCGGCAATTGGGCGTGATCACATTGCCCACATAGCGGATAAATGCCCGCGATTCCTGGGTCGCGTGGAGCCGCGGGCATGGCTCGCGAAACGCGCTAGTCCGATAAACCACGGTGACACACGCGCGCTACGGTCCGCGCGGGTGTGCATCAAGTTTTTGGTGAAAAAACCTTGCGAAGATTGAAAGGCAATTGTATTTGATTTGTCGTCAAAACCTTCGCAAGGTTGAGTGTTCCAAAATTTTGACGGACACCCGGTCCGCGCAAGTTGTTTGTTTCACGCGGGAATCTGTGCTAGAATGGCGTCCGCTATGCCTGACTGGATCGTAATTCTACCCGTGCTGGTTCCGCCCGTCATCGCCCCCGCGTTCGCGATGATCACACGTCACTACCAAGCCGCACGACCTGGGTTGGCAATCGTCCTTCTCGCGCTTGCGCTCGCCGCCGTGGGATTGAACATCGCGCCGGGCACTCATCGCTGGGTCGTCGCCGATTGGCAAGCCGCATCGTTCGTCCTCGCGTTTCGCGCCGACGGCATCGTCATCGCCTTGTGGTTCACGATGCTGATTCCGCTCCTCGCGTTGTGGCTTGCCGCGCCGCCGCGCGCGCCATTCGATCCGACGCGCACGCTCGTGCTTTCCGCCGCGCTTTTGCTTACCGCCGCCGACAACCTCCTCTCGATGTGGTTCGCGTGGTCGCTGTTGGACCTCGCGATCTTTGCATGGCGCTTGGCGCACGATGCCGAACGCGAAAGCGCCGCGCGCGGCTTGGTCATTGGCATGTTTGCCGGAGTCGGACTGTTCAGCGGCGCACTACTCCTGGGTACACCGCGCGCCCAGGACGGCGCGCGCTTGCTCGCGGTCGCGTGGTGGGCGCGGCTCGCGCTCTTTCCCTTTCAACCCCTCTTGCCGCGCCGCGGCGCGGATGCCGCCGATTTTTGGTTCGCGCGCGCGTTGCCGATTCTCGCCGCGTCCGCGCTGTGGTCGCGTGCGGGTGATTGGGTCAACGCGGCGAGCGATTGGCTCGTGCTGTTGGCGATCCTGGCATGGCTCGTTGCGTTGATTTGGATTTGGCGCGAAGAAGACCCGGTGCGCGCGGTGACGGTCAGCGCATCGCACGCGGTTGCGCTCGTGCCGCTCGCGATGGCGTTCGGCGGCGATGCCGGTCCGGCGTTCGTGTGGTGGCTGGCGGCGAGTTTCGCGTTTGCGTTTGCCTTCTTCGAACTCGCGTTGCGTTGGCGCGCGGAGAATCGCAATCGGTGGGCGCGCTTGTCATGGTTTGCCGGCGTCGTCACACTCCTCGCGCCGCCGCTCTCGCCGGCATTTCTCGGACGCGTCGGCGTGTACATCTCGTTGTGGGAAGCCGGGCAAGGACTCGCGTTGTTGCTCGTCGGTGCGGCAACGAGTTTGCTCATCGCGCCGTTGTGGAATTTCGCGTTCGCGGTGCGCGGCGCAGAAGAACGCGCGCCGCATCGTCACGAATCCGCCGCGCTGATCATTTTGGCGCTGACGTTTAGCGCGCTCACCTTTGCGCCGCTGCCGATCGTGCAAGCCCTGGGTGAGACGATGCGCGATGCGAGCGAGGCGGCGATGGTGCGCGTGATCTGGACGAATAATGCGATTGGCGTCATCAGCAGTTTTGTCATCTTGTTCGTGCCAATGATCGTGTCGTTCTTTTTATCCGACATTGTGCGTGGGTGGCATTTGCGCGTGAATTCCCGGTGGATGCGCCTCGCGCGTGTGTTCGATCTCTACTGGCTCGAGCGGATTACGCTTCGGGGTGGAACGCAAATCGGCACGTTGGCGCGGCGCGTTTCGATCATCGCGGAAGAAAATCCGACCGTGTGGCTGCTCCTCGCTGGGTTGTGGGTCGCGATTTTAATACTCGTTTTACGATGAGCGTGGAACCTGATTGACCCGCGATGCGTCTTGCAAGTGAAAAATAAATCTGACCGCTGACCGCCGACGACCAACCGCGCATGTCTTGCGGCGGTCGGTCGTCGGTCGTCGGCGGTCTCTCCAGGAGGAACCATGTTCAAGCGAATTATTCTCGCGATCGTCGCGATGTCGCTCGTGATTGCGACTGGCGTGTTTGCCTACGTCGCCGCGACCCCGCAACTCACGCCGACCGCCATCCAAGCCGCGCCGAGTTTGCAAACGACGCAGAACGATGCGGGCATTTTCGTTTCGGGCACCGGACGCGTGAGTGTCAAACCGAATATGGTGCTCGCGAGCATCGGCATTGAAATTACCGCGAGCAATTTCGCGGAAGCGACAAGCCAGGCGAACACCAAAGCAAACGCGATCATCGAGAAAATCAAAAGTATGGGCGTCGCGGACAAGGACATTCAAACGACCAACTTTAGCGTGCAACCGATCACGCAGCAACGCCCTAACACCACGCCGACCATCACCGGGTATCGCATCAACAATCAACTGAGCGTCAGGATTCGCAAGATGGAAGACGCCGGCAAAATTCTCGACGCGGCGATGACGGCAGGCGCGAATAACATCTACGGCGTGTCGTTCACCGTGGACGATCCGACGCCGTACCAACAGCAAGCGCGCGCGGCAGCGGTCAAGGATGCGATGGACAAGGCGGGACAACTTGCCAAAGCCGCGAACATTCAACTCGGCAAGGTGTTGACGATCAGCGAAGGAAGCGCGGCGCCGCGACCGCTCATTCGAAGTTTCGCTGCACCAGCCGCGATGGACGCGGCGGCGGTTCCACTCGAAGGCGGCGAATTGGAAATCAGCGTGACAGTTGAAATGAAGTTTGCCGTACCGTAATACCGCGTGGCAACAACCACCATCATTTTGGACGCGGATCGCTTCGCGCGCGGATGAACGCGGATTTTTTCTTATCCGCGTTCATCCGCGTCCTAGCCAGTTTTACGGACATGCGTCGCGAATCACGGTGACGGTGCCAGCCGAGTAATTCGAAATGTAAACGCGATTGTTCATCACCGCGATGCCGTCGCCGCCATCCAGACTTTGAGTGCCCAGCGCGAGCGTTCCCAGGTCGGCGAGCGATGTGCCATCGCGGATGTTGACCTGGTTCACTTCGGCGAGAACGACGTAGAGATGATTCGTGTTCGCGTTGTACGCGAGCGCGTATGGCGTGTTCGCCAACGTGATACTCGTCACGTTCGCGCCCGTGCTCGCATTGAGGATCGCAAGTTTGTTCGTATCGCGGCTCGCCACGTACAGCCGATTCGCCGACGCATTGAACGCGACGCCGAACGCGCCGGCATCCCAGCCCCAGTTGTTCAGTTGATTCCCCGCGCCATCCACATCCACGATGCCGCCACTCATCAGCGCGACAAACGCGTGCGAACCCGCCGGCGCAACCATGCTGGGACTAACGCCCGTGCCGAGCGTCTTGACGACATTGTTCGTCGTCGCGTCGAGTGTGCTGACCGAATTCGAATTGAAATTCGCGACCCAGACCGCGTTGTTCGCCGCGCCAAGCCCCCAGGGTTGCGAGCCGACCGCCTTGTTCGCCAACACACTCCCCGACGCATCAAGAATCGCGACGCTGTTCGTATCGCGCAACGCGACGAACAAGCGATTGTTCGCAAAGCCGATGCCATTCGCGTGCCCCGCCGTGCCGGTGCCCCAGGTCGCGGTGACCTGGTTCGTCGCCGCGTTGACGACCGCGACGCTCGAACCGCCGAAGAGACTGACAAATGCGCGATTCGTTCCTGGGTCAGTTGTGATGCCTTTCGGTTGCGCGCCAACCGCGATGTTCGTAAGCACGCTCGGCGCAACGCAACCGGCTTCGCTGGGCGACACTTGGACGAGCGGTAAAAAATTTGTGCTGGGAGTTGGCGAGGTCAATGGCGGCGGCGAAGGCGACGGCGTCAGGTCGGGTCGCGCCTCCATGCACAGCGCGTCAATCCACACGCGATTTTCGCCGCCGTCGTTCTGCGACGCAATCGCGCGCAAGAACATGGTCGCGCTCGTCGCGCGCGCGGTGAACACGATTGTCATTTCCGGACGATTCAACGCGGCGTTGCCATCCCACAAAATCGGTCCCCAAATCACGCGCGCGTCGTGCGGATCAGTTCCGCCGTACGGAATCACGCCGAACTGACGACCAATCGTGTTGACGCGCACGTTGCCGCCGCCGTACGATTTCGCGGCGAGACTATAACCCCAACGCATCCAATAATTTGTGCCGATCTGGAGATTGTTGACCGTTTGCTGAATCCCGGCATCGAACGTGTTCACCTCGTAAATTTGTTGCGAAATCGTGTCGTCAATGCCTTCGTTGTTGACGACGTTGAATTGAGGCGCATTGCCGGAAAAAATAAATGGCGTCCATCCGTTGGCAATCGTGCCGTACGGACTGCTCCATCCGGGCAACATCATTCCATTCGTAAACAAATTGTTCGGATCATACGCGCACGGGTTGGTAAGCGTCGCCGGACGCGCGTATGCGATGTACGCGGCGGGAGTGAACGAATACGCGAGGAGCGCGATCAACGTGACGAACAAGACGCACAAGTGAATCGGTCGCACGGGGCGAGTTTTCATGCCAACACCTCTTGGATTTTGCACGCGGATTCTAGCACGCTTTCTCGCGCGGGGTCAATGGACAATCTTTCCCACGTGCGCGTGCGATAAATCGCACGTCTGCAGTAGCACAAGCCCGATAAATCGGGCTAAAATCGAAGACTGTAGCATTGTCGCCGGTGAGATCAAAGAGTTCACCGCAGAGTCGCAGAGAATACAGAGTTTTTAGGAAGAAAATCCTCTCCGCGACCTCTGCGTTCTCCGCGTCTCCGCGTTGAATCCGATTTGCGGTTGCGATCCTACAGCGTCTAAAATCGTACACGATAAAACCGGGCATCACGCGAGGACACCCGGTTTTACTGTTGACTGTCTACTGTGGACAATCTACTTGCGATCTTCGTACTGTTTTTTGTAATACTCGCGGTACTCGCCGCTTTTGATCTTGCGCCACCACCATTCGTTTTCGACGTACCACTGCACCGTCTTGGTTAATCCTTCTTCAAAGTTGTGGGCGGGTTCCCAGCCGAGCGCGCGCAGTTTGTTCACATCGAGCGCGTAGCGGCGGTCGTGACCGGGTCGGTCGGGTACGTGTTGGATGAGCGATTCCGGTTTGTTCAACAATTTCAGAATCAACCGCGCCATATCAATGTTGAGTGTCTCAGTGCCGGTGCCGACGTTGTAGACCTCGCCGAGTTTGCCTTGATGCGCGACCAAGTCAATCGCTTCGCAGTGATCGAGCACGAATTGATAATCGCGCATCTGCTTGCCATCGCCATAGAGCGGAATCGGCAAATTGTCCATCGCGTTCGTCACGAACAACGGCACGGCTTTTTCCGGATACTGGTACGGTCCGATATTGTTCGCGCCGCGCGTGAGCGTAACCGACACTCCATAGGTGACGTGATACGCGTGTACCAACAAATCGCCGCCGGCTTTCGCCGCGGAGTACGGACTGCGCGGCAAGAGCCGGTCGTCCTCGCGTGAGGAACCTTGCTCGACCCAGCCGTACACTTCGTCCGTGCCGACTTGATGGTACCGCAAGCCGAATTTCTTCGCAGCTTCGAGCAAAACGTACGTGCCGTAGACATCTGTTTGGATGAACGCGTCCGGCTGCATGATCGAGCGGTCTACGTGCGTCTCGGCGGCAAAGTTGATAATCGTGTCAATCGCGTGCTCGCGCACCGCACGCTCGACGGTCGCGGCATCGCAAATGTCGCCGCGCACGAACGCGTAACGAGGATTCGTCGCCAGGTCGCGCAGGTTGTCGAGATTGCCGGCGTAGGTTAGCTTGTCGTACACGACGATACGGTACGCCGGATACTTGCCGAGCATGTAGCGCGCAAAGTTCGAACCGATAAAGCCCGCGCCACCGGTGACTAACAAGTTCTGCATTGATTTCTCCAAGAGGGGGGTTACATTCGAGTGATGCGTTGGGCGCGCGCGTCGCGCAGTAAATCCCAAACTTCTTGCGTGCTCAACTGGTACGTATCGCGTTCGCCGGCGCGTTCGCCCAGCATCACGAGACCTTGTAGGATCAATCCTTCATCGGTCTCGATGATCTTGACTTCGGTAAGGTTACTGCGGTCAATGAACGCGCCAATGACGCGCATAACCTCCGAATACGGTAACGTGATTTCGCCGCGCATGGTGCGTTGCATGTTAGCGCTCCTTTACTAGTCGTTTCAAATCGTCGTGCGACAAAATCTTGGTTTCGAGGCGACGGTTGAACGATTCGCCGGTTTCGTACAACACCGAACCGGTAATGATGATCCCGTTCTCGAATTCCATCACGCACACATTCGAGATGCCGAGCTTTGCGATATAGCGACCCAAAGCGGCAAACAACTCTGGATACTGAATCTGCAAACTGCCCATCGTGACTCCTTTCGGGCTACAAGATTCCGACTTTGCTGTGATCGCCAATCATCAGGGTGAGCGTTTTCGTGCGCCCATTCGCGCGGACGACCTGGGTGTGCCGACCGATGAGACTGTCCGCAATCCGCGCGGGCGCATCGGTGATTTGGCTGTGTTCCAAGACAACACTATGTTCGATTTCGCAATGTTGAATCGCGCAATCGTGATAGATCGAAGTGTAGGGACCGACGAACGCGTTCTCGATGCGCGTGCGCTCGCCGATGATCGCGGGACCGCGAATCGTGCTGTTGACGATCACTGCGCCCGGTTCGATAATGACGCGTCCTTCGATGGACGACTCGGCGTCCACCTGTCCTTGATTGCGCGGTTCGACGATATCGAGCACGAGCCGATTCGCATCGAGAATATCCGACACCTTACCGGTGTCAATCCACCAACCATCCAATTGATGCGCGCGCACGTTCAATCCGCGATCAATCAGCCACTGGATCGTGTCGGTAATTTCAAGTTCGCCGCGCGCCGAGGGCTTGATCGCGTTGACCGCGTCGAACACGTGCTTGTCGAACATGTAAATGCCGATGACCGCGAACGGCGAAATGAATTGCTTGGGCTTTTCGACCAAGCGCGTGACACAACCGCGTTCGTCGAGCACGGCGACGCCTAACGAACTGGGATCGTCCATTTTGTAGAGAATGATCTGCGCGTGCATCGCGTTGTCGCGGAACGCCGCGACCTGGGACACGATGCCATCGCGAATGAAATTGTCGCCGAGGAAAAGCACGAACTTGTCGTCGCCGATGTACTCGCGCGCGATCTTGATGCCGTGCGCGATGCCACGCGGCATGTCTTGTTCGATGTAACTCACGCGCGCCCCGAAACGCGATCCATCGCCGACGGCTTCGCGCACTTGATCGCCGGTGTCGCCGACGACGATGCCGATGTCGGTGATGCCGGCTTCGACCAAATCTTCAATCGCGTAGAACAGGACCGGTTTGTTCGCGACTGGCACCAGTTGTTTCGCGCCCGTGTACGTGAACGGACGCATGCGCGTGCCTTTGCCGCCGGAAAGAATCAGACCTTTCACGCCGCCTTCTCCTCGCTCGCATAGTATTGATACAAGCTCGCTTCACCCTTGACGTTGTTGAGCACAGTGCCGATCAAGCGCGCGTTCACTTTATCGAGCAATTGCTTGGCTTTGCGCGCGTGCTCGCGCCTAGTCTTGCCTGCGCTCAACACGAGCAGCACCGCGTCCACTTTGGACGCGAGCACCGCCGCGTCGGTCACCGCGATGATCGGCGGCGCGTCGAACAGAATCACATCGGCGTGTTGTTGCAACGCGGCGATCACATCGCTCATCCGGCGCGACGCGAGCAATTCGGAGGGATTCGGCGGAATCGTGCCGCTCGCAAGCAAACGCAATGCCGGCACCTGGGTCTCTTGCAGAGGCGGATTCTTCATCAACGCGTCGTCGCGCATCATGTCCGTAAAGCCGGGCGCGTTCTTGGCGTCGAAAACGCGATGCAACGACGGGCGGCGCAAATCGCAGTCCACTAAAATCACGCGCTTGCCGGCTTGGGCAATCGTCACTGCGAGATTCGCGAGCGTCGTAGATTTGCCTTCTTCCGGCGCGGCGGATGTCACGACCATCGAGCAGATCGGTTTGTCGAGCGACGTAAATTCAAGATTCGTGCGGAGCGTGCGGTACGCTTCGCTGATCGGCGAGCGCGGGTTGGCGAGTGTAATCAACGTGTCGGTCATTCAAGACTCCAGTGAACAGCGGTCAGTTGGATTTAGCGGATGCTTGGGCAGTCGTCGCGCGTTGCCAGAATCGGCGCGTGGAAGATTCGGACGCGTTCGCGGTGATCGTTGGAATCGCGCCGAGCACGGTGACTCCGATGTACCGTTCGACATCGTCGGTCGTCCGCACAATATCCGATTCGAGCCATTCGAGCGCGAGCACGATCAGCACGCCGATCAACGCGCCGAGCACCGCGCCGGCGGCGACGTTGACCGACGTCTTCGGCGAAAAGATTTCCGGCGATGTCGCGTTGCGGAGGATGCTGACGAGAATCCGGTCGCGTTGATCAATTTGCAAATTCGCTTGATTGCGAAACGCGACGAAATTTTCCGCGAGCGTTCGCGCCATGTTCGCGGCGACTTCGGGCTTGGGGTGGCGCGCTTCAATCGTAATTTTTAGTGTGGACTCGTCCGCGCTAAAGTTGATTTGGCTGTTGAATTTGTCCGACGACACATCGAGTTGCAACTTGTCAATGACTGGTTGCGTCAGCATCGGCGCTTGCATTTGCTCGACGTAGAGACGCAACAGATTCTTGATCGCCTGGCTCTGTCCCCAATCCGCCGGGCGCGACGGTTCGGCGCTGAGCGTCACCGTAGATTTGTAGATTGGCGTTTGCACTTTGCTGAACACGTAGGCGCTGCCCGCCGCGATGATCGCGAGCAAAACGATGATCCAGCCGCGTTTGATCAAGACGCGCGCGTACTGTTGCAATTGCATCACTTTCTCCTAATGAAGCGTTCGTGTGGCATTTTACCACAAGTGAGAGAAACCGGGAAACAAGTGGCAAATAAAAAAAGGAAACAAGAAAACAGGTAATCAGGTAGACAACGGTAAACCTGTCTACGTGTCTATGTGTCTACGTGTCTACGTGTGTACGTGTGTACTTGTCGCTCACCGACCGCGCGGGATTTCTCCGAGCACACGAATGCCAAGCGATTCGACATCGCGCGTGTCGCGGATGGAAGTGTCGAGATAGTCGAGGATGAAGGCGAGTGCGAGCGCGGCGAGGAGCGCGAGCGCGGCGCGAATCGGAATGTCGAGTTGCTCGCGCAACGACACGCCGACGCGCGCGACGACCGGCTTGTCAATCACCGCGACGGTCGCGCCGACCGCGCCGAGTTGCGCGAAATACTTGGCGTTGTTTTCGCTGAGATTTTTTACCGCCGCGTCCGCGATTTTTTGCGCTTGCTCCGCGTTGCCCCACGCAATCGTCAGCGACATCAAGCGCCGTTGTTTTTCGATGGACGCGCCGATGTTCGCCTTGCCGATTTTGAGATCGCTCGCGCCGGCTTTGGCGAGGAGCGCGTTCACATCATCGGCGAACACGTCGCTGCGAATGATCTCGACGAAATCATCGCGGATGTACTCGGATGCTTGAAACGAGGTGAGGATCGGATCGAACCCGGTGACCTGGCTCGCCGGCGGCGCGCTCACGCCAATCGTAAACCGGACGCTGGCGGTGTAGACCGGCGCGGGTTGCGGACGAAAAATCCAACTGCCGATGCTGACAACTGTCGGCAATGCCACGATCAACCAAAGAAAGCGTCGCACGACGCGGAGGTACTCGCGCAGTTCCATACTCACTCCAAAAAAGTGTCCGGATACGTGACGAGGGTGCTCAATGAGCACCCTCGCCAATGAAGTATATTCGATTTAGTGCGCCATGCAAATTACATTGTCGCGGGCGCCGTGCCTTGACCCTGCGCGGTTCGCCAGAATTGACCGAACATGTATGCCGCAACCATGTACGACCAAAATGCCGTGAACAAGATACCGACCCCGCACAAAATGATACCAAAGCTACCGATAATCGAGGCGACGATGCCGATCAACAAGGCGATGATGTAGTTGCTCAGGTTCTTCATGATGAAATCAAAGTTCGCGCGGAAATCCCAAAAGAGCGAGAGTTGATTTGCACTCATCGCAAATCGGGTCATCGGCGCATAAAGCGTGATGCCCGCGACCAAACCATACAGACCGGCAACGCAATTCAAACACAAGGTAAGGATACTAACTACACTTGCAACTGCATCACCGGCATTGCGCCCAGCCGTGCTGCCCACTGCGCCGCTCGCAACCGCGCCCAACACACCCACGCAGCAAGAAACAACGATCAACGGCGCAAAATAGACCAGCACACCGACGAACGCGTACAAACCCTTCATAAAGTGCGCCCCGAATTCGCCCCATTCCGGCAACGGATATTGCTGTCCGTCTGCCACGTTCTTTAACGTGGTCAGCATATAACCGAGCACAGCAAAATTGACGATGGGCACAAGCCCGACAAGTCCGCCGATGAGAACTTTCATCATCCATTTGGGGTCTTCGAAGACGTAAGTAAATGCCTTACCGATGTCCATAATGCCTCCTCGTAATAGTTGGTTTTTCAAGTGCGACCTGATTATAGCAAAAGTTCGACAGGGTTGCAATAGGGCAATTCACCTTTCGAGTCTTGGTGCGCGTCGCGTTCCAGGACACAATCAGGTAATCCCAGAAAAAACGAAACCCGCCGACGTCATCGTCTTTGGGTTTCACGGTTCATCCACCCAAATTGAATGGATTGAAATCGGTGTAGTAATCGTAATAGTCCTCGCGCTCCGCGCGCTTGAGGAAATTGACCACTTGATACGTCACCGGCGTCGCGACGAATTCGTACAAACATTTGAGTGTCCACTCGGTCACGGTAATGTTCACCATCGCGCCTGGCTCAAGTGCGCCGGTGAACGCGATGAGCGTAAAGATCACCGTGTCGAACGCCTCGCCGATGAGCGTACTCCCGATGGTGCGCGACCAGAGCCAGCGTCCCCGCGTAACGATTTTCATCTTGGCAAGCACGAACGAATTCATAAACTCGCCGACGAGGTACGCAATCAACGACGCGATCAAAAAGCGCGGCGTCGTGCCGAGCATTTGCTCGTACGCGGCTTGCCCGGTCCAGAAATCCGCCGACGGCAACGCCGCCCCGATTTGAATCGCCACGACCGCGAGCGCGTTGCATGCGAAACCAATCCAAATAATTTGCCGCGACCGCGCATAGCCGTACACCTCGGTGAGAATATCGCCAAAGATGTAACTGACCGGAAAAATAATGATCGCCGCCGACATCACCACATCGCCGATCCCAACAAGCTTGGCGACGATAATGTTCGAGATAATCAAACAGGTGACGAAAACGCCGGTCACCAAATTCAAATAGCGATAACTCGGTTTGGGCGCGCGTCGCAGCCCGACTTCATCTCCCCGCAATTTCCTTCTCCATTTCGCGCAAAATTTCGCCGACATCCTCGCCCGCGCGGACGCGATAGTTGACGATGGTCACTGCGTTTTGCTCGACGAATACCTGGTATGCGCGTCCGGCATTCGACGCGCGCGTTTCATTCCGCGTGTCGCCGAGCGCGCGCGTGACGATCAAGCGCACCTGGTCGTCGTTCACGAACACGTCCACCACATCGCGCGTGGCGTACTCTTTGCGCGCCTGCAACGGCTCGCGCCGCACGATGTCGAATCGTTGCGCTTCAAGCGCGCGCGCCCATTGCTGTTTCAATGCGTCGCGCATCTCACTGACCTACGATGACAATTCGGTCTGGGCTATTGATCACCATTTCCGGCGCGTCCTGATACTTGACGACCTTGCCGGTCACGCGAATCACCTTGTCTTTGTACATCAGATCGGGACGTTGCGGAAATTTGCCCCAGTCCGATGGAAAGATGACGACCTTCATATCGGTCCGCCAATCCTCGCTGAACTGCAACCACATCACGCGCCCGCTGTTGTAGATCGTCGTGATCTTACCTTCAATTGTCACTTCGCGATTATAGTACTTGGCGGCATCCTTCCAATTCACCACGCCACTCGCCGGAATCGGTTCGTCCGTTTTGGGAAACGGCTCGACGGTCGCGAGCGTCCAATCTTTCTCAAACGTTTGGCGCAGCACCTGAATCGCGTCCGGTTGATCGAAAATAATGCCGAGTTCGCGATTGTTGTCGAGCGAATTGTCCGAAACATTTTCCGAGCCGACGAACGCGCGCGCGCCATCCACGAGAAACATTTTCGCGTGGATGTACGGCTGGCTCATGTATTTGACCTGCGCGCCGGCGCGACGAATCAAATCGCGCTGCGGCTCGGCGCTGTCGGACTCGATGGGGTCGCGCGGCGAAAACAGCGCGCGCACCTTGACCCCGCGCTGGACGGCATTGACGACGTGCAACACAATCTCCGGCGCGATCCATTCGTTCTGTTCGAGATCAATGCTCGTCTTGGCGCTATCAATCAACTCAACCCACTTTTGCCGCGCGTTGACCGGACTCCACACGAGACGCGCGTTCTTCAAATCCACCGGCACCTTGTCCCAGTCCGCCTCGAACACCTTGACGATCTCCGCTACGTCGTCGGCGCGCGGCGTGATGATGCCGTACTCGCGATTCGAGGTGAACGACGACGTGGTGATATTGTGCGTCATCACGAACGCGATCTGATCGTCAATGACCAAACTCTTTTCGTGCGTGAAACGAAAGTCATAACTCGCCCAGCGAAACTTGATCGGCGTCCCTTTCATCGCGTTGTAAATATCCACGTTCGTCGCGCCCATCCCGTACGGATTCAATTCCATCAAGACGCGCGCGTCCACGCCGCGCTTGGATGCGGCGATTAACGCATCGCGCACCGCGTCGCTCGTGAACAAATACATTTTGAGCCGAATGGATTTTTTCGCGCTCTGAATCGCTTTGAGAATGAGATTCGCGCCGGCGTCGGGCATCGTGTAAGCGACCAGGCAGTTGCAGGTTTGCGCGCGCTGCCAGAGTTCGTCCGCGCTCGGCAACGGCGCGAACGTTGGCGGCGGTAATGTCGGCGTAGCCGTTGCCGGTGCGCGCGTCGCGGTTGACGGCGGCGCGGTCGGCGGAATCGCCGTGCGCGTCGCAGTATTCGTCGGCGGTGGGGGCGGCGCCAGTGTGGGTGTCGGCGTCGCGGCATTGCACGCGATCAACGCGAGCGTCAATCCAAATAACACGAGAAAAAATACGGTGTGCTTCATTGCATTGTCCTTTTCACTGAGCTGAAAAAATTATACCACGACCCGCGCACACACGCAAAGATTTGATTTTCCGCGTTGCCAGTGCTACAATCTCTTTGACCTTGCGAAGGTTTCGCGAAGCGCCTTCGCAGGGTTGGATTGGAGTCATCCATGAATCTGACGCACCTTACGCTCACCAACTTTCGCAACTATGCCCATCTCGAACTCGACCTCGCGCCGGGTGTCACATTATTGCAAGGCGAGAACGCGTGCGGTAAAACCAGTTTGCTCGAAGCGATCTTTTATCTCGCGACCGCGCACTCGCCGCGCGCCGGCGCGGAACGCGAGTTGATTCGCTGGGGCGCGAGCGACGAACCGATCCCATTCGCGCACGTCGAAGCGGACGTGGAAAAGAGCAACGGCACGCGCACGCAGTTGGAAATCGTCCTCGTGCAACCCGGCGAATCGGCGGCAAGGGTGGACAGCGCGCGCGCCGCGAATGGACGCGTCACCAAACGCATCAAGGTCAACGGCGTCGGCAAACGCGCACTCGACTTGCTGGGAGAACTGAACGTCGTACTCTTTCTGCCCGAAGACCTTGACCTGGTTTTCGGATCGCCCGGCGACCGGCGACGCTATCTCGACGTGACGCTTTCGCAGATTGATCCGCGTTACGGGCGCGCGCTCTCGAAATATAATCAGGTGCTCGAACAGCGCAACGGATTGTTGCGCGAATTTCGCGAGCGGTCATTCAACAATCCGACCCAGCTCGCAGTCTGGGATCAGCAACTCGTCGCCGAGGGGACGTACCTCATCGCGCGGCGCGGCGACACTATCGCGCGCTACAATGATCTGATCGCCGAAATTCATCCGCGCCTCACCGGCGCGCGCGAAGAGTTGCGTCTGGTCTATCAGCCAAGCGTCGCGTCGAACGGCGAACACGCCACCGCGACTGGGAAAGAGTTGCGCGTCGCCGGCATCGCGCGCGCGTTCAACGAACAACTCGCCGCGCTGCGCCCGCGCGAACTCGCGTCCGCGCAAACGCTCGTCGGTCCGCATCGCGACGACGTGCGCTTTATTGTTCAGCGCGCGAACGGCGCGCCGCCGATGGACGCGAATACGTTTGCCTCGCGTGGGCAGGGACGCACGATTGCCTTGTCGCTCAAACTCGCCGAAGTTGCGTTGATGCGCGCCGAGACCGGCGAAACGCCCGTGCTCTTGCTCGACGACGTAATGTCCGAACTCGACGCAGCGCGCCGCGCCGCGCTCGCCGACACGATGCTTGATTCGACGCAAGCCCTCATCACCACGACCGACCTCAGCGACCTCGCGCCAGAATGGCTCGAACGCGTCCATGTCCTCCATGTGTGCGACGGGCAAGTAATTTCCGACCTCTAACTCAATTCCCCAACTCGAACAAACCAAAGTGGGGCAATTTTCCAAATTGCCTCACCGAAATTTGCATTCGGCAAAGTGGGGCAATTTGGAAAATTGCCCCACGCTTTTGTTGGACGGATCACAACGGCTTGCGTTCCGGAATGCCGGCGCGGCGCGGGAACGTTTCCGACGTCGGCGCGATTTTGGCGATGACGACGAGATGTCGCGGCTCCAACCCAGGCAACTGCACGGGCGTGATCGCGCTCACTTGACCACCCAGGATTCGCAGCGCGCGCGTGGCGCGTTGTACCTCGTCATCAATCGCGACACCCTTTTGCGCGATGAACACGCCGCCGACGCGCACGAACGGTAGTGCGTACTCGGCAAGCACAGCCAGGTCTGCAACGGCGCGCGCGACGACGACATCATATTTGTCGCGGTGCGCCGCCTCGCGCGCGAGGTCTTCGGCGCGCGCGTGAATCGCCGCCGTGTCGCGCAGATCGAGTCGCGCGATGAGGTGCTGGAGAAACGCAACCTTTTTACCGACCGATTCAAGCAAGGTTACGCGCAACTCAGGACGCACGATTTTCAATGGCACGCCGGGAAATCCCGCGCCGCTTCCCACATCGAGAAGTGTGCGCGCGTCGGTCGGCAATGCGGGAACAACCGACAATGAATCCAAGAAATGTTTGAGTACAACTTGATCGCGTTCGATGATCGCAGTGAGATTGACGCGCGTGTTCCACTCGGTCAACTCGCGCAGATAAATTTCAAACGCGTCGAGTTGCTGGGTAGTCAGCGCGACTTGAAACGCGCGCGCGGCATCGGTTAGATTTTTCATCGGCGGGATTATACCACAACCGGGTAACTAGCCAGTTGCCGTATGTGTCATTGCGGGCGAAGCGAAGCAATCACCCCTCCCTACCCTCCCCTTACCAAGGGGAGGGTTAGGGTGGGGTTGGAGATTGCTGCGGGCAAAATCCGCCCTCGCAATGACATAGGCGCAACTGATTGCGTGATTCGCCAAGTTGTCCTATAATCTGGGCGCGCCAGAGATGTGCTCTCGGCGCGAGGAGACAAGCCAATGGCGACTCCGCAAGCATCCCCGATAGCAGACCTGGGTCAGGTCGCGTTCAGCCCCCGCGCGCAACAATTCTTCGACCAGGTTTTCAAACCGCGCTATACCGCGTTGCAACAAGCCGTGCGCCAAACTCCGCTCGTTATTCTCGTGTGGGGTCCGGGCGCGAGCGCCGGCGATTTGTACCGCAAGCGTCTGCAAATTCGCGATGAACTCCGCCGCCTGGGTCACGCCGCGGTGTTTAGCGAAGAACTCGCCGGCGGCTCGCCGGCAGAAATGTCCCAAAAGGGCATCGAGTTTCTCCAAGCCCAAGCCGCCGATCTCATTGTCGTGATGCAGACCTCGTACGGCTCCGTCGCCGAAGTTCACGACTTTGCGAGTTATCGCATCGTCAATTTCAAAATGCTGATCTTTATTGACGAACGCGCGCAAGACGGCTATTCGTATCGCGGCGCATTGACCGAACTCAAAACGCTGTACAACAATGTCGAAACGTTCAAGTATCCCGACGACATTACGCAGTGCCACTTGCTCCGCAAAGTGATCGAAAAAGTCAACGTGCTCCAGATGGTCAAGTATCGCGATCAGCAAAACGTGGCGAGCTGGGCAGGCGTCAATCCTGGGGAGCCAACGCGATGAACCCGCCCTCCCACGATTCGTACGCGCGCAATCTACTCGAACTGTACCGCACGCATCGCGACGAGATTGACTCACTGTCCGATCCAACCGTGTTCTTCATCCTGGGATTGGTCAATCACGTCGGCAAGGTCACGCTCGACGATCTCGCGCGCGATGTCAACCTCGCGCCGAACGAACTGCGCGTCAAGCTCGTATCGCTCTTGCGCGGCAAACTGATCCAGGACGCCAAAGGCACGTTGACCGTAACTGCCCTGGGCGCGCAATTACTCAAGGAACTCGGCTTTCCGATACAGCCCGTCCCAGCATCCACTCAACCGCGTTCTCAACCGCGACCACAAACTCTGCCGCGCGGTGCTCCACAGCCAGTGCCCGCGCGCCGAATCAATTGGGGCATGTGGATTGGTGTCGCGGCAACAATCGTTTTGTTTTTCGCGATTGGCGGAGGCGCGGTCCTCATCGCGCTGAGTCGAACGCCAATAGCCATGATCACGGCAACACCCATTTTGATATCTACGCCCACGAGCACCAGCACGTCATTGCCAACGGATACGCCAATCACACCAGTCACGGTCGCGCCATTTGTGCCATCGCCAACGCCGACCCCATCGAGCGCGCCATCGCCAACGCTCACCCGAACTCCGTCGCTGACCGTGACACCATCGCGCACACCAACGCGCACGCGCACACCGACGATCACACTGACCGCCGTACCGACGACGATCACGCTGCCGGCAGTCGAAGATGCATTCGTCACTTCGACCTGCGGCGCGAGCAGTCCGAACAACACGACCCAGCTCAACGTGGCGTCCAACTCCGGCGATCCGGATTGTCCTGGCGCTAAACAACGCGCACTGCTGCGATTCGGACTCAAACTGCCGGCGAATTACGCGATTCTGCAAGCCAAATTGAATGTCCATGTGATGACCGCTACATCCGGCACGACCCGCATCGGCGTGCATCGCTTGACGGGCGCGTGGTCCCAAACGGCTGTCACCTGGAACAACCAACCCGGGCGCACCGCGATGTACGACAATGTGAGCGTGGGCGGCGAAGGGTGGTACACCTGGGATGTGACCAAAATGGTGGAGGAGTGGCACACAGACGCGCAACCGGACAATGGATTGGTTTTGATGAACACGAGTGAAAATCTGAGCACGATCAACTATCGCGCCTTTAACAGCAACGAGCATCTCAATCGCGCGTTGCGTCCGTACTTGCAGATCACGTATCGTCCCAGGTAACGATTCGTGGTATAATGCCGAGCACTGGAAAGGAAGCGCGTATGCTTGAACCGCAAGTCGCCGCTGCGCCGACGCGCACGCCGGCAAAATCGCAAATGACGTTTGAAGAATTTCTCGATTGGTGCGACGAAGACACTCACGCCGAGTGGGTCAACGGAGAAATTGTGATGACTTCACTAGCCAGTGCACAACATCAGGACATCAAAAGATTTCTCTTTGTTCTATTGCGTCAGTTCGTGCGACGCAATAAACTAGGAAAAGTTCTCGACGCGCCCGTCTTGATGCGCCTGCCGCACGTACCCAGCGGACGCGAGCCGGACATTCTATTTGTGCGCGCGGAGAACACGAATCGTTTGCGCGACACGTACCTCGATGGTCCCGCCGACCTCGTCGTCGAAATCATTTCGCCGGAAAGCATCGCGCGCGATCGCGGCGACAAGTTCGTCGAATACGAACAAGCCGGCATTCCCGAATACTGGCTAATTGATCCGATTCGCCGTCGCGCCGAGTTTTACGTACTCAACGCGACGGGGATGTACGAACTCATCAACCCAGACCCGCGGGGCATTTTTCAATCGCGCGTCGTTGATGGATTCTGGTTGCGCGTCGAATGGCTCTGGCAAGACCCGCTTCCACTCGAAGAAGACCTGCTCGCCGAAATTCGCAAGCGCGCGTAAAATCTAAACCCCGTTTTCCCCACCTGGCAGAAAACGGGGTTTTAGCGCAAGAGGAAAAATGCCCAACTTTCAACTCGTTTCTCCGTTTCAACCGACCGGCGATCAACCCGCCGCGATTGACAAACTCGTACAAGGCATTCAGCGCGGCGACAAGTACCAAACCTTGCTCGGCGCGACCGCCACCGGCAAAACGTTCGTGATGGCGGCGATCATCGAAAAAGTTCAAAAGCCGACGCTCATCATCGCGCACAACAAAACGCTCGCCGCGCAGTTGTACTCCGAGTTCCGCGAATTCTTTCCGCACAACGCGGTCGAGTACTTTGTATCGTACTATGATTACTACCAACCCGAAGCGTACGTGCCGCAACACGATCTCTACATCGAAAAGGATTCGAGCATCAACGAAGAGATTGATCGCCTGCGCCTCGCGGCAACCGCCTCCCTGCTCTCGCGGCGCGATGTCGTGATCGTCGCGTCCGTGTCGTGCATCTACGGTCTGGGTTCGCCCGAAGAGTACGCGCGCGTGTCGGTGAAACTTCAACGCGGCGAGACGCGCAATCGCGACAAGGTTCTGCGCCAACTCATCGAGAATCACTACGAGCGCAACGATCTCGACCTGGGTCGCGGCAAATTTCGCGTGCGCGGCGACACGCTTGAAATCGCGCCGGCGTACGGCACGACCGCGTATCGCGTCGAGTTCTTCGGCGACGAGATCGAACGCATCACCGAGGTGGACACGACGACCGGCGAAGTCCTCTTTGAACATCCCAACGTCGAAGTTTTTCCGGCGAAGCATTTCATTACGCCGCAAGACAAGCTCAATGCCGCGCTGCAAGATATTGAAAAAGAACTCGCCGATCAAATCGCCAAGTTCAAAGACCAGGGCAAATTGCTCGAAGCGCAACGCATCGAACAACGCACCAAGTACGATCTCGAAATGTTGCGCGAGGTCGGCTATTGTTCCGGCGTCGAAAACTATTCGCGACCGCTCGCGCAACGCGCGCCCGGCTCGCCGCCGTGGACGCTGTTCGATTATTTTCCCGACAACTTTTTGCTCTTCATTGACGAATCGCACATGACCGTTCCGCAAATTCACGGCATGTACAACGGCGACCGCGCGCGCACAGAAACGCTCATCGAGTACGGCTTTCGCCTGCCGAGCGCGCTCGACAATCGTCCGTTGCGTTTTGAAGAATTCGAAAAGGAACTCAACCAAACGATTTTCGTCAGCGCGACGCCCTCCGAGTACGAAATCAAATCGAGCGCGCAAGTCGTCGAACAAATCATTCGCCCGACCGGTTTGGTGGACCCCGAAGTTTCCGTGCGTCCGATCAAAGGTCAGGTGGACGATTTGGTCGCCGAGATTCGCAAACGGCTCGAACTACACGAGCGCGTGCTCGTCACAACGCTGACCAAACGCATGGCGGAAGATTTATCCGAGTACCTCCACGAACTCGGCATCAAGGTGCATTATCTCCATTCCGAAGTGCAAACGCTCGAGCGTGTCGAGATTCTGCGCGATCTCCGTCTCGGCGTGTACGACGTCATCGTCGGCATCAACCTTTTGCGCGAAGGACTCGATCTGCCTGAAGTGTCGCTCGTCGCGATTCTCGACGCGGACAAGGAAGGATTTTTGCGGAGCGGCACCGCGTTGATTCAAACGATCGGGCGCGCGGCGCGGCACGTCAGCGGTCAAGTGATCATGTACGCCGACGTGATGACCGATTCGATGAAGCGCGCACTTGAAGAAACGAATCGTCGCCGCGCGATTCAAGTGGAACACAACACCACGCACAACATCGTGCCGCAAGGCATCGTCAAGCAAGTGCGCGATCTCACCGACCGCGTGCGCGTCGCCGCGGAAGGGAGAGAAGAATACAAGGCAGGCGGCATCGGCAAGCTCGAAAAATCGGAAGGCGCGAAATTGATCGAGGAACTCGAAAAGCAAATGAAGCAAGCCGCGCAGAACTGGGAATTTGAAAAAGCCGCGCTCTTGCGCGACCAGATCATCGAACTGCGGCAGATGCTCGACGCGCAAGATACGCGACCCGAGTGGAAAAAAGTGATGGACGACGAGAACCGTCACGAACTCGAAGAACTGCGCGCGCAGAGACCCGCCGCCCCCGCGCGCCGCAAACGATGAAACCACGCGCGCGAATCGTTGCGCTACTCGTCGTCTTGGCGCTCCTCGCCTTGATCTACGCGCCGACCTTGCTCGCGCAGATCAACGGCTCGTCCGATGATTTCATGGCGGACGTGGGCGAGACGCAAATCGTTCTCAACGTGTGGGGCACACTCCACGCGACGGGCTATCCGCTGTTTGTCATCTTGGGTAACTTGTTCGTCGGCGCGCTGCGACTCATCGGAATTGCGCCGACCGTTGCGCCGTCGATCGTCTCGTTGATTTTTGGATTCGCCGCGCTCGCGATTTTTTACGCGCTCGCGCTCAATCTCACCGGACGCGTCGCGCTTGCCGCGATGGCGACCGCGTTACTCGGCGTCACACGCTACGTCTGGATTCACAACGTCATCCCCGAAGTCTACTCGTTCGCGTTGTTGCTACTCACGATCTTGTTCGCGTTCGCGTTGTGGCGCGGCGAGGTGTCCCATCGCATCGAGTGGCTCGCGTTCGTCGGCGGCATCGCGCTCGCGCATCATCGCGCGTTCATCCTCGCGATTCCGCCACTCGCCTTCGCAGTGTGGCACGAATTGCCCGCGTTGAGTTGGCAGCGCACGACGCGCTTGATCGCGCTCGGCTTGATCGGGTTTGTGCCTTATGCGTATCTGCCCGCGCGCGCGAACCTGGGCGGAATCTGGGTCTATGGCAATCCTGGTACGTTGAGCGGTTTCTGGGACCAATTCATCGCGCGCGAGAACCCAGCCATCGTGCGCGTGCCTACCTCATTCGACATCGTGCTCGACAAGTTCAACACCGTCAACGATCTACTCGTCGCCGAGTTAACCGCGCCGGGCATCGCGCTCGGCATCCTGGGTCTGACGTTTGCCGCGATGCGACTACCCACGCGCCGCGAGGCGATCACCTTTCTCGTCAGTGCGATCACGGCATACGCATTCGTCGTGATTTTCTTCGACGACATTCTCGCACCGGTGATTTTTCCAATTTCGCTCGCGCTCGTTTTCGGCTGGATTTTTCTCAGCGACGCGCTCGTCGCCGCGCGAAAATTCGGGTACGCAGTACTCGCGCCTGCCGCGCTCGTTTGTGGTGCAGTGCTCGTCATACAGAACGCGCCCGTTATCGCCAGACTCACGCACGACCCGACCGGCGTCGAGACTATGGCGCTCGCGCAGAACACACCTACCGGCGCAACGCTGATGCTCACCTGGGGCACGCGCTATTTCGCGATTGGATTCGCGCAAGACGTGCTCGAACAATTGCAACATTTCCGCCGCGTGGATGACAAAGCTGATGTCGCCGCGATTCTCAAACAGGGAATGCTCGTGACGCCGGAATTTATTTTGACGGATCGCCCACCGCCTTGGTTTGAAAAACAGCTCAAGCAACGCGTGTACGTGCGCGCGGTCGCGCCGCGCCTCATTCAGATTGACACCGCAATGGAGCGCGTTCCGCCGGGTGCGAACATCCAATCGCGCGATGGTCTGCCGGTTCCATTTGCGACTCAAGCGCATTGTGCACGACGCGAAATTGATCTGTACGTGAGTTGGGCGGCAATCACACAACCCGCGCGCGACGCGAGTGTGTTCGTGCACTTGCTCGATGCCAACGGTCACGTGCTCGCGCAAGACGACCAAGCCGCGCCGGTGTATGGTTGGCGACCATTGACGAGTTGGGATGCCGGCGAAGTCGTACGCGATGTTTACACGCTCGCGCACGCGTCAGGCGCGACCCAGATTCGATTTGGCTGGTACGAGAAATTATCGAACGGCGAGTTCAAGAATTACGACGCGGTCACGATGCCCGTGTTGTGCAACCCGTAGGGCAATTTTCCAAATTGCCCCACTGGCAAGGGAGAGACCATGAACAAGATCGAACAAACATACATCATCGCCGCGTCGCCCAAAAAGATTTGGCGCGCGTTGACCGACGCGCGCGTCATTCGCAAGTGGTCGGGCGCGGACGCGGTCTTTCCGCTCAAGCCCGGCGCGGCGTACTCGTTGTGGGATGGCAGTATCACCGGCGAAGTGCTCGCGATTGTGCCGGAGAAAAAACTCGCGCAGTCGTGGAAGCCGGACAATTGGACGATCACGAACTCGGTCGTGACGTTCACGCTGACGCCGACGCGCGAAGGCACACGCGTGGACTTGCTGCACGAGAACATCGAAGAATGGGATTACGAAGGCACGGAGACGGGCTGGGACAATTACTATCTTGGTGCGATCAAGCGGATGTTTAGCGCGGAACCCGCGAAACCCAGGATCACGAAAACCGCGAAGTCTGGGAACACGAAAACCGCGAAGAAAGTGAAAACCGTGAAGGGGAAAAGGGTGGCGGGGAAGAAAGAACCGGTGAAGAAGCCAACTGGGCGCGCAAGAGCCAAATCATAAATGATTTGGCAACACTGGTACAAGGACGCTAAAGCGTCCTGAGAATTCGGAATTCAAAAAGCATGCGATTCTTCAGACAAAAAGGCGAATCGTTTACAACTCGCTCTTGCTCGTATAAAACACAAATAACATAGAGGCACCATGGCGTACTGGCGATTGTTCTACCACATCACGTTCGCTACCAAAAATCGCGGGGCGATGATCACGCCCGACATCGAACCCGAATTGCATGGTTACATCGTCGGCAAGGCGCAAGCATTAGGCGCGATAGTGTACGCCGTAAATGGAATCGCGGAACACGTTCACGTCGCCACATCGGTGCCACCGAAAGTCTCCATCGCGGATTTTGTCGGGCAGATCAAGGGCGCGGCGTCGCATCACATCAACCATTTGCCCAAGCCACCCGAACGACTATTCGATTGGCAACGCGGGTACAGCGTCGTCTCGTTCGGGCAAAAAGATTTGGGGCGTGTGATCGAATATGTTTGCAATCAGAAGGAACACCACAAACGCGGGACGATCATCCAGGCAATGGAACACGCGGACGAACTGGACGACGCGCCGCAAATCACAGCAAGTGAATAACCCGGCAGGACGCTTCAGCGTCCTTGAATTCTCGTAGCATTGTTGCAAACGACAATGCGCTATTGAACTCCTGTAGCATTGTTGTTCACAACAATGCGCCCGTACACCACCGTCAACTCGCGCAACCGCGCGGCACTCTGGTCGTCGAGCGCGCCGGGTTGGACACGCCAGCACCAATTCGGCGCGCCGCTCGTGCTCGGAAAATTCATCCGCGCCTCGTTCCCCAGCGACAACAAATCTTGCGCCGTCGTCATCGCCGTGTGCGCGACCGACGACCACGCAAGCCGAATCAAATCCCACGCGATATCCGACCCATCGCGCGCAAGATAACGCCGCGCATAATCGCGCGATTTTTCATCTGCCGATTGATACCAGCCAACCGTCGTGTCATTGTCGTGCGTGCCGGTGTAGACCACGCCATCGCGTTGTAAATTGTGCGGCAAAAAGTGATCCGTCGCATCACTCCCAAACGCGAACTGCAAAACGCGCATTCCTGGGAAACCGAACTCGGCTTGGAGCGCGTCCACGCCTGCGCGCGAAGCGGGATCGAACGTTCCCAGGTCTTCGGCGATAATCGCCAGGTCGCCGAGCGCCGCGCTGACCGCGCGAAATAGTTTCGCGCCCGGCGCGCGTTTCCACGTACCATTGACCGCGGTCGTTTCATCCGCGGGCACTTGCCAGTAATTGTAAAATCCCCGAAAGTGATCAATCCGAATCACATCCGCTTGCGTGAACGCGAGACGAAACCGCGCGATCCACCACGCGAATTTCTCCTTCGCCATCACATTCCACTTGTAGAGCGGATGTCCCCACAATTGCCC
This sequence comes from Chloroflexota bacterium, assembly GCA_016219275.1. Lineage (NCBI taxonomy): Bacteria > Bacillati > Chloroflexota > Chloroflexota bacterium. The sequence continues at coordinate 91,440 of JACRBM010000040.1, forward strand.
GGTCGTGCTGAAATAGTCCGGCGGAACGCCTGACACCGCAATCGGTTTGAGTTCCTTGTCAAAGTAAAATAGATGCGCGTTCGCCCACACGTCCGCGCTATCGCGCGCGACGAAAATCGGAATGTCGCCGATGATCTGAATGCCGCGCGAGTTGGCGTGGCGTTTGACCGCGCGCCACTGGTCGAAAAATTGCCACTGGCGATATTTGACATTCTCGATTTCGGTCGCGAGCGACCGGCGCGCGCGCTTTAGTGCACTCGGTTCGCGCGTCATCAAATCGCGATCCCACTCGTACCACGGCTGTCCTTGTCGCGCGGTCTTGATCGCCATGAACAACGCGAAATCGTCGAGCCAGTCCGCGTGCGCGCGACAAAACTTGACGAACGCGTCGCGTTGCGTCGCCGGCGCGTGCGCGGAGAAATGCGCGAACGCGCGATCGAGCAACTCATTCTTGAACGAAATCACCGCGCCGAAATCCACGCGCTCCGCAGGAAAATCCGGCACACTCTTCAAATCGGGCGCGACGAGGTGACCGACTTCGATCAGACGCTCTGGGCTGATGAGCAAGGGATTGCCCGCGAGCGCGGAGAGACCTTGGTATGGCGAATCGCCAAAGCCGGTCGGACTGAGCGGCAGAATCTGCCAGTACGTTTGTCCCGCATCCGCGAGAAAATCCACAAAGCGAAACGCGTGCTCGCCCAGATCGCCGATGCCATAACGACCAGGCAGTGAAGTCGGATGCAGGATCACTCCGCTCCGTCTTGGAAATGTCATTGGCAACCCCCTTGATTGCGCGACTGTGGGGCAATTTTCCAAATTGCCAAACAAAAGGAGACTGTAGCATGCCCGCCGGTAAAATGGCAATTGAAATTGCCCCGCGTGAGCCGTTGGCTGGTCGCGCGCCTACGCGGGCGAATTTCGCGTCCACGTAGGCAATTGTCCCGAATGCAATGAGGGATGGACGCCCGGCGGAACGCCCACCAAAGGCGATTTCAATCGCCCCTGTCGGTCGCCATGCGACATTGTCAACAAAAGGCAATTTTGGAAAATTGCCCTACAAAATTCGCGCGTGTCGAAAGTGCTGATTCATGGCAATGCGAGTTGCCACGTCGCCAGCCACACCGAGTCGGTGCCCACGCTCAACGGCAATCGTTGCAAATCGTCGCGCGTGTAGACGCCGAGCGCAAACCGATACGCGCCCGCGCGCAAATCCGCCGGCAGTTTAAGCGCGTGCAGTTGCGCGACCACATCCCCCGGCGCGAGGTCGTCCGTCACCGCGCCGAATCCATCGAACTGCGCGACGACGCGTTGCTCGGCATCGAGCAGATGCACGAACGCGGCGATATTCGGAGGACGTTGCAGGACGCGCCAGTACGTCAACACGTTGAGATCATCGCCGGGACGCGCGTTCACATTGAGAATTTCGTAACCCACGAATTCGAGCGCATCACCCGCGCGCACCGACGTCGTGATCGGCGTGTTCGTGTTCGGCAAAAAGATCGTTCCCACGCGCGCGCGCGATAGTCGCGCGTCAAGTCGCGCGCGCGGAATCGCGTACACGCGCAACAGCCGTCGTCCTTCTGAATCCACGCGCGGGTCAATGTGAATTGGCGCGTCGAGGTCAACGAACGCGTCGAGCAACGGACGCACCGGCGCGCCCAGGATTTGAAACGCGATGCGTGACCCGCGTGGATCGTCGGGAAATACAATCGCATCGAGCACCGACCAACGGAGCGCGACCTCGCGGCGTTGAATCGGTCGTTGGATGTTTGTTTTGCGCCACGGCGTATACACATCGAAGATGTAATTGAAGGGCGTCGTGTCGGATGATTGATTCACGTACTTTGCCGCGCCATCGTAAAACGCAAGCGACATCCAATAGACACCGGGCGCTTTCATCCACACTTGAAACAAATCGAACGCCGTCCGCGCATAAATCGAAATCCCCAGCACTCCCACCACTACGGCGTACGTAGACAGCACCAGCCGCATGTTCAAGAGTCTGGCTCGCCGGTCATTCTTCATCGCTTCCAGTTTTTTCCATGCCCATTCAATCGGCAGAACCGTGATGACGATCAACGCCGGCATCATGCCAAGCGAACGCCCCCAACTTGGCGGGTGCTCGGTGATAAAACTGGGAACGAGATGCGCCGCGACGACAATCAGTTGCAAACCGTATTCCGGTTTTTTCAATCGCGCGACGCAGAGTAAAACACCCAAATAAAATAGGATTCCTTCGGGACCAACGAACACAGGACGCTCGGAGAGATTGTTCACCCAATTCGGTTCGCCGCGCACGGTGAACATCGCCACTGTTTCGAGCAATGCCTGCGGCGCATTACTCCACTCGCCGCGAAAAAACCAACTCAGTTGAGCCATCTCGCGGATCCGCAGATCGAATTCGGGATGCGCGCGCAAATAGATGTACAGCCAGAGACTGACGACGCCCATCAAGGCAATGTAGACGAGCATGGTGCGCCAATGCTTGAAGAGGAGTTCGCGTTGGATGATGACGAGGTAAACGAGGAACACGGCGACAATGACCGGAAAACCGCGTCCCGATGTGTACGTGTAAGCCGCCAGTCCCGCGAAAATGCCGCCGACCACGCCCGCCTTAAGCGTACTCTGATTAGATCGCGAACGCACGCTCAACACGAGTCCGATCAGCGCGGGGATCGTGATCGCCGACAAGGTGACGACGCGCAGACTCAGGTGCGCGAACATCGCGGACCAGAAAAGCCCGGCAAACAATCCGGCGGACATGACGCCGACGCGGCGACTCTGAAAGAGGCGTTGCCCGTACACGTACATCAACGCGACCGTGACCATCGTCCACGCGACCGAAGTCCAGCGGCTGGCGATTTCGCTCTCGCCCAGCACAATGAAAAAAGGCGCCATCGAAAAATTGTACAGCGCCTCATGTCCGTCGCCATCGGGAAAGAAGGGAACGAGTTGTCCCTGCAAAATTTTGGCGGTGACATCACCGCCATCGACCTCGTCGCCGTAATACGGAAATTCTAAGAGCTGATATTGATAGAGAAAAAATGCGGCGAGCAAAATGACGATCAATACAAGCCACGTGGTTTTTCGATTCATTGCAGGGGCAAACAAAAAATCGCAAATTTTTTTGGGGCGCGTTCGGCAACGCGTCGCCAGTATAGCATCGTCATAATCGGAACGCAAATCGAATTTTGTCCGCGCATCCCGGTATCCCCCAACGGTACTCCCATTGCCCCGGTACTATTGTTTATCCTCGCTAGAAATGTTAATTTATTGTTAGTTAGAACAACACAACTCCGCGCCAGTCATCACCGCCCCATCGCTATCTTCCAGCCCACGATTGGCTGTTCAACGCCTCGCTTGCGAATTAGTCCGATTTCCACTACTCCCCCAAAGGCAATGTCGCCGATGACCGCAGGCAATCCGGTACGATCCAGACCTGCCCGTTTTAGCGCGTTGGCGCACGGTCAGTGATCGAAATACAAAACGGCTTTAGGATTCGAGGGATGAAAAAAAGCCATGTCTTTTTGACGCTCGGCATCGCCGGCGCGCTTGTCGTCGCGCTCCAAACACCTCCGGTCTCTTCAGCGCCCGGACACCTGCTCGGCACACCCACACCTACTTTGCACCCCTACTCGCCGCTCTTTTTACCGCTCGTTATCAATCAGAATAATTCACCGGTCGCAACGGCAACACCTTTACGCACACCCACTCAAACGACGACGGCGCCATCGCCCACAGCAACGCGAACCTCCGCCGCGCCCACGCCGACCACGGTACCGGGATTGCCGGCGAACAGCGAGTGGACGCAAGACGCGCACGACGCGCAACGTACCGGTTATTCACCCGTCGAGCCAGCCGAACCCTGGACGTTCTTGTGGTCGTGGAACGGCGCGGACGCGAATGGCGGCACGGGCAATCACTTTTACAACGCGCCCCGCGAAGCGCGCACCGTGACCGGCGGCAACAATGTGTACGTGCCGGCAGGGACGCAAGGGTTGTACGCGCTAGCAAAAACGAACGGCGCGCAAGCTTGGCGCGTAACAACAACCGCATTCAACGGTACGCCGGCTTTTGACGCGAGCACGAACAGTGTTTTCGCCGGCGGTGCGGATGGCAAACTCTACAAAATCAATGCGACGACCGGCGCGGTGATTGCGACGTACACCGCCGACGCGCCATTGAATCGCGCCGTACTATTGACGAGTTCGCACGCCTACGCCATCTCCGATTCAGGGCAATTGCACAAGGTGAGTATCGCGAATCTCGCGAAAGCGTGGTCGTACGCGGCAGGATCGAACGCGAGCACCGGTTTGGCATACTCGGCATCGCGCGATGTGATCGTGTTCGGAACCGATGATTTGTACGTCCACGCCGTCAACAATTCGAATGGCGTTGTCAAGTGGCGCGTCAAGCCAACGCCAAACACCGCTGGCTTTCCGAACGAGTATCGTTACTATTTCCCGGTCGTCGCCGACCAACACGGCGTCGTGTTCTTGCGAATGCGGCTCGAGCACAACGCGGGGCTGTGGGGTTATCCCAGCACTGGCAATATCTGGCCCAATACGAATGCCGCCGCGCGTACCTTTTTGCAAGACAATCCTAGCAAGAAAAACTTGTTCGCGCTAAACCTGGATAATGGCGCGGAAAAATTCATTCCCGCCGTCGGCTACACCGGCACGGAAGATTTGTACAACGGTTCGGCATACCTCACGACCGGTCCGGTCCCCGTCGTCAAAACATTTACCGACGGCACTGAAGTCGCCTACATTCAATTCCGCAACGGGCAAGGCGCGCCGCCCGATGGTCGTTGGGATTCGAACATGGGCGAGATGGTACTCGACAATACGACCATCGCCGGTCTCGTCGCAGGCGATTTGCGCTTCGTCAAGATGAATCGCTGGAACGGACAAGGCGGCAGCGCGTACACCTTCGTCACCGATGAGCAGAATCTGATCACCCTGGCGGGCAATTCGTTGTTTCACGCGCACTGGGGCGCGAGCGAAAGCGTCAAGATTACCAACCGCGCCAGCACCCTGGGTTTGAGTTACCTCAACCCCATCACCGCGGTAAATCATCCGACGATCATCCGCCGCCAAACGAGTTGCGGCAACTTTAATCCGACGACGCACGCGACAACTTGCGGCTTGACGCTCTTTAACGACGGACGTTACTGGGATGGTCCAGGATGGTGGACGTATTGGAACGTGCTCGATCCGCCGACCATCGCCGCCGGCACGTACAGCGATGGCGTGCGCCCGCGCTACACCTACGTCAGCGGCAATCTGATGATCGTCGAAGGGAATGGCGGCGATCTAATGATCTTTAGGCACAGTGGACCCTAGCGCCGCTTTCAACGCACGACCCTGCGAAATTCGACAGACCTGCACAACGATGAGCCACCCAGAATTCGGCATAGAAAGATGAGAGAAACAGAAATGACCAGACATGACTTTCGAACGCATCGTGTATTCACTCCAATTCGACTGCTTGTAACGAGTATCGTGCTCCTCATCGCTTTGGCGCGCACGCCGCAGACCGTGTTCGCCGCCACGCCCAGCGTCACTTCGCTTTCCACCAACGGCGCCCAAATCGGACGCTATCAAAAATTCGAAGCCACCTTCCAAATCTCCAAAACATTTCCGACCACATCGTTCCTGCCGTACTATTACTACGACGCGACGGATACGCCCGCGTCCGACCCAGGTCGCACATCGCCCTATGGCGTGGACGGCATCAGCATTGACGCGCACTTTACCGCGCCCTCCGGCGCGGCGCTCGTCGCGCCGGCGTTCTACTATCAGGATTACATCCGGGGCGGCACGAGCACCGAGACGATGACGCCGACCACCAATTACATGTGGAAAGTCCGCTTTGCGCCGGAAGAACTCGGCACGTACACCTATTACCTGACAGTGCAAGACAAAGAGGGGACGACGCGCTATCCCGCGTCCGGCACGCTTGCCTTTACCGCGATCGCTTCCGCGTCGAAAGGTTTCGTACGCGTCGCGCCAACCGATTCGCGCTTTATGGCGTTTTCGAATGGACAGAGTTTCATTCCGCTGGCAGGCGCGCGTCAATGGTGGCAATGTTGCGGCAAGCGGACGTTCGACTACGAAAATCTCTTTGACGACTATGGACGCAATGGCATCAATCTCACCCGCGTGTGGGACCAAGACGACGGCTGGGCGCTCACCGTCGAAGGTCACTTTGACACGTACGCCTATCCCGATGATTTCAATCCCGTAGATCGCGGCGTCAACATTGGCGCCATGCCCAAGGGCACGCAGATGAATCAGCGCGGCAACTATGAAGAAGACAAGATCATCGAAGCCGCCGAACGCAACGGCGTGTACATCGAACTTTGTTCGCACAGCGATCCGTATTGGATTTGGGATGCGTCGGTTCACAACGAACCGTGGAATCCCAGCCCCACCACGTTTGACGATCCGCAGCATCTCAATTATTGGAAACGCAACTTTCGCTATCGCGTCGCGCGCTGGGGCTATTCAACGGCAGTCCTCGCATGGGAAGTGTGGAACGAACATGGTCACATCCCGCCCGGCACCAACGTGTACAACTTTTATCAAACGTATGGACAATATCAAAAAGCGACCGACCCATACCGCCATTTGCGTACAACCTCGCAAGGTTCGCAGGCGTACAGTCCGGCATTTTGGTCGTCGAGCGCGATGGACATTGCGAACTATCACGATTACATGATGTCGTCGCGGTACCCCGCCGCCTTGGTGAACGACGAAGCGAACTTTGTGCAAAAGTTTGCGTGGTGTCTCGGCACGAATGGAACGTACTGTTCCGGCTTGGGGTTGGGCGATGGCACGACCTGGAGCGGCGCGAACAAACCCTGGATTTGGGGCGAAATTGACGTCGGCACAACCGTGTGGAATGAAGTGCATCCCAACGCCGCCAAAGGCGAAGGCAGACTGCGAATGCTCCACAACACAACCTGGGCTGGTCTCTTCACGCCCATTGGCACATCGCCGATTGATTGGTACTGGGATCAAGAAGATCAAGCCACCATCACCGCGCGCTATGCCGACCGCAAAATCACCAGGAACTTTTTCGCGAACGTGGATTACGCCGGCGCACGCTTTGTCTATCTGATGACGAGCGCCGATGCGCCGACTGGTTATTCCGGTGAAACAGTCACGGCATCGAACGCCAAAGCGCGCGTGTACGCCATGCGGCGCAACGACAAAACCGCGGCGTACCTGTGGGTGCACCATCGCGACTATACCTGGGCGAATTTCGCTTCGACCCCGGCGGCGATTTCATCGAACGTCACAATCGGCAATCTGTTGAACGGCGTCACGTACACCGTTAGCATTTGGAATACACACACCGGCGCGCTCATCAGTTCCACGCCGATGACGCCCGCCGGCGGCGCGATCACGTTCGCCGTCAACAACCTGACGAACGATGTCGCGGTGAAAGTTGAATCAAGCACGGGGGGAACACCCACACCGACCCGCACCGCGACGCCTACCCGGACTAGCACACCCAGACCGTCGAGCAGCTGGATCTTCTTGCCTCTGTCGGTACGGTAATTCTCAAAAAAACGTGACGGCTCATCCTTGCGAAGGTTTGCAAGAATTGACACGCTAGAAACCCAAAAAACAAAAACAGCCCGAGTACATCCGGGCTGTTTTTATTTGCGCGATCAATAAGCCATCAGAAATTCTCAAACGCGCGCACGATCTGCGCGCGTTCGTCGTCGCTCACGTTGGGATGCACCGGCAACGAGACGACCTCACGTGCGAATTGCTCACTGCGCGGAAATGCCAACCCGTCGGCAATCACGCCGCGCAGCGCCTGTTGTTGATGCACCGGCACCGGATAATAAATCCCCGTGCCAATGCCTGCCTCGCGCAACTTGTCCACGAGTTGATCGCGCGTCAGCGGAAACGCCGGCGTGACGCGAATCGTGTACTGGTGCCACACATGCGTGCGATGCGGCGCAACCGTCGGCGCGAGAATGCCCCGCACGCGCGCCAAATTCTCGGTATAAAACTCCGCCGTCTCGTTGCGCCGCGCGTTCAAGTCTGGCAGTTTTTTGAGTTGCTCCACGCCAATGGCGGCGGCAATATCGGTCATGCGAAAATTATAACCGATCTGTTCGTGATAATAGCGCACGCGCATTCCGTGCGCGATCACGAGTCGCGCGGCATCGACAACGCGATCGTCGTTCGTCGTGATCATCCCGCCTTCGCCAGTTGTCATGTTCTTCGTCGCGTAAAACGAAAAACACCCCGTGCCAAACGAACCGACCCGCTTGCCATCGAACCGCGCGCCGTGCGCCTGGCACGCGTCTTCGACCACGACCAATCCATGCGCGCGCGCGATGTCGCCGATGCGCGCAAGATCGGCGGGCTGACCGTAGAGGTGAATCGGCATGATGGCTTTGGTGCGCGGCGTGATCGCGCGCTCGATTTGCGCGACATCCAGGTTGAACGTGTCGTCCACGTCCACGAACACCGGGCGCGCGCCCGTGTACAAAATCGAATTGACCGACGCGATGAACGTGAACGGAACCGTAATCACTTCATCGCCCGCACCGATTCCATGCGCGAGGAGCGCCGCGTGCAATGCGGTCGTCCCGTTCGACGTGGCAATCGCGTGCTGGACGCCGATGAATTCGGCGAACGCGCGCTCGAACTCGGCGACGCGCGGACCTTGCGCCAACATTCCGGACGCGAGCACGCGTGCAACGGCTTCTTGTTCTTCAATGCCCATGACAGGTTTGGAAATAGGAATCACATTGTCCTCACGAGATTTCCGTTTTCAGCGCGCGTGTATCGCAAGTGGTCGTGCGCGCATTCCCAGATCGTCGCGCCATTCTCGACGCGTTCCTCCACGCGTCTGCCGCACGCGCAGACGTACCCAACCAGACGCGCGGGGTTGCCCAATACGAGCGCATAGTCCGGCACATTGCGCGTGACCACCGCGCCGGCGGCAACCAACGCGAATTCACCGACGGTCACGTTCGGCAGGATCAACGCGCCGCCGCCGATAGACGCGCCGCGTCGAATCAACACTGGACTCACTTGCCAATCCGCGTCCGTTTTGAGCGCGCCGTCCGGTGTGATCGCGCGCGGATTCTTGTCGTTGAGCACGCACGCTTGCGGTCCGAGAAAGACACCTTCTTCAACCGTCGCGCCGTGATACACCTTGACGCCGTTTTGCAATTTACACCGGTCGCCAATCTGCACGCCCGCGTCCACGTAAACATCCTTGCCGAGGATGCACTCTTTGCCCACGCGCGCGCCTTGACGGATGTGAACATTGTGCCAAACCTTGGTGCCTGCGCCGATCTCGACGTTCGCTTCCACGAGCGCCGTTGGGTGAATCATCCTGCCTCCATCGTTTTACGGTGTGGTTAGCCCGTTTCCATTTGCGGGCGTTGATAATTGATGTTCATCGAACTCTTGGCGCGATCCACCACCGCGAGCGTGTTCATCGCGTCTTCACCGGTGACGATTTTTCCATCGCCACCCGACGCGGCTTTGAGAAATTCTTCCAACTCGATCTGGAGTGGTTCCTGACGCTTGAGGTCCACGGTGGTCTTGGAAGGCGTACCGAAACTGACCACAAAATCGCCAAAGTCGTCGAACTGGCGCGCGACATGACTCTCGAAAACTTCCAATTGCTGAGTCACATAATTGACCTCGGCATGTCCCGCCGAACCGGTTACCGAGAGCGTGCGAATTTTGATGGGCGTGATCCAATTCGCCTGCACGAAACAGCCGATGTCGCCAAACCGCATAAAAATTTCGCTGTGGTCGAACCGATCCAGGTTCAGCGCGGAGCTTGCGCTCGCGGTCACGCTGTTGGGCATGCGCCCCAGCAAAAACAAGATCACATCAATGTCGTGCACCGCCATATCGAGGATCACATCCACATCCTTGACGCGCGGCGGGACCACGCCCACGCGCCGCGTCACGATAGAAGTAAGCGTGCCCAACTCGCCCAGTTGGATGCGGCGTTTGAGTTCGCGCACCGCCGGATTGAACCGCTCGATGTGCCCCACGGCAAACGTCAAACCGCTCGCGCTCGCGGCGCTGACCATTGCCGCCGCTTGAGCCAGGTTCGCGGCAATCGGTTTTTCGACGATGGTATGCACCCCGGCGCGCAACGTCTCCAACACGACGCGGTGATGCAGTTTGGTCGGCACGACGACAGACACCGCTTCGAGCCGTTCGTTCTGTAACATCTCAGCATAATTGGAATACGCTTTGCAGTGAAAACGTTCCGCCACTTGCGTTGCGCGTGTCGGATCCGTATCCGACACCGCCACCAATTCCGCATTGGGAATGTCGGCATAGTTGCGCGCGTGATGGAAACCCATATTTCCAACGCCGATCACACCAACACGACTTTTGTGGATCGTGGACATTGTGTCTTCTCCTCAAGGTAATCGTCAACGTGCTCGGTTTATTGCGAAGGTCGCGTCCTCCGCTCGAAAAATCTTGCGCGGTCGAACTATTCGTCGCGACGCGCGCTCAGGCGGCGCAACCACAAGGTCACGCCCACCACCACCACCCCAGCCCCTAGTCCCATCAACATCGGGATCGTCGAGCTCGATCCTGGGCTAGGCAACGGCTCAACGTTCGTCGAAGCCGGGGGCACAAAGCGCGTGGGCGTTGGCACGGGTGTCGTCGTCGGGGGCAGGATCAACGGCGTCGCCGTTGGAAACGCCGGCACCGGCGTGTAGGCTTGCGCGTTCATCGTTTTGGTGCTGTGCCAAATATCCATCGGCGCGATACTAAACAGCGCGCTGCGCGTGAACCAGACGACATGCAATTGATTGCCCAGCGCAATCGCGATGCGCGGATATTCTGGATACAACGCCTCACGTTCAAAGATTGTTTCGGGTTGCCCCCATTCTCTGCCATTCCATTCGAGGTGAGTCACCGCCCACAAATCGCTTTTCGCTTGCCGCCGTGTCACCAACACGAGATGCACCACCCCGCGATCATCGCGCGCCATAGCGTACTGATCGAACGGCGGCGAAATCCAGGAACGCGGCAGAATGCCGGGAATCGGCGCAGGGGAGCCCCAATTCTTGCCGTTGTCGAATGACGTTTGATAGTACACCGCTTCGTCGGTCGTCGTGCGCCACACGGCGATGCGGCTGTCCGGCGTCGGACCCGCCGTCACCACGAGTTGCGCCGCCGCCATTTTCGGGTTGCCGAAGGTCACCGGCACCGACCAATCACGTCCGCCAGTCGTCGAGAAAACGTAACGCACGGTTTGCGCCGCGCCCTCCCCGCTGCGCCGATCCCAGCCCTCGTCCCAACTGGCGTGCAACGTGTCGAACTGGTCAATCAAGATTTGTGGTCGGCTCGACCCGACGCGGGGCGAGTTGGAGAGATTGAGCGGCGATGTCCACAGAGCACCCTCGTTTTCGGAACGACGATAATAAACATCCGCGAGGGTTGAATCCAATGACGGGTTGACGTAGACGGCATGCAAATGATTTTTCTTATCTGCCGCGAGCGCGGAATAGTAACCCTGCCCGCGTGCGCCCATAATTTGGGGCGCTTCCCACGCTTTGAATACGCTCGCCTCGCTCGACGGCGCGCGCGTAAAATATCCGATGCCCTCCGTCAAATGATAGTAGAACAAATTTAGATAACCAGTCTGATCGGTGGTGATCCCGAAACGAAACACATCCGCAATGGGTCTGCCCGTCGCGTCCGGCGCAATCGCGATTTCGCTCATCGCACTCCAACCGCGCCCGTCCCACACGCGATAGTTCAACGTGTCGGATGACCAAACGACATGCACTCGCCCGGTCGCGTCCGCGGCAATGTCGGGAAACCAGGACATGCCATCGAGCGACAGGCGGAACGGACTGCTCCAGCCGGCAGTTTGCGCGATCACCGCACGCGCCGGCACAAACCCCAGCAACACCGCGAACAAAGCCAGGAATCCAAGCCAACTATTTTTTAATTTCATACAATTCGTACGCTCCAAAACTTGTGACCAATGTGTAACGCGCCAACGCCTCCGGCGGATACATCTGCACCCAAGTCGCAAACTCGCCGACGAGCACGAACGGCGGCGAATGCGTCATCAAGAAATCATAGTCGCGCGCAGAGCCGGGCTGATCCAACCAAATATATCCCACGGCTTTCGGTAGATAGGACGGCGGCGGATAGTGATAGTTGTGATCGGTGAGCAAGCCCATTTCCGGTTCCCAGGTCTCAATCAACGCGTCGAGCGGAACGTGCGCGTTGAGATACTGCGCCATTGCCGCCGCGTGGTTGGGCGGAGGGAATACGATTTCGCGGAGGTCAAGCGCGAGCGGAATCACAATGTTTCCCGCGAGCCACACCGCCATCGCACCGCGCCACAGATGATCGCGCGCAAACGGCGCGCGTCGCCAGGCAGCGAGGTTCAGCCCGCGCGTCAGGTCGGCAAAGAAACGCGCGACGAACAGACTGCTGAACGCGAGACCGAGAAACGCATAGCGCAACCAACTGACCGACGCAAACACGTACCACACCAGGTTCACCGCGACGAGCGCCCAGACCGCGCCCCACTGCTGTCCCGCGCGGTCACGCGGCAAGACGAGGCGCACACCGTACAGCAACGCGGGAATCAACGCGAGCAAGTACACTTTGAGACTAAGCAACTCGGCGAGTGAACGCAACATCAAGTCCGGCGAAAAGACGAGCGCCGCGCCGGCGGTTGCTTCGCGCAGAATCACAAAATTCTCCGCAATCGTCGAGGGACCCAGATACACGAGCAAGTACAACTGCCACGCGCCAAACACGAGCGCGGTGAGAATGCCCGGCACGAGAAACACGCGTTGCGGCGCGGCGCGATAGTAAACCAAATTCAAGACCCAGGTGATGAGCAACGCCGGCGCGAGCGCGACGAGGTACTGATACTTGGTGACTGCCGCCAAACCGAGCAACCCGCCCACCGCGAGCAAGCGCAACCAACCTGCTTTTTCCCACGCGCGAAACCACAGCACGAGTCCGCACACCAGGAAGAACAATCCCGGAATTTCGCCGAGCACTTGGCGACCGTAACTTGACACATCCACCGCGCGCGAGGTAATCAGCAACCCGGTTGCGATCGCGGCAAAGCCAGCGTCGCCGAAATTGCGCGCGAGTTGATAGAACACGCATAGCATCGCGAGCAAGTACACTGCCATCACCACGCGCGCTTGCAACAACCCAATCCCAAATAGTTTGAACACGCCCGCGATTGGCAACAACACCGTCGGACCGACCCCCATCGTCGGACCGAAATGCCGGAATCCCTCGCTACTGTAGTCGGCATAGACGCCAAAGCGCACGAGGGTTTTGGGCACGTGCAAGTGCGACCCTTCGTCGAACCACGTCGGCGGAAACTCGGTGAGGTTGTAGAACGCGAGAAACAGAATCAACGCGAGCACGCCGATGCGCGCGATGTTTTGCGTACGGGTAGACACATTCAGCATGGTGATTAGACTTGCGCCCTCTTTTTCTTAAAACGTTCGCTGTACTGTTCTTCGCTCGCGACGATCACCTTGACCGGCACTTGGAAGCGTTGTAGTTTTTCCGCGCAGTAGCGCTTGACGCGCGTAACGACTTGACGCGGCTCTTCTTCACGTGCAATGCGCACGCGCGCGCAAACGATGTTGCCCATGATCGGGTTCTTTTCGCCATAGACGGTCACTTCGGCAATGTTCTCGATTTCCTGAATCACGCTTTCGATTTCGGCGGGGTACACTTTTTCGCCGCCGACGTTGATGATCTCCGAAACGCGACCCAGGATGCGCATGTACTCGCCGTCCACAATCACCGCGTCGTTCGTGTTGAACCAACCGTCCGCGGTGAACGGACTCGGCGCGTTCAAATAACCCAGCATCGCCGAACGCGCCTTGATGTGCAGAATCCCATCCACGATGCGCGTCTCGAATCCCTCGCCGCCAATCTTGACCCAAAGTGAATCGGAGCTTTTGGATTTGGCGCGCAGGATGCCGACCTCGGACAAGCCATACGTTTGCGCCAGTTGAATCGCGGGAAACAATTCGTGAAATCGTTTGAGCGTACTTTCCGGCATCGGCTCGGTACCGTACGTCACCGACTTGAGTGAACTCAGATCGTGCCGCGCGTACGCCTCGCTCAACAAAATCAAATTGATGAACGTCGGCGACGTGGGCAACAATTCGACGCGATATTTTTCAATCGCGGCAAGCACGTCGTCCGGTGCGCGGCTCGCCGCCGTCACGAGGCATCCGCCGTTCGACAAGGTGTAGAGCATCGTGTTCACGCCGCCGATGTGATCGTACAGCAAAAATGGAATCGCGCGTTGTTGGTGGCGCGGCACGCGAAACTTATCGAGGATGCCCGCCATATCGTGCACCGCCGCTTTATTTTTGCCGGTCGAGCCAGACGAAAATAGAATCAACCCAGGATGCCGACGTTCGCGCAAGATCGCGTAGAGCGCGTGCTCGCCTGCATACGGCAAGCGCGCGACCGTCACTGCATCGTCCGCCGCGATCTGGAACGTCACCTGCCCCTGTGCGATGGCGATGAACTCGTCGCGTTTCGCCGCGACGGAACTGGTCAGCGGCACGAGAATGCACTGCGCGTCGAGCAACGCGAGAAACAACGCCACCGCGTTCGGCGAGAAATCCGCTTCGATCAAGGCGACTGTACCCGGCGCAACCTGCTCGGCTTGGATCCGCGCGCGCCAGAATGCGACGCGCGCCAACAACCACGTGTACGAATAGGCGCGCTCGCGCCACACAATCGCCTCGCGCGCGCCATTCGTCTCGAACACCTTGAGCAAAAAATCAATCACGCCACACCACCCAAGTAAATCACCTGGCTCGTGACGAGATCGCTTTCCGGGCGAATGAAAAAATCAATCACATTGACTACGTCGCGGAATTCGCCCAACCGGTGAATCGCTTGGCGTTGCACGAGCGCGTCAATTCGCTCGGGCGGCACCGCGCGAATCAAATCGGTTTGCACCGGCGTGGGACCGACCGCGTTGACCGTGATGTTGTACTCGGCGAATTCGCGCGCGAGAATGCGCGTCAGCGTTTCGACCGCCGACTTGGACGCGGCGTAAATCGCTTCGCCTTCCAAGTTGAGCGGCACGGCGACCGTCGAGAAATTCACGATCCGTCCCCAGCGCCGCTTTTGCATCAACTTGGCGGCTTCGCGACAAAACAGAAACGTACCGACGACGTTCGTGTTCAACACACTGTGCACCGAAGCGAGCGGCGTGAGCAAGGCGTGATTCATCGCGGCGATCCCGGCATTGTTGACGAGCACATCGAGCCGTCCGTACGTTTTACGAATATCTACGAACATCGCCTTGACTTTGGTTTCATCCGCGACATCGAGATTATAGTGGCGATAGTTTTCCATCGTCGCGTCAAACGGCTGACGACTGCACCCGATCACTTGCCAACCGCGCGTGCGATAGTGCTCTGCCAAAAATCGTCCGATGCCTTTGCGCGTGCCGGTGATCAGCATCACGCCGGTCTCAGTCATGCGCTTGCTCCTGAATCCGCGCGAGCACATAGTCCACCAACGCTGGCACGTTGCGGAACGGACTATTCTTTTGCGCCATCGCGCGTTCGTCGGCGAGCACCAGTGCGACGCCTAGTTCGTCTTCCAACCGTTGTTCGATCTCGACGATCAAATTGACCAAGCCCAGCGAATCGAGCGCGCCGCCGATGCCAAAGAGCGCGGTCTGTTCCGACACTGCAAAATGTTTGTGCGGTGGCGCTTGCTGGTTGATCTCGATTAACGCGCTCAACACGACCGCTTGAATTTGCTCACGAGTTGCCATTCGTCTCCTAGATTCACCGCAGACACGCGTATTGTCGCCGCGCTACTTGATTGTATAACAAAACGCCAAAGATTGCTAGGGCGGTCGTTAGAGGCAATCCTCCCACACGCAACACCACTCCCACGCAAATAAAACAGGGTGATTGTGCGCGCGTTGTCGCGCCACAACCACCCTGGCTATTGCATAGCTCAGTGGTTACGGACCAACTATCTGCACTTGCGCCGGCACACGCACGTAAATCACCGGATCGCCTTGATACCATTCGATCGTACCGGTGACGCGAACGCGTTGCCCAACTTGGAACAATGTTTCGGGCGGCGCATCAAAGTTGTTCCAGTTTTCTTTAAGAACGCGCGCCTTGAACTCGCCTTGATGCGGGTTCTTAAATCCCAGGTACGCCGCCACGCCATTGTTGAACACGAACTGGAGCGTACCTTCGACCGTCGCCGTTTGTCCGGCATAGCGTCGCGCGTCGGTGTACGGAATGACAGAAGGCGTATCGTTTACGTTGAGCATGGCTTGCGCCAATTTCATCGCGGCAGGCGTCGTCGTTGCCGGCGCGAATAACGTGTTCGCCACCGGCGCGGCGGGTGCGCCGCTTTCGAGCGCCACGATTGCGCCGTCGGCGCTGACAAAGTAGACGATGCCATTGCTGACGACCCAGGACGCGTACTCGCTCCAATAGCGATCATAGACCGTGCCTTGGTTGTAGTAGATGTAGAAACCGCCGGGAATCGTGCGCGGGTCGCCATCCTGGATTAGACTGCTCCCGCAATAATGACTGGCGCTGAATCCGCAATTGCTCGCGGAGGTGATGATGTGCGGCAAGTCGGTCGTCTGGATTCTGTTCGACGACGTGCCTCGACTCGCCGAGCGGTCGGTGATCGCGTGCGCCAGACCGAACATCCAGTGACCGCCGAGCAAATAGTCGCCCGACATCGAGAGGTTCGCTTGTTCGTCGGTCGGGAAAAAGGTGTTGCGGATATATCGCACATCGCCGGCTTGATAACCACTCACCGTGGTGCTGTCCAACTCCATCTCGCCGAGGTGCGAATCCCAACGTCCATCGCACGGCGAGGCATCGCACGGCGCGCCGCGCATCACGATGTATGCCACTTCTTGACCATTTGCGAATCGCTTGACCACGGGTTGCGGTCCCATCGGGATGTACCCGCCATCGCCATAGCCGCCGTTACCCACGTTCGCGATAAACGCGCTCGCGCCGGTATCCAAACTCAACGCAAAGATCGCTTGCTGATCAGGGCGATTGGTTAGATTCGCGCGCATCGCGCTGTTCGTGCTGGGCCACGGATTCCACGTCCAGAGGGTTTGCCAATCCAAGCGATAACGCACCAAGACCAAGCCGTGCGCTTCGGCAATCACGGGCCAACCATATTTCGATTCGGCAGAGTTGCTATCTTGCCCGGGATCGCCGGCGGTTAACGGGGTGGGTTTGATGCTCCACACACGCGTACCATTCGCGTTGTTGATCGCGTGAACCATCAGGTCTTCCGAAATGGCAATCACGCGATTGCGCGAGGGCGAGTACGCCGGCGGCGTATGCACTGCCGAACCGGCATCGTATGCCCACAATTGCGCCATCGTCGTTTTGTTGATCGCATACACCTTCGTACCCATCGAAATCAAAACGCGATCGCTGAGCACGCTCGGCGGCAGCGGCAACGTGCTGGATCCGCCGGTCGCAAACTGACCTGACGTGTTGCCAGTCGCCGCATCAAGTTTGTACAGCGTGCCATTGCTCGATAGAACGAACACGGCGTTCGTCCCGCTGTCATACGCCGGCGTCGAATTGATGTTGCCGCCCGGTCTGGTATTCCACAACGGTGAGCCATTTGCGCTGTTGAGCGCGTACACGCCATTGCCTCCCGCCGCAATGTACACCCGTCCACCACCGGTCACCGGCTGGCTGTTGCGCGGCAAACCGAATTTGCCGGTCGCAATTCCGCCCGAGGCGTTAGCGCCATTCCACACCCATTTCCAACGCCAGGGCGCGGCAACAACTTGATCGGTATAACCGGTATGTTGCGCGTCATGGGCGTGTTGCGACCATTCGCCCGTTGAAGGACCCAAAGTCGCTGTCCGCGTTGCAGTCGGATTGATTGCGGTTGCGGTCGCGGTCGGCACCAACGTGCCAGCCGCGCGGACGAGCAACGGCAAGAACAACTTTTCAGCAGCGTTGGGTGCTGCCGCGGTCTGATCCGTTGGCGGTGCGATGAATGATTGTGATTGCAGTGTGACTTTTGGATTTGGAATGTAAGCGGTCAAGTCTGATTCGGTGGATGTTTGAGAGCTAGCAGCGACATCAAGTGGGGAGGGGAGTGATTGTGCGGCGCAGTAGAGGATGAACAGAAATGCGCCCAAGTAGGCTAGCACTCGAGTTTTCGATTTTTTTAAACGCACCATAGTCCCCCTCGCGTCAAACTTTGTCTTTGCCGAACTAGCGCGTTCTCCAGTTGCCTTTGTGGATCGTTTTGTTGGGCGAAAGTGAACGCCTCCACAAACACTAAAATTGCTTTGGAATTCGCTCTAAACGGCATGACCGATCAACTATGATTGTCAGCGAGAATGGCTTGAGCGTCCATGACCCAAAAGGGTCATCGCAACTTGACGTAATCTTTGCGCTTTTTCCGTGCGTTGTGAGTGGGCAGACGACAACCTACCAAGAATAAATGAGCCGTACCATGCAACGGCTCTGGAAAATTTTAGAGATAACGCAAAAAACTTTGCGGGTGGCGTCGCTTGAGCCGGCGATAATAGTACGCGAGTGGAATCAAAAACGCCAGTCCAGTGAACCAAATGATGAACGTGTAAATGATCGGCGGACCGGGGAGGTTGAGCGAGATGACGAATTGCGTCATCGGTCCATAAACCAAGATGTGCGCGACAAAAAAGAACAACGTCGCTTGACCGCACACGGACAGCCACTGCAACGGCGGACGCGATAACCAATCGCCGGCGGCATAAAGTGCCCCAAGCGCCCACGCCGACAAACCCAAGTTCAACATGAAAAAACTCAAACTCGGTGGAGTCTTGCTCATAATCAGAAAATCGCGCCAACCTTCGCTCGGCACGAACGGTGTCGGCTCGTTCAACACATTCGTCACGCGCAGCGCGAACCACGCGACGATCATCGCTGCGCCGATGAACACCCACGTGCGCGGTCGGCGCATCACTGGCTGAGAAACATACTGCCCTAGCACAAAACCTAGAATCGGCAAAGGGAACCAGCCGAACACCGAAAACTCGGTCGCGGGGCGCGTAAGTGTGCTGTACGAAAATAACAACGCCATCAAGAAATCTTGCGTCTCGCTGAACTGCGGTGTAATCACCGGCAAAAAGAGTTGATACCCCAGCACGAGGATCAACGCAAACCCGGTGAGCACGCCAAGCGGCAACCAACGCGCCACACTCAGAAAGAGCATCGCAATCGCGATACTCAGCAATACATGCGTGTACGGGCGCGGACCCGCCCATGCCCAGTCACAAATCGTTACATCAAGCAAGAACACGACGATTGCGCGCGTGGCTAAAAACCGGGTGATCGCCCACTCATCCTCGCCGGCGCGCCGCCGACCGTTGACGTACAACGCGAGACTGAGACCGAACAGAAAAAAGAACGTCGGCGCGGTCGCATTCGCAAGCAACCCGGATACCCAGTAGGGCCAGCCCAGCAATTTTGCCGGCGCGCCGCCATACGTTTCCGCTTGGAGCGGAAAACGCAAAAAATACGCCGTGTGCCGCAAAGACATTCCCAGGATCGCCAGCCCGCGCAGTGCGTCTATGCCCACCAACCGGTCGGACGCGGCTTTTGCCTTCTGCGCGATTGAGTTCGACTTGGCAGACGCGAGCGACATCGCCGGCGCGACCTCGTTTGAAAGATCAGCCATTCGCTCTCCCGCGTTCAGCAATCATCTTCGAATCGAATTCCATAGTATCTCAGCATGAACATCCGCAACGCGGTGTGGATCGGATCCGCGAGATAGCGCGTGCGCTGCGCGCGGCAATCGAACACCCACGCGCCGGCTGGCGCCGACCAGTCCGCGCGATTGACGAGATAGATTTGGCGCGGGGCGGTCAACGCGCACGCGGCGTCGTTCGTCGCGCGCACGAGCGCGATCTCGTACAGTGCGCCGCGCCAACGCGCGCGCACGTACCCCTCGCGTTCTTCGATCTCCGTCACCCCGAGTTCACGCCGCAAACCGACTTCGACAAAATCGCGCAAGACGAGCGCCATCGCGGCATCGAGGCGCGCCGGCGTCATCTTTCGCTTGATGCGCTCTATCGGATAAACCACCTGCGCCGGATTGCCTTCCACCACCGACCCGCCGGGAATGGATTGCATGACAACCGACCGCGAGTTGACGAATGTGTCATCGCCAATTTCAACACCGGGATGCAAGAATACACCTGCCGCGCACCACACCTTGTTGCCAATCGTTACCCCGGCGCGGCGCGCCCAGTATCCTTCGTTGTACGGCAAAAATGAGCCGTGTGTAAAAACCATGCTGCGCGGACCCAACGCCGACCCATTGCCGATCTGCACCGTCTCCTCCGCGTTGATGATACACTGCGGTCCGATGTACGTCGCATTACCCGCACTGAAGGTGGACGAACCGTAAATCAAATTAAAGATGCTGATCTCGCCATACGCGCCGAGTTTGAAATCGCCGTTCAAACGAATAAGCGTGCCCATGCGAATCGCACTATGATCACCCAACTCGATGTGGCGCGCAGCAATACTGGTTAACCAATCTAACTCGACGTGTCGTCCAATTTTGGCGTTGAAAAACCACCGCAACAGAATTTTCTTTAGAAACGGCGGCGCAAGAAAAACGAGTCCCAGCAACAACGTGTTCACGCCATTCCTTGCTGCAAGCCGCGACTTGCCGCCACGAGACGCGCGTAACGCGCGCGCCAATGTTCCGCGATCTGCGCAGGCGTCGCAAACCAGACATCACCGCGTCGAGCCAGATACTCCCAGAGTTCGCGGTACGCCGCCGCCCAACCCGGAAACAACGCGTCGTCGAAAACGTACTCGTGAATGTCAATCATCAAACTACCTTCGTGTGCGTTAACCGTGTCTGCCAGCGTCTGCAAAAGCCGGGTGCGGTCGCCGGGATTCGCATCCTTTTGTCCAAACAACTGATCGTCCATCCAGCCAGTCGGAATCTGGAGCGTCTTCAACTCGCGGCGTAGTGTCTGATGAAACGGAAAGAACGGATGCAACAACCCGCGTCGCCAGCCGAGGTAATGATCGTGCGTCAGCGAGGCGTCGTAGCGCAAACCGATCTGCTCGTGAATCCACAAGGTTTCTTCCGGGTCGTTCGGATTGAGATGCCAATAGTGATGGCGATTACCGACAACCGGCACACCACTCGCGTTTTCGATTTGCGTTTTTTCCGCGCCGAATTTTTCGCGGCTGGTGTACGCAAGATAACTTGCTTGCATACCGACTTCGAATCCTTCGCCATTCAGTGTACGAAAGAGTTCGCGAAAACGCGGCGCGGTCACATCGTAAAACGGATCCGGCGTGCCGGTGCCGTACTCGCGAAAGGAGCCGCGCCGCGCGACAAAATAAAATGCCGAGCGCGCGCCGAGGCGTTTCTCCAATTCCATCCAATTGCGAAACTGCCAATGATGCCGCGCCCCGAACAACACTTGGAGCGCGGTACCGAGCGCGCCCGCACCTTGTCGCCGCATGATGCGCGCCGGTTCGAGCCAGCGAATCACTTCGGGATAATCTACGTCGTGCCCGGCGCACGCGGCGACGCGTTTGCCATTGCCCCAGCACGGCTCGCCGGCGATGATCCCGCCTTGCGCGAGTCGCACTTCAAGCCACTGCACCACGCGCGACGCGACGGCTTGTTGCAACACCTGTTGCTTCTGCAACGGCGTGCCGGTCAAATCGAAAAAGCCATGCTTGATCCTGGTCAAGTCGCGCTCGCCTTGTCCCGTCGCAAACCAAAACAGATCGAACAACACATCGCGCGAACACACCCAGCGTCCCGTCGTCGCGCGATACAGAGCGAATCCGCCGTCGTTTTGAAATACCGGGTATGTCAACCCTTCCGCCTGCGCGAGCGATTGCAAGTGATGCGCGCCGGGATTCGCCCACGCGGCGCGATTCGCTTGGATAACGAACTGGGCATGCGGCGCGTCGGCAAGGTTCGCAACAAAGGCGACGTCACACGGCTCGGCAGGTGAGACTTGCTCCCACGTCAACCCCATCGTCGTGAGCGCCAGCCGCCACGTCCATTGAATTTCGGGCGCGTGAGTTTCGTTCAATTGTGGATCGAGCGCAATGCGTATCATGTTCACGTTTCTCTCGCCGGTTTAATTTCGATGCCGCTACGTTACGCTAGAGCAGATTCCTTTCGGATTGAGGGCGTCCAGATTTCTAAAGTTTCCAAAAACTTTGGAAATCTGAATAGCGCAATCATCAACTCGAGTGGAGTCTGCTCTAGAAAAATACATGACAAAGAACGCCAAGGGGCTTGGCGTTCTTTGGGTTGATTTTGTACACTATGCTATTCTGCGAACAAAGCAGACTAGCGTCGCCGTGTGCGCGCGCCAAGCGCACCGAATACGATAACACCCGCCGCAACCGCCAACAGCCACCGCCAATCGTTCCAGGGTTCAGCGCGGGCTTGCAAATCGGTCAGAGTGACCGCCGTCGGAGTTGTCAGGCGCGTAATCGAAATAGATTGCGCCTCGGGCGAAGCCAGCACCGTAGACGAACTCATTTCCACGCGGTATTGCAAATAACGAGTATTCGATTCGGACGTAATGCTGACCGGACTGGTAGACCCTTGCGATGTCCACGCGCCCCAGGTCGAACCATTGGGCGATGAGCGCGTGCTCATGACCATACCCGTACTCCCTGGCACCGTCGAAGTCCACGACAACGTGTTCCAATTAGCGCCCCTGCCATCAATCGCGCACGACACAAACTCGCCGCTTGAGGGATACTGCCCAGCACGCACCCAGTCCACCGTCAAAGGTGTTGTACCATAAGGATTACTAGGGCTTTGATGATACAAGAACGCCCAGCCCGTGATAACATTGGTATTGATGATCGCCGTATCTGTTAACACATCATCAATATAATAACGAGCCTGTGCCGATTCCCATTCCACACGCCACAGGTGGTACTGGGAATTATCAGGATCGCCGATATTGTTTAATATGACGGTAGCGCCATCCCGTGATCCTGTAAAAAGGTCATTTGCAGCAGAAGTATTAGGATCTCCGAGGATAAACACACGCGAACCGCCAGCATTTTCATCAGGAGTATATCGCGGTCCCAAAGTCCCATGACGCCAATAGCCCACATCAGGGCGCCCAGATGTACCGAGTGTTTGAACCAAGCGCGCCCGCGCTTCATAGAAACGAGGCACTTGGGTAATGGCAGCGGTAGACAGCAAATATGTGCCATCCAAGGTCAGTATTCCACCCGATATAGATGTGGCAGGAGAACCGCCAGCAACGGGATCAGAAATATTCGAGTACCATCGTGTCGCGTCAATCGTCGTTCCCTCAAAATAATCCTCAACGGTCGCGGCGAGACGCAGTTCGCCGCCGTTCGCATTCGCGATAGTTGTGTTGGTGATCGCCACCGTACAACCTTGCCAATCCGCCAACGTCGAGTGAGTCGTCGTTAGCGTGGAACCTTGCGCGTACGCCGGGCGCGGCGTTTGTAAAAACAATTGGATCACCAAGCCAGCCGCGAGCAACCCGAGCAATTGGATTATCCACAAACTCACCGCCCAACGCCATGGACTGTGCCGATCAAGTGGTTTATTCTGATAGTCCATTCTTTCCTCCATTTGAGCGGCGCATCACCAAGTTCCGCGGACGCTCAATATTTTCAAACCTATATCAAAGAATCACAATCTAGCCGGCTTGGCAACATTTACACATCACCGATATGCGCCTGACAAAGCCGGTGGTTATTTTGGTGCGCGGGTTGGCGCGCAGAGATTCCGTTATGACCGCGACGGGAGCAAACACCCACGCATAACCGCGCGGCGGTGAACTGCCGCGCGGTAAGCCGCGAGCATGTTGTAATTACAATTCCCGTCCACCTTGCCACGCTTGTCGTTAATACGTGTCGCAAAATGAAACGGATTGACCCGCCGCGTCGCCCATCGTACTGAACATCGCGGTTCTTCGCTTTGTTCTAGATAATAGACGCGAGTAACGTCTGTGTCAAGATGGGCAAAATTCCTATCCCAGTGACTAGCCAACCTTGCGAAGGTTTGAACGCGCAATTCTCAAAATCGAATTTGACATCGTCGCGCGAGGTCTCGACAAAGTGGTTGGAAACCTTCACAAGGGTGGGGTCACTCGTACATCGCCACAACGCGATGCGTACCCGCCATCATCGCGATCGCCGCAAATTCCGCGCCGCTTACTGCGCGCGCACGCGTGTTCACCATCGCGCCATCCATCTCGACGCGCGCTACACGCCGCGCGTTGAATTGCGCCGGTACGAGTATCTCCATCGTCACATCCGCCGCCGCGCGGCTCGTCACTTGAAACGCCAAGCGCCGCGCCGTCGCATCCCAGACGAGATTCTCGAATGCCGCGTCGTGCCGCGTGTCGCTCCAACGCAACCAATGTTCGGCATTCCAAATCGGCATGCCGCGCGACGCCGCGTACGCGAGCGTGCCATCGAGAAAGCGCGTCGCGTTCGCGGCAAAATCGCCGCCCGCCGCGAACGGGTCAACGTGAAACTGCGCGCCGAGCGCCGCCGGCGCGTCGCGCAACGCGCGGTCTATCGCCGCGCGCGCGATGTGCGCGGCAGCATCGCCGGTCAGATTCGCCCAGCCACCGCCCCACGGCATTTTCATCAAATGCTCGTCCACCAACTGCGTGGCTTGTTGGAGGATATCGAGCACACGTCCTTGCTCGTCCACAAATTTCATCGGCACACCACTGCCGGTAAAATAACCGTATGCCCAATCGCCGGACGCGCGTTGGAACGCCGTGCCATAATGATAGTAATCCAAATTCATCCGAATGCCGAAACCGGCTTGCACGCGCGCCGTCTCGACCCAGCCCGTCCACAAAATGCGATGCGTCCGCACCGTCGGCGCGACCGGCGCGTATCCGTGCGTCGAAAATTCTTGCCAATATCGTCGCGCGCCGTTCTCCAAACCTTCTTCGACGTAGGGATGAAAACCAAACTCGTGACCGCGCGCGCGCCACTGCGCGACCTGGGTCGGCGTCGGCTCGACCCAGCGACCGCCGAACAACGCCAGCGCGTCCGCGCCGCCCACTTTGAACACGCCGCGCCGCCAGCCATTCCAAAATCCCGGCGTGTAATAAATACTCATCCGCCCGCCGAACGATTCGACGCGCGCGAGCACCTGTTCAACCGCCTCCGCGGGCGCTTGATGCGCGTCGCCAGTCGCAATCAATAGAGCATCCATCTGGCTTGGAAAATACCACACACGCGGCAAGGGCAACACATCGGTCAGCATTTCGTTGATGAGCCGGCTGAACAAACGCATCTGCTCGTCCGCCTGCGGAATTTCGCAACGCTTCAAATCCATCCAGCCGACAAATGCGTCTACCGCGCGAATACCCTCGCGACCGTCGCGCTCTTGATTCGCCCACTGTGGATTGCCCTGTCGCGTGTACGCGATACTCTGCGCGAGATCGAACGCCCAGAGCGCGGCTTGTCCTTTGCCAAAACGATTGAGCGTGACCGCCGGAAAATCTCCGCGCGTGCCCACGTCATCCGTCAGTCGCGCGACGATCTCCGCGCTCGTCACGCGATACGAATCTGCCGCGGCGTGAATCTGCAACGGCGAGTTCATACCACTTGCGTAGCGCGATTCGATTTTGAGATTCGTTTCCGCGCGCACGCCCGCGGCTTGCTCGACGCCGAACAGTGCGCTCGCCTCGGGTCGCAACGCGATCAACTTGCCGCCGTTCGCGACGTACGCGCTAAACCGGTCGCTTTCCGCGCGCGTCCACGCGCCGGCGCTCACGATCACCAGCGCGCATCGCGCGAGCATCTCGCGGTCGAGCGCCGCGAGTCGCGTGATACGAAAACAGTTCAACCCCTCAGCGCGCAGAATTTCGGCGAGGTACGCGCCGAATGGATGCTCTACGCGATTGTTGACGACGACCAGGATCGGCGCGTCCGTCACCGCCCAACCTGGGTCGCGCGCGTACGGCGAACGCGTGTTGGGAAGATTCGCCGAATCATCGGCGACCCAGCGATAGCCGAAGGCGAGCGGTACGGTTGTCGCGCCCGCGACGCCGGCAATCTTGAGAAATTGGCGACGCGAGAGTCCGCGCCGCGTGGGAGAGGTTGCGTTAGTCATGCACTTTAGCAGTGCGATGTGAAATAAAATAGATCAGCCCAACTAAAACCAATCCCAGCACGAATAGGATAATCGCGTCCAGTTTGAAAATCATCGGTAAGAAAGTCGTGCTCGGCACCGGCGGCGGTGGCGTCGGTGTTAAGGTTGGCGTGTTCGTTGTCGTGTTCGTTGCCGTGCTCGTCGGCGTGATGGTGCGCGTACTGGTTGGCGTGCTCGTTGGCGTGATGGTGCGCGTACCGGTTGCTGTGCTCGTCGGTGTGTTGGTGCGCGAACTGGTTGGGGTGTTCGTCGCGCCGCCAACCGCAAAGGGAATGTCTGTTGTGTAAACGGGACCGGCTGGGGCAGAGCCGCCGGGCTTGCACGTTCCGTTGCTGGGTCCGCCGCTCGCGCCGGAACTATCGAGGATCGTCTGATTCGTCGCGCACAACCCGGCAGGTCCTTCGTCGAAATGGTACAACGCCATCGTGTTGGCATCGGTCGTAAACGGCGCACCGGGGCGCGTGAAATTCGCGCTGTACCGAATTGAATTCGAAATGCGAACTTCGTCAACCCAGCCCTTGAACGAGGGATATTGCGAACCAGCATCGTGTTTTTCCGCGCCGATAACGAGGAAGGGATCACTGTTGGGAAAACTCGTCGTGCGTCCGTCGCGATAACTAAGGTTACCGGTCGGACCATTCACCGGCGCGGCAATATCAAGTGACCCATCTACATAGAGTCGTATTGTACCACTAGAATTACGAGTAACGGCGATGTGATGCCATATTCCATTCGCCACAGTAGTGTTGCCACATACGGTCGTGCCACTTGATCCATTGTTCGCACCGAACGCAATCCTGCCACTACCCAGCGCGATGCCGTAATCACCGTAATCTCCGCTATTGAACACATCGCGATCGAAAATAATGTTCGCCGTGATCCAGCCATCATTCGCGCCGCAACTCGCGGTGCCGGCGTTTTCACCGGCGTTCGCCTTCATCCAAAACTCGAACGTCAAATCGCCCGCGCCGACATCGGCAGGCACTTGCGGATCAATTGGAATCTTGACGCGATCAATGTCACCGACGCCATGTCCGTAAAAGCGCAACGAATAATTCGTTCCTTGCGCGTGACTGGGACGCGCGGACGTCAACGTAACGAACGACCACGCACACAGCAACACGAATGTCGCGAGAATCCACGTCGCGCGTTTCATCGCCGTCTCCACCACACACCGAGCGCAAGCGCGCCCGTGCCAAGCCCACCGAGTATCAGCCACATCCAATCCGTTGATTCGCCGCGCACTCTCAGGTTTGAAACTTGCACCGCCGTTGGCGGACCGAATGGCACATCGGTTGTGTAGACCGGACCGGCGGGTGCAGCGCCGCCGTACTGACACGCGCCGTTGCTCGGTCCACCGCTCGCGTTGGACGCGTCGAGAATAGCGCCGGTGCACGCACCCGCGGGTCCTTCATTAAAGTGGTACAACGCGACCGTGTTGCCATCGGGTGTAAAGGCGGAGACCGGTCGTGTAAAATTCGCGGTGTAACGAATCGAGTTTGAAAGGCGAACCTCGTCGAGCCAACCTTTGAACGCGGGGTACGCCGCGCCAACGTCGTGTTTTTCCGCGCCGAGGACGAGGAACGGATCGCTGTTCGGATAACTCGTCAGCCGTCCATCGCGATAACTGATGTTGCCGGTCACGCTAGCGACTTGGGCATCCAACTGCCCGTCCACAAACATGCGAATCTCGCCGGTGGTCGCGTTACGCGTCACCGCGATATGATGCCACGCGCCATTCGCCACATTTGTCGCGCCGCACACGGTTGTGCCAGTCATGCCATTATTCACACCGAACGCGATTTTGCCGCTGTTGAGTGCGACGCCAAAATCGCCGTAATCACCATTGCCGAACACATCGCGATCAAAGACCACATTACCCGTAATCCAACCATCGTCTTGATTGCAGGTTACGCTCCCGGAATTTTCGCCGGTCGCCGCTTTGAGCCAAAACTCGCAAGTGAAATCGGTTGCGCCTACATCCGCCGGCACGGCTGGGTCAATCGCGATTTTCACGCGATCCAAATCCGGCGCGCTAGAGCCGTGTCCGTAAAAACGGAGCGACAAGTTAGTGCCTTGTGCGTGACTAACCTGCGCGAAAAACAGGACAACACAAAAAGCCATCACGCCCAGTGCGCCTCTGCGCCAAGTCAGTCGAAAAGTAAACATCGTTCACGATCCTTTCACGTTAATCGTCAAAAGTGGTTTTGGATCCTCCACCCTTGCAAAGGCAAACGCGAACGCGGTCTTTCAGAAACGCGTTTCCATTTACAATACCTTCGCCAAATCGTTTTCGCCCGTTTTTTTATCCGCGAATAGCGCGAATCTCCGCTAATTTTCAAAATCATTCGGGTTACACTTGCCCTGGCGGGAACACAAGTGCCAGGGTTCGCGTTATGCGCGGATAAATTAATGATTTTGGCGAAGGCGTTGATTTAACCTTCGCAAAATTTCTCTAGAACCCGGAAATCCAAATCGGGTCGGCGCTGTCCGGACTCGTACTCGTACCGAGTGTGGCGGCGTTGCCGGACGCGGAAGCATCGCGCGCGGTTTGTCCCGCGCCCTCGTTGAACTGCCACAAGCCCAGCGTGTTTGCATCAGGCGTAAATGGCGCGGTCGGCGGCGTAAAGTTCGCCGTGTAGCGCAACGCATTCGAAATGCGTATCTCATCCAACGCGCCAGTGAAGTACGGATACCCAATGAGTCCCCCGAATTGCAACCAGGGTCCCTGGGTCAACGTGCCGACGCTCCGGGCGGTCGAGCCGACACCGTTCACGAACACACGCGCCGAGCCGGCGGAGTACGTCGCGGCAACGTGATACCACTGTCCCGCGACCAAACTCGTCGTATTCTGCGCGAGCTGCCAACCCAGGTTCGTCGCGACCCAGAACGACGCGCGCCCATTGTTGAGTTCGAGCGACCATCCGAAATTGTCATCACTGCCGACGATCACAAGACCATCCGCGTTGTTGATGGCGGGTCGTACCCACGCTTCAATCGTCAACGCGCTCGCGCCGATCACACGACTCGCGACTAGCACGTCGTTCACCCCATCGAACGCGAGCGCATAATTCCCAGTTCCCGACGTGGGCGTACTCGTGCGCGTCGCAGTGGGAACGGGTATTGCCGTGTTGGTCGCGGTTCCGGTTGCCGTCGGCGTGCGCGTGGGCGTACTGGTCTGCGTCGCGGTGGGCGTACTCGTGCGCGTCGCGGTAGCGATAGGTATCGCCGTGTTGGTCGCGGTTCTAGTCGGCGTATTCGTTGGCGCGGCAATCGTCGTGGCAGTCGCGGTGGCAGGAACAGCCGGTGTGTTCGTGGGCGTTGCTATCGGCGCGGTTGGATTAAATGGTGTATCGGTTGTATAAATCGGACCTGCCGGCGCACTGCCGCCGTAATTGCACACACCATTGCTCGCGCCCGTGGCATCAAGAATCGCGCCGGTGCACGCCCCTGCCGGACCTTCGTCAAAGCGATACAACGCCATCGTGTTCGCGTCGGTTACAAAGAATGTCGTCGGTCGCGCAAAATTCGCGGTGTAGCGAATGGCGTTGGAAATGCGAACCTCGTCCAACCAGCCGCGAAAAGAGGGATACTCGACGCCGGAATCGTGTTTTTCTGCGGCGATGACCAGGAACGGATCGCTGTTCGGGAAATTGGTCGCGCGTCCATCGCGATAACTCACATCGCCCGTAGGTCCGTTCGCCTGACCGTCGAGTCGTCCATCTACATACGCGCGCAATTCGCCGGTCACGCGATTGCGC
Organism: Chloroflexota bacterium; assembly: GCA_016219275.1. Taxonomy (NCBI): domain Bacteria; kingdom Bacillati; phylum Chloroflexota; species Chloroflexota bacterium. The sequence continues at coordinate 121,423 of JACRBM010000040.1, forward strand.
GTTAGCGCGACGTGATGCCACACGCTATCGGCGAGATTCGTCGCGCCGCAAAGCGTTATGCCCGACGATCCATTGTTCACGCCGAACGCGATTCTGCCACCGCTCAACGCGATGCCGAAATCGCCATAGTCGCCATCGAAGTACACATCGCGATCAAAGATGATATTCCCATAGATCCAGCCGTCGTCCGCATTGCAATACGCCGCGCCGGTGTTTTCGCCCGGACTCGCCTTGAGCCAGAACTCGAACGTGAAATCGGTCGCGCCGACATCCACCGGCACTTGGGGATCAATGCGAATCTTGATGCGGTCAATGTCACCCACGCCGTGTCCATAAAACCGTAAGGAGTAGCCCGCGCTTTGCGCTTGAATGGTCGGTACGAGAATGAGCAGACCCAGGAATGCCAAACCAGCGAGCAAAAACCGGCTCCCAATGGCTAAACGCAACGTACTCATGTGTCTTCCTCCCTTCACACCAGGAACTGAACAACCCGCCGATCAGTGTTGGGTTGTCCATGGCAAGACTCGCCATTGAGCCAATTCCCAAAAAGCCGTCTGCCGCTAACCCAGCCAAATGTTCGCGTACAAGACGCGACCGATTTGCCGCTCGTCAGCGCCGGTTAAATCTGCATAGACCTCGCGAGTACACTACTTTCGCCAATTTATTCTTTCATCCGCGAATCCCGCGAATCTTCGCTAATTTGTTTTTTATTCGCGTGATTCGCGTTATTCGCGGATCAATTTATGATTTTGGCGAAGGTGTTGGAGTGGAGAAAGAGTTTCATCGTGTCACCGCGCTCCAAATTGGATCATCCGCACCGCTCGACGCATTCGCTCCCAGCGTTGCGTTGTTGCCGGATGGTGACGCGTCGGCGGTTGTCTGCCCAACTCCTTCATTAAACGTCCATAATCCAATCGTGTTTCCATCGAGCGCGAGTGCGGCGGGCGGCGCAAAGTTCGCGGTATAACGCGCGAGATTGGAGATACGAACGTCGTCGAGCGTACCATTCAAAAACGGATACCCGGTCAAGCCGCCAAAGCGCAACGCGGGTCCCTGCGTCAACGTACCGACCGTCGCGGCAGCGGACGCGTTACCGTTTACAAAGACGCGCACAGACCCGGCGGAGTACGTCGCGGCGATGTGAGACCATTGGTTCGCCGGCAACGCAGTTGGATGTTGCACCGATTGCCAACCCAGGTTTGTCGCGACCCAGAATGTTGCCATGCCGTTCGTCAGTTCGAGCGACCAGCCCGTGTTGTCATTCGCCGCGACGACGATCAAACCCGTTGCGCCGTTAACGCCTGGGCGCACCCAGGATTCAACCGTGAGCGGACCGACACTGTTAACTGGATTCGCCGCGGCGAGATCATTCACACCGTCGAACTGCAAACCATAGTTGCCACTCGGCGGCGGAGTGTTGGTACGTGTAGGTGTCGCGGTCGGCACGATAGGAGTGTTGGTACGCGTCGCGGTTGCGGTCGGCGGAATTGGCGTGTTCGTACGCGTTGCCGTCGCGGTCGGCGGGATCGGCGTGTTCGTCGCCGTCGCGGTCGGCGTGCCGGGCGCTGGTGTGTTGGTTGGCGTGGCGGTAACCGCTACCTGAGTCGGCGTGCGCGTGATGGTGGCGGTTCGCGTTGCCGTTGCAGTACGCGTGGGTGTGCGAGTACGGGTTGGTGTGCGCGTGCGCGTGGGCGTGCGCGTGATCGTGGGTGTGCGCGTGATCGTGGGCGTGCGTGTCGCGGTCGCCGTTGCAGTCACAGGAGTGTTCGTCCACGTTGCGGTGGCGGTGCTCGTCGGCGTGTTCGTCGGCGTGTTCGTCGCCGTCGCGGTCGCGGTGCTCGTGGGTGTACTGGTTGGCGTGTTCGTCGCCGTCGCGGTGCTCGTGGGCGTACTGGTCGGTGTGTTCGTCGCCGTCGCGGTTGGAGTGCTGGTTGGCTCACTGGTCGGCGCAAAAGTGACGCTCACTTGCTGCACTTCGGGTGAACGCATCACATCACTCGAAGTCAGGTCTACCGCATATTGCAAGTAACGACCATTCGGACTGGTGAGCGTGTTGGAGACTGGCGCAGACCACGCCGACCAAGTGTTGCCGTCATTCGAGGTGCGCGTGCGATACGCAATCCCGGTGCCGGATGGGATTGTGTCCGTTATCGCGACCGTCGTCCAAGCCACGACCTGGCTCGCATCCAACGGGCACGATACGTACGAACCACTTGGCGGATATTGTCCTCCGCGCACCCAATCCACATCGAGCGGAGTCGCGCCGTACGCGCTGGGGTCTTGATGATATAAAAAGACCCAGGAATTGATCACCGTCGTGTCAATCGTCATCGGCGCTTGCAACACATCGTCAATGTAAAAACGTGTTTGGGCAGACTCCCATTCGATGCGGAACGTATGGAACTGGGTCTTGTCCGGGTCGAGGATGTCAATGTCAACCGGCGTGTCAACTGCATTGCGCCCGCGCACAATCAAATTGTTCGGTTCGGCGTCGCCTCCAATGAACAAACGGATCGCGGTCGTATTGAAATCCGGAGTGTACAACGGCGGTTGATCGCGATAAAAACCCAGGTCGGGACGCCCGGAGGTATTCGGCGTTCGCATCAGACGCGCACGCGTTTCGTACACGCGCGGGATCGCGGTGATCCTGGCTTGCGACAGCATATAGTTTCCGTCCAGCGTAACTTGACCGCCGGATACGACGGGCAAATTCGTGTTGCCCGCTGCCGGATTCGAGATGCCAAAAGTCCAGCGCGTCCCGTCAATCGCCGCGCCGTCGAAATAATCTTCGACGGTTGCGTTCAAGCGCAACTCGCCGCCGTTCGCGCTACTCACACTCACGTTCGTCGGCAAAGCGCAGACCGCGCTAAAATCGGCGACACTCGTATGCGTAAACGTTCCGCCGCCGCTCTGCGCGACTACGCGACGCGGTCGCGCCAATCCCAATGTTATCATCACACTGGCTAGCGTAATCATCACAAACACATAGAGCAAAATTGGTTTGTGAATCACATTGTTGTGTATCATATTTTCTCCCCTCCCTCAGGGACACATCTCTTCGGATGCAAACGATTAGTGTTTGTGCGCCCGTCGCTTAACGGTGTGGCTAGGTTTCGCTCGCCAAAATTACTTGCGCCGCTTGCCGCGCGTGGCGCGTAACCGACTCGCCGTTCGTCAACGCCGGATAAATTTGCGCGGTCGTCGCGAGAAACAGCTTGGCGATTGGAGTTTGAATCGTCGGAATCAAATGCGCCGAGTTTAATCCGTGCAACGGCTCGACGTACCGTTCGCGGTGAACGAGGAAATAACGAATGGACTGGACATCGAAAGTCGGAAACATCTTGCGTAAGTTTTCCAACCAGATCGCGCGAATCTCCTCGTCCGATTTTTTTTGCCAGTCGCTATCCGGCGCGGTGTACTTGGGCAAATAAACGAGATGATAGCCGCCGACATATTTCGGATCAATGTACGCCGTCGTTTCGATGACGCCGGTGAAGGGCACGCGGTCGTCCGTAATGTTGAGCGTCCAATACCCGGTCAACGGTTTGTCGAGCACGAGCAACGGACACACGATGCCGAGGTAGTCGGTCTTGCCGAGCAAATCGTGATACTCGGCGGGCGCGTCTGGAATCAAGCGCCGAAACACCGGCGCTTGCATCGTCACGACGACCGCGTCGAACTCGCGCACCGTGTCGCGGATGCGAATGCCGCGCGCGCGATTCTGTTCGAGGACAACCTGTTGCACAGGTGTCTTCAAATGAATCTTGCCGCCGGCGGATTCAATTTTTTGCGCCATCGCTTGCATCAGCGTCGCGTACCCGCCGATGAGATGCCCCGACATTTCTTTTTGATTCGCGCCGCTGCGCGTCGAACGCGTCCGCACCATCCGCGCCCAGATGTACGTCGCGGGCGTGTTCTCGAAACCGCCGTCGAATTTCGCTTTGAGCATCGGCTTCCAGATATTTTCGTATGTGCCGCGTCCGCTCCACTGAACGAGCCAATCTTCGACGCCGACGCTTTCGAGCGCGTGCCAATCGCGAATCACTTGCGCGTACGCAATGTTCAAGCCGAGTCGAAAACGATCCACCCAGCCGAGCGGTGGAAAGCGCAAAAACTCGACGACGCTATTCATCGAGTAAATCGTGCCTTGATGAAAAAATCCCATCCGCGTTTCGCGGAATCGCAATTGATCCGCGATACCCAGATCGTCACTCAGCTCGCGCAAAGAACTATCGCTCGAAAGAATCGCGTGATAAAAGCGATCCACGGCGGTGCCATCTTCGAGCACGAGCGGTCCCGCCAGACCACCTAGCACCGGTGACGCTTCGAATATCTCAACGGGCACACCACGCCGCGCGAGCAAATAACCCAGCGTGATGCCCATGATACCACCGCCAATAATGCCTATCGCCAAAGGATACCTCGTTTGGAAATTGGAAATTGGAGACTAGAAGTTGGAAATTAGAAGTTGGAAGTCAGAAGCCAGAATTCAGAATCCAGAATCCAGGTTTCAGGTTCGCAATTCGCAATTCGCAATTTGCAATCCGCCATCCGCCATTCGCCATCCGCCATTCGCTATTCGCTACTTTAACAACGCGAGAATCGGACTGTTGACGCGTCGTTGCCCGTCGCCGATGCCGTAGCGCAGATCAACACGCGCGAGCACCGCGAGAATTTGTTGCGCTGCGTGTCCGTCGCCGAAGAGTGGTGGATGTTCCGCCGGGGTTTGCGCGTTGCGCCACGCGTCGAGCACGCGCGCCGGTTCGACGCCAACCAGGTGATTCCATCCAGCCGCAACCGTTTCGGTCCACTCGGTCTCGTCGCGCAGCGTGATGCACGGTACGCCGAAAAAGTACGCCTCGCGTTGCACGCCGCCGGAATCGGTCGCGATGAGCCGCGCGTTTTCTTCGAGCACCATCATCTCAAAGTAACTGACCGGCTCGCACACGCGCACGTGCGCGCCGAACGTCGCGCCGATGTTCGCGAGCGCCTTGCGCGTGCGCGGATGCGCGGGGAACACGACCGGCTCGCGCGCGCCGTTCAACGCGGCGACGATGTTCGCGAGCCGCGCCGGGTCGTCCGTGTTCGCGGCGCGATGCACGGTGACGAGCGCGTACTGGTGCGGCGTCACATTCACGCGCGATAACACATCGCCGGCTTGGCGGTGCGCGAGCGCGCGATTCTGCATCATCGCGTCGAGCATCACATCGCCGACGAAATGCGCGGTCTGCGTCACGCCCTCCACCGCCAGTTGGCGCACGCCTTTTTCGCTGACGCAAAAGTGCAAATCGGCGAGCGCGTCCGCGACGATGCGATTCACTTCTTCCGGCATCCGCCGATCAAAACTGCGTTCGCCGGCTTCGATGTGCGCGGCGGGTACGTGCAATTTGCTGGCGATGAGCGCGCCCGCCAGCGTCGAGTTAGTATCGCCGCGCAACAAAACCAGGTCGGGTAATTCCTTCAGCACGACCTCTTCGAGCCGCGCCATGATTTCGCCGGTCTGTTTGCCTTGCGCGCCCGAACCGACTTCGAGGTTGTAATCCGGCGCGGGAATACCGAGTTCGTCAAAAAATGCTTGCGACATTTGGTAGTCATAGTGCTGACCGGTATGGACGAGAATTTCGCGGTGCGCGGTGCGGAGCGCGCGGCTCACCGGCGCGGCTTGCACAAATTCCGGTCGCGCGCCGACAATCGAGAGAATTTTCATCGCGTCGCGCCTGCCTCGCGCGGGGCGACGCGCCGTTTGAGATGCAATCGGCGCAACAGCACCTCCCCTTGATAACCCAGGTGCGCGAGAATCGTGCGCGTGATTTTCGCTTTCGAAACGCCGTGCATGCGCGAATGCAACACGGCGGGATATTCCGCGACGCGATAGCCCAGCATCATCGCATTCACCATCAGTTCCGTGCCGGCAAGAAATCCGTTCGCCTCGAACGGCACGCGCTCGATCACCTCGCGGCGATACGCGCGGAACAAACAGGTGTACGTGTTCACGTTCCAGTCCGCGATGAGGCGATACATCAGCGAAGAGCCGCGGCTGAAAAAGAGCCGCCACGCCGGCACGCCGACGATTGCGCCGCGCGGATGGTACGGCGACGCGGTCACCATGTCCACACCCGGCGTCAAGCACGCGAGCAGATCGGGGATCGTTTGGAACTGGTACGTCCCGTCGCTGTCGGTCGTGACGATCACCTCGCCGCGCGCGGCGGCAAAGCCGGTTCGCATCGCCGCGCCCAAACCGCGATTGACCGGATGTTTTTCAAAACGCACGGTCACATTCGGCAAGGGAAAATTCGTGAACGCGCCGGTCAGCGCGTCCCAGGTTCCATCCCGGCTTCCGTCGTCCACAAAGATCACTTCGACGGAACGCGTTTGGGCAAGTGCGCCGACGACCGGAAAAAATTCGTCGCGGATTTTTTCGACGTTATCCGCTTCGTTATAACAGGGTACGACAATCGAAAGATTCATACGCTCCAACTATGTATTAAAGGTTGCGAGATAAAGACGGAAGGATGAAGACCGGTGTGTTTTCATCCTTCCGCGTTCGCCCTGCGCTCTTTTACTTGACCCAGACTGGGTTGATTTCGTTGTAGGGACTGTTGCTCAGGTTCGTTTGATTCTCGCCATTCACATCCATCACCCAGATTTGTGGGATGCCTGTGCGATTCGACCAGTAGACGATTTTCTTGCCATCGGGCGACCACGAGGGATGTTTGTACCACCACCATTCGCTAAACGTGATCTGCTTGGTAATCTTGTTTTCGATATCGTAGATGAAAATATCGTCGTTGCCAAACTCGTTCGACACGTACGCGATGAAATTGCCGTCGGGCGACCAGGTGGGCGAATGCGCGGCGAGGCGACCGACCAGCCGATTGGCGGGCATGCGCCGGATCCGTGAGATTCGGAATTTCCAACTGTACAAAAAGTCGTAGAGCCAAATCTGTGGAACATCCTCATCGTCGCCCGCCACATACGCCAAGAACCGGCGATCCGGCGAATATCCATCGCGCCAAATCGCGGCTTGATAGTACTCTTCGCTCGTCAACAGACCCAACACGTTGCCCGTCGCCGGGTCGAACACGATGGGCGCGTTCGCGTTGAAGGTCGTGCGATCGAGCGCGGGACCCAACGCCTGGGTATCCGGGGTCGGCGTGATTTGCGCCGCGGGCGTAATCGGAAAACGATTCGACATCGCGATGATTTTGCCGCGCAACTCGTTGGGGATGGTTACGAAAGCAAAGTTCGGCGGGGCGAGCGTCGGTGTGCTCGTCGGCACGGGGGAGAGCCGCAGCGCCGGGAGAACCAACGGCGTGGGCGTCGCGGTGATGAGACGCACGTTGGGCGGGATCGGCGTGAAGGTGCCCGTCGTCAACGCGACGGCGGTCGCGTATTGGCTGAGGTACAGCGCCGTCGCGGCATTCACCGGGGTGCCCGTCGGCGTGACGAACGCGACACCCACTTCAGGCGTCGCGGTCACCACCGCGCGCGAACGCGTCGGCGTCCCCGCGCGTATGGCGGCTTCGGTCTCGCGCACCGCAACTGCCGCGGCGGTCAGCACATTACCGGGCGTCGGCGTCGCCGTCACAATCGTCACCGCGCCGGGGATCGCGACGAGATACAACGTCGGCGTGCCCGAGCCGGCGACCCAGGTAAAGATATTGTCGCCGCTCGCCGGACCGCGCACACGAAAAGTGAGCGTGCCATTGTCTAATTGTTTTTCAAGCAGTTGACGTTGCGCGAGATTGAACTCGACGCGATTCGGTTGCCCAACGTTCAACTGCGCCGCGTTCAAGGGTTGCCCGACCGGACTAAGCGCGGGCGCGTTCGCGATTTGATTGAACGGCGCTTGGAGCCAACTTTCTGCCAACACGCTGTCCACCAACTCGACTTGCCAATCGCCGGTTGCGCCAAGCCGCGTACCATCACGACCGGTCAATTCGAGGACGGCATACAAGACCTGGGAGCCAGGCGGCAACGTGCCCACGTCAAATTGCGCGATCGCCAGATACGTTTGATTTTGCAACGCGCCAACCAGCAAATTCCGGTCGCCCCAACGCGGCGCGGGTTCATTCGTCGCCGTCCACCCCGTGCGATTCGAGTCCGCGGACAGCGTGAGCAAGGTGCCGTTCGAGGGCGGCGTCGGAATGACCAAGGGCGCGAGCGTCGGCGCCACGCGACGCGTCGCGACCGGCGTATCGGTCGGCGCGGCAGTTTCCGTCACGCGCGCAGTCGCGGTGCGCGTCGGCAAAATCGTCGCGAGGGACAGTTCGGGGGGAGTGGCGCGCGGTTGAAGCGCGAGGACAACGATGATGAGCGCGATTAGCGGAACGAGAATCAACAAACCGAGCAAAAGCCATTGTTGACGCCGGTCGCGCGTGGGGGCTGGGACAGGCGACAACGGCGCACTGGACGATGCGGTGATCACGGTGAAACGCGCGCACGAACCGTACTCGGCGGAAAAACAAACGCGTTTTTGATAATCGAATTCTACTGCGCCCGGCGATTTCGGCGAGTAGCACGCGTGGGCATTGTCCGGTTCGCGATAGTGAGATGCCGGATCACCAATTAGACCTAAGTACGGACAAATCCTTCGAATAGTCTCTGGTTGGGACATTGTCACTCCAACGCACGTAATGCGAGAAATGTTTTGTGATATGACGTACCGCAGGTCGCGATCCGAACAACTGATCGCTCCACCACACGTAGCGCTGGGAAAGTTTTTACTTACCGGTCGTCAGACCGGGCGCGAGGTTCGACGCCGGTTTGGTGCGGCGTTTGCGCCGTTTTTCGCCGGACGGCGCATACTCGTAGTAATAGTAATCATTTTTAGGAAACGCAACTCGATTGATCACCACACCCAGGATACGCGCGCCAACTTGGGTGAGAATTTCTTTGGCGCGTTGCGCTTCGTGGCGACGCGTGTGCGTCACGTCCACCACCATCAAGACGCCGTCCACCAAATTCGCGAGCACGGCTGGATCGGTGACGGGCAAGCACGGCGGCGCATCAAAGACCAACAGATCGGCTTCGGATTCGAGTTGTTGCTTCAACGTCCGCATCCGTTGCGAGCCGAGCAACTCGGACGGATTAGGCGGGAGCGCGCCGGTCGTCAGCACGCGCAAATTGTCGAGCGGGGTCGCGTGCAAATGATAGGTCGGCGACGCGTGCGTCAACAAACTGTCGGTCAGACCCATCGTGTTCATAAAGCCAAACAAACGGTGCTGGCTTGGACGGCGCAGATCGCTGTCAATTAAAATCACGCGCATCCCGGCGTGCGCCAACGTCGCGGCGAGATTCGCCGCGGTGACACTCTTGCCTTCACCGATACCTGCGCTCGTAATCATCAATGAGCGAACCGGCTTGTCCACGCCGTGAAATTGAATATTCGTCCGCAGCACGCGGTACGCTTCCGCGTCGGACGAACGCGTGGCGAGGATCGTCACCAACTTTTCACTCAAGGGTCCGGTCACCGAAGAAAAATCAATCCGTTCCGGCGCGTTGCCGAATTCGTCGGCGTTCTCGTCCTTGGTCACGGCGGGCGCGCGCATGAACGGCAATTGCGACCACCAGGGGTTTTTGCCGTTGCCAATCCGCGCGAGCGAGCCGAGAATCGGCAAGTTGAGCCAGCGGACTACATCGTCAGCATGTTTGAGCGTATCGTCGAGGTACTCGACCAACACGGTCGCGCCCAGCGAAAGGACCAACCCGATGACGGCGGCAAGCACGATGTTCACGAGCAAGTTCGGCGCGTACGGTCGCGCCGGCAATTGCGCGGGTTCGACAATCGAAAGATAGTTGGGCGAACGCGACACGAGCAACTGCGCCAAGTTGGTGTACGTTTGTTGCCATTGTCCAACCTGGGCTTCACGCGTCGTAATTTCCTGTTGTTTCGCCGCGAGATCGCGCGCGCCGGGACTGGCTTGCAACGAGACGCGCAATTCGTTGATGAGCTTTTGCTCTTCTTCGATTTTCTTTTGCAGGGCTTCGGTTTGCTGGCGAATGAAATCGCGTTGCTTGGGTTCTTGTTGCGCCGCGGGTCCTTGCAGAGTGAGTTGGTACGCCAGCTCGTTCGCCAACAACTGGGCGCGCGCCGGGTCGGTATCGTCCACCCGCAATTCGATCAACTGCGTGCCGGGCACGACACTCGCGCGGAAGCGCTCACGTAGAGTATCGGGCGAAAGTTTCAAACCGAGCGTGTCTATCGTGCCTTTGATCACCGGCGTCGTCTTGGCAATTTCGATGTACGTCAACGCGAGCGCGGCGCTAGTCGCAAAATCTTGGGGACTCGGATTCGGATTCTGTACGCCTTGACCCACGATCAACCGCGCCGATGCTTGATAAATACTCGACTGGCGTGACGTGGCAAGGTAACTCAAACCCGCCGCCAAGCCCACAGACAGCACGATCATCCACGACCATTTCCAAATGACTACCAGATAACGTTTTAATTCCATACGTCCTATTTTTCCCTGAGAGTGCTCACACTCCTGAACTCATTTTATCACACCCCGCTTACGGCGTCTAGCCCGGTAATTATCCCTAACTCGGACAAGCCGAAACCAAACAAATTATTGGACGCGGATGAACGCGGATGAACGCGGATGAACGCGGATATGTTTCTTATCCGCGAAAATCCGCGTGAATCCGCGTCCCAAAATTCTTTCTCTGCGATGAAACGTGAACAAACACTAGGAACTAGTACGCCCCTTTACCGCTCAACACGACCGAGAGGGTGCGCCAAATGATGCGAATGTCCGCCCACGCCGTATAGTTCCGAATGTAGTACATATCAAGACGCACGCGTTCGGCATAGGACAAATCGCTGCGTCCACTAATTTGCCACAAGCCAGTAATACCTGGTTTGACGGTGAGCAAATTCGTTCGCCACTTGCCGTACTTTTCCATTTCCGTCGGCGCGATCATACGCGGACCCACAACGCTCATCTGCCCCATCAGAACATTGAACAACTGCGGCGATTCGTCAATGCTATACCGACGCAAGAATTTGCCGATACGCGTGATGCGTGGATCGTCTTTTAATTTCTGATTTTGCGCAAGCTCGCGTTGGAGATCGGGATGACGCGCCAAGATTTCGTCGCCGTTCATGTACATCGTACGGAACTTGAGCGCGTAGAATTCCTTGCCACCGCGCCCCAACACACGTCGCTTGTGAAAGATCGGACCCGGCGATGTGAACTTGATCAAGAGAGCGACCGTCACCAACAACGGGATATTCAAGATGAGCGCAAGGATCGCGATGCCGTAATCGCTGACCGCTTTCACCGCGCTTTCGATCGCGTCCAAGCGCACCTTGCGCATACTCACCAACGGCACTGCGCCGATCTCTTTCACGCTCACGCCCGAGGTAAAAATCTCGAACAAGCCCGGCGAGAAACGCAACTCGACTTCGCCCGACGTGCCAAACGTTTGAAAAATCCACAGCACATCTTCGCGCGCCAAGGCGGAGGGCGATACGATCAGTTCGTCAATTTCCATCTTCTCGACAAGCGCCGGCAAATGATCCAACGCGCCGACGACCGGCACGTCGCCTTCGATCTTGGTGCCTGGCACGGAAAAGTTATCCACGAACCCGATCACGTCCGCCCCGCACCCGGGCCAGCTTAACAATTGTTGCGCGACCGCGCGCGCCTCGGAATCCGTGCCGACGATCAACGTACGCGCGGTCAGCCAGTGGCGCGCGCGCAAGACATACGACAAGCGCCGCATCAGAAAACGCCCGAGCAACACCAACACAACGGCGGCAAGCCAAGCCGCCACGATCCACCCGCGCGACACGCGGACGTACGGAATGAGAAACGTCACGACGACGACGACTGTAAACGCCACCGAGCAGGCATTAAACGCCTTTTTGTATTCCTGGGTGCTGCTGAAAAGATAGTGCGGATTGTACAGATCCGAGAGCACAAACACCATCAGCCACGCCGGCAACAAGATGCCGGCAATCGCGATGTGCGATTCGCGACCCAGGTCGGCGTCTTCGGCGAACCAGATCCAGAAGGTCTGAAAGCGGAGAATGAACGCCAGCGCGAATGCCGCGCTGACCGCCGCCACATCCGTTATGAAAAGCGCCGTAAGGAAAATCCGGTATTGCGCGTTACGACTATAGGCGCGCCGGCGCGCCGGTTCGCGGGTAAGCGTTGTCGAAATCATATCTCTACTCCTTGCAACGATCAAGAGCAACTTGATAGAACCAGTTATATTGTCGGGCAGAGCCGTTAAGAGGATCTCGTTTTGGACTGACGAGATGCTTGCATCAATGGATTCCGGTGATCTGGTGGTAAACGCATTCCAATGTTTCGGAAATGCGTTTCCAGTCGTGATGCGTTTCCACGTACGCGCGACCTTGCGCGCCAATCCGCCGGCGGCGCGGTGCGTCGTTGCACAGATCAACAATGTGTTGCGCCAGGGTCGCCGGGTCATCACCGACCAACGCGTCCGTATCGCGTTGGATGGACAATGCCGCGACCGCTTTCGAGGTGGCGACCACCGGCGTCGCCATCGCCATCGCCTCGAGCACCTTGTTCTGAATCCCCGCGCCGTACAAGATCGGCGCGACCGCGAGCGTTGCGCGCGCCAGGTGCGGACGCAGATCGGCAACCGTGCCGATCACTTGCACACGCGGCGGATGTGCGCGCGCCAGCGCCAGCACTTGCGCCGTCGGATTTTGTCCGACGATTTCGACGCGCGCGTCGGGCAGTGTTTGCCACACACGCGGCATCACTTCGTTGACCAAATGCAACGCCGCCGTGACGTTCGCGTGATAACTCATTTTGCCGGTTAGAATGATCGTGTACGGATCGCGCGCCATGTCAATCGGTTGAAAGTAATCCAAGTCTACGCCGTTCGGCAACACGTGAATCGGATGTGCGCTGGGCGGTAAGGCGAATCGGCGTTCCAGGTCTTGAAACGCCGCGCGATCTAACGGCGATGTGACGAGCACACGTTCGAACTGACGAAGCAACCTTGCTTCATGTTGGCGCGTGCGCGGCAGTTCGAGCCGCGTCACCAAACGCCCGAACGGATTGCGACTGACGCGTTGCGCTTGCTCGAACAGAAAACTGATGCAATCCACGCTGTCCCAGACCATCGGCAATTCGGTCGCGCGCGCAAAGCGCCTCAAGTAGATGCCGTACTCTGCGCCGCGCAAATGCTCGATGTGCGCCACATCCCAACGCGCCTGCGGCATCTCGGCGACGAGTCGTTGTGCGAGCGCGGGTTGCCAGCAGTACAACGATTGCAACGGTTGTCCGCGTAGCCACGCGCCGGGAAGATTGAGCGCCGTCTGTAAACGTGTGAGCGGCTCGGCGATCACGCGAATGCCTTCCGCACTGAAACCGCGCAACGCCGCGCGTTCCGTTTCATTCTCCCACAACGTCGCGAGCGTGACCGTGTTGCCGCGTTGCGCCAGCGCGCGCGTCAAGTTGTAAGGTCGCGTCCGCACGAGTGTCGGCGTGTAGGGAACGATGAAGAGAATGTTCACGCGGTCGCGCTCGCCGGTGGATAAATCTGATCCAGCAACGGATACACGGCGCGCCAGTGATACCGTTGTTCGACCCAGTGTCGCCCATTGTCCGCGATTTGTTGACCGAGCGCCGGTTGTTGAATCAGGCGAATCACCGCGTCCGCGAACGCGCGCGGCTCGTCCGCGATCAAAATGTTTTCACCGTCGCGCACTGCGATGCCTTCGCAGCCGATCGTCGTCGTGACCATCGGCACGCCGCGCGACCAGGCATCCAGAATTTTCACGCGCATGCCGCCGCCCGCGCGCAGCGGCACGATGAACACTGCGCTCTCGCTCAACAACTCGGTCGGATCGTCCACGTAACCAGTTACGCGCACGCGCGCGTCCTGTTCCGCCAAACGCAGTAACGCGGGAGCAGGTCGCGCACCGACGACGACCAAGTCCGAATCGGGGCAGACCGGCTTGACGAGCGGGAACACGTTCTGCGCGAACCAGACGATGCCGTCCACATTCGGCGGATAAAACATCCCGCCCACACAGATGATGTGCCGCGCGTTCGACGCGCGGGTCACACGCGGGAGTTTATCCGTGTCAATGCAAATCGGCATCACCGTGATCGGCAGACTGGCGTCGAGCGATTGGAGAATGCGACAGTCCTCTGCCGTGACGGTCAGAATGTGATCGAACTGCTGGCACACGCGCGCTTCGTACTTTTTCAGAACTTGCCATTCACGTTGCATCACCAGACGTTGCGGCAACGATTTTTCGTTGCGCCACATCCGCTCGACAATCGTCCACACGGCGTTGTGTTCATCCAACACTTTGGCGCCGGGAAAGTTGAGTGCGTACTGCGCCATCCCCAGTTGATCGGCGTGAACGGCATCAAAGCGTTCGGTTGCGCTGAGACGAGCAATCGTCGCGCGCATCGCGTCCACTTGATCACGCGCAATCAGAAACGGTTGACCGCGCAACACGCTCATCGCGAAAAAGTAAGCGTCGCGCCATGCCGCACGTTGAATCGGCACGGTGTGAACCGCGTGCAGGAACGAACGCAAATGCCCGGCGTTCTGTTCGTCCTTTTCCCCGCGCACGAACGAAACGAGCGTCACTCGATGCCGTTGCGCGAGATAACGCAAAACATAGTAAATTCGCATCTTGGGACCGGCGTCAAGCGGGTACGGCAAAATTTGAGTGAGGAACAGGATCTTCATGACACCAGTACCGTAGTACTATAAAGAGTACGCTGGGTTCTTCTCTGATACATTGCGCGTATTAAGGACGTGTTAGTACTCCATTTAGAATTTGTAAAAAACCGTTCATCCTTTGACAATTTATTCGCCGCTACGCCATGCCGTCGCAATCTTGACGCGATAAATCACCGCGCGCGGCGACACCCAGACTGGTTCGAGAAAGATTGCGCGGTCGGGATTCCACGCGCCGAGCGCGCGTTCGGCATCGCTCCACAAGACATAGCGCACGCCGAATTGGTCGAGCGTATCACGACGCACAAGATCGGTGGTTGTCGGATCGAAAAATTGTTCGACCTTGGCGCGCTTGTCGAAAAAGCGCAACGTCATCGCCCAGTGCGCGAGATACGCGCGTGTGCCGGTCATACCAGGAATCCAATGCCCGACTTCGTACGAACTCAACACAATAGAATCCGGCGACGCGTTCTGGTTCAACCAATCGAGCGCGTCCATTTGATCGCGCGTCAAAAAGTACGGCAGTTGGTGACGGCTCAGGTCGAGCACGCGCTGACCGATAAAGTAGAAACTTGTCGGCGCGACGAACACGACGAACGCGAGCGCCAGCGCGAGTTGGGCGCGCGTCGTTGACCAGCGGCGCAACCAATCGAGCCGCGCGAGCACGGGCAACGCGTGACGATACAGTCCGCCGGTCGCGAGCAACGCGATCGGAATTTGCCAGCCATTGAGAAAATGAATTTGGTACTCGACCGGCAAGTAAATCAGCAACACCGTGACGCCAAACCAAACCTTGACGAACAACTCGCGCGGATCGCGTTCGCGCAACGGGAGGATTCCATCGAACGTGACGATGGCAAGCAAGAACGGCAAGCCGAGCAACCACACGAGTTGCAACGGATCGGGGGTGAACACGCCGGCGTTGACAAACTGCCCCAGCGCCTCGCGCCACGTCGCGTTCGTGCGCGTGAGCAACACCATGTAAACCGGTCCCCACACCGAGAGCGCGCCGATCAGCGCGACGCTTTTGAACCAGTGCCAATTCATGCCGTCGCGCAACAGCACGACGAGCGTGAACACGCCGAGCACCGCGTAGATCAAAATCAAATCGTAGCCGTGCGACCAACCCAGGATCAGCGCGACGACGCCGGCGTACACCGCCGGACGCAATCGTTTTTGTTGATACGCGTCGAGCGCGAGCGCAAAGATGAAGGTGAACATCGCCGCGCCCAACATCAGCAAAGGAAACGACATCAGACTGTACAACGTCGTCCCTTCGGCGGTGAACTGCGCCGGGAATTTAATCTCGCCGATTATTTTTTCGATCAGCGTGATGTGCAAACTGAAACCAGAGCCGAAGACGAGCAAGAGAAACGCGATGCGCCGTTGCGTCAGGTCGGACACGAGGCGCGCGCAAAAATGGTAC
The DNA here is from genome assembly GCA_016219275.1 of Chloroflexota bacterium. Taxonomy (NCBI): domain Bacteria; kingdom Bacillati; phylum Chloroflexota; species Chloroflexota bacterium. The sequence continues at coordinate 137,537 of JACRBM010000040.1, forward strand.
GCCGAAACCAGGAACAAGCCGCCGCTGATGATACGGAACACTTGATACACCTGCGCCATCGTCATCCCGGTGTACAACGCGAGCCGACCGAATAACCAAAAGACCAGATTGAAAAATACCGCGGCGTTCGGTTCGGGGGTCAGCGTGTTGCTGATGAACACCCCGCGCATAGACTCGCGCATCCACGCGAGATATTCACCGCTGTCCGGTCCGTTTTGCACGACGCCCATAAACACCAGGTCGCGCGGCGTGGTAAGCCAGCCGTAGAGATACGGCGCGCCGGACACCAACACCGCGACCAGCATCACGATACCCAGAAATTTCCAATCGGCGAGTACGGCGGGACGCACGCGTTCAGTCTGCATTCGAGTTGATGCTCCGTTTGAGTGATACGAACTGCGCGGGTCGCGCGAACGCGACATAGACAAAGACCTGGACGAGCACGAGCAACAAGAGCGGTGCGAGACTCGCCCAGCCGCGCAAACCGAAAATCATTCCGATGTTGCGCGCCAGGTCGCCCGCGAGCACGCGCGGCAACGAGTAATCGAACAGCGGCATCGGTTGCGTCTGCGGGAAACTTTGTCCGCCAATCGTCTCGATCCACACGACGACGAATGACCACACGGCGAGAATTCCCGCGCCGAATCGAAACCAGCGCGCGCGAATCGCGTCGAGAGCAAAAATGATCGGCAGAACCAGGAAGGGCAACACTGGCACCAGATAGCGCGGACCGACACCAAAGCCGCCCCACCACATCACCGACGAACCGTTGAACAGGAAATAGATCGCCACGCTCCACAGCGCGGCGGCGAATTCCACGCGATACGCGCGCGCGCGCCACCAGGACACGAATCCTGGGATGCTCAACAGCAAGAACGGGGAAAGAAAGAACAAGCCGCGAAATACGCCGAACGTGATTCCCCATATCGCTTGGATGCTCGGCGCGGTGATGCTGAAAAATCCGGCGCTGTGTTCCGCTTGCCATAGTTCGGAATGCTCGTAGCCCGCTGGCAGCGGCGTGCGAAAGATCGCGTAATTGTACAGCGCCGCGAGCGCGAGCGGCGCGATGCCGCCAAGCGCGATCCACATCCATTTGCGCCAATCGCGCACCTGCGCGAGCGTGTAGATGCCGACGCCCGCGACGATCAGCGCGGCAGGGTACTCGGTGATGAGCGCGAACGCGAAAAGAAATCCAACGACGACGAGCGTCCCCGCGCGCGGGTTGGCGCGCCAGTAGAACATCAAGTAAAACGCGGCGAACAAACAGAACGCGACGATCTGATGCCCATAAAACAAATTCGAGTACGCGAACGATGGCGTCGCTAAAGCAAAGACGAAGGTCAAGCCAAGTTTATCGCGTTCGTTCGCCGAAAACTCGCCGAGCAAGCGATACAGCAACGCGCCCAACGCGGCAGACGGAACGACCGTCGTAAAAAAGGTGACGCACACGAGCGCGATAAAAAAGTACACCTTGTCCGCGAGCAAGCCCGTGCCTTCAGGATTCATGGTCGCGGCGAAGGCGGGATTCGCCGCGAGACGCGGAATGACCGTTTGATTCAGCGCCGGCGCGAACACGGTCTTGAAGACCCAGTATACCGGAATGCCGAGGAACGATGTGCCCGGCGCTTTATCGCTGTAGTAATGTCCTTCGAACAAGGCATAGTCGCCGGTGTTCTGCCGATAATCGTCAATTCGCAATGTGCCTTGGTCCACAACCGCGAGCACGAGATCGAAACGCGAGTTTTGATTCCAGTCTGCCCAGCGCGGAAAAAAATACGCACCCACCACGAGGAGCGTCGCAAACACCCACCACCCACGCCACTGCGTTTTCATCGCGCCCCTTTGCCGGAGTAGTGCGTCCACGCGTCCGCCCACAACGTGCTCGCCTCGGCGCGCCCGCGCGCGCGGGCAACGATGCGCCGGCTCAGAATGCTCGCGCTAAAAATCAAATCGAGCGCGCGCGCGGCGAGTGCGCCGTGATGTTTACGAAAATAGCGCACCTTGCTGCGAAACAACTCCGCCTTCATCGGCGCGGCGACTTGCTTGGTGCTTTCGCCGCCCAGGTGAACGACGCGCGCGGTCGGCAACGCGTAATTGTCCCAGCCCGCGCGCTTGACGCGATAGCACAAATCCACTTCTTCCGAGTACATGAAATAAGCTGGGTCGAGCGCCCCGGCTTGGTCGAGCGCGTCGCGGCGCGCGGTCAACGCCGCGCCGAGCACCCAATCCGTCGCCACGGCGCGACCGTTCAGCGCCGCGTGCCGATCCACCGGGAAACGCGCGTCGAGTCCCCAGGCATAAATGGATTCAGAAAGTAAGGTCGGAAATTTACCGAAACAGCGTTGCGGCGAGCCATCCGCATTCACGATGTTCGCGCCGACGATCCCTGCGCGCGGCGTTGCGCGCATGAATGCGACGATCTCGGCTAGCGCGCCCGGTTGAACCACGGTATCGCTATTCAGCAACAATACGAACGGACTCGTCGTCAGTGGAATCGCTTGATTGTTCGCCGCTGCGAAACCAATGTTCGCGCGATTTTCCACGAAGTTGACCTGTGGGAAGTGCGCGCGGAGCATCGCGACCGAACCGTCATGCGACGCATTGTCCACCACCCACACATCGAGCGCGAGATCGCCCGCGGTCGCCTCGACGGACGCGAGACAATCCGCCAACAACGCGCGCGTGTTCCAACTCACAATGATGATGGATAAATCTACCATTGATTTGCCCAATCGCCCCTATTCACGGCAGTTCACCGATGATTCTTCCGATCGATTACCCGTTTCTCTGGCAAGAATCTTTGGAATCGCGGTTAACGCACCGAGAAAGATCCAACTATTGATGGTCCAGGAAAAACCAATCAAGCCCTGATTGTACACGAACGGAGTGAACCAGTCTCCAAGAAACATCGCAAGCAACACCACAATTGGCATTGCCAACGTACTACGCGCAAACGCCGCCACAAAAGGATCGCGAATCGAAATCCTTTGCAGCTTGAACGCAATCCATGCTAACGTGCCCAACAGCCACAACAGTATCACCATACCGAGTATTCCGAGTTGCAAAAGGATATCAATGTAATTGGAATGCGTCGACATGGCATTCGTAGGTATATAGGTCATGAAATAGCGCGCGTAGCCAGCTGGTCCCATCCCCAGTAGCCAATGATTCCAGACAAAGGGTTGCTCAAACAGCGTTTGCCACCGATATAAGCGCGTTCCACCCGATTCGTTGTACTCGTCGATATAACGATCCCCCACCCACGCACTGGCGCCCACTCCCAGCACAATCGCGATCAGCAACAACAGAAGAAATAACCGCTTGGATTTGAAAAAGGTCAATATCACCATCGCAAACATACCGGGCAACCACCCCGACACCCAGGTAATCCCGCGCAGGAAACTGACGGCGAACCAAATCGCGAGCAGCGTGATCGACAATCCGCGTTGCCAGTGCGATGCAGTACGATTGTACAGCAGTTGCCCAAACGCCAAACAGGCAACCCAGGTATACACCATGCCGCGCATATTCAAGCGAACGGGAAGCATCAAGAATTCCGCTAGACCGCCAATCAGTGTGACGATCAGAAATGTGTAGATAAGATATTTCAGATGCCGCGTGTGAGTAATCAAACTTGCGGTCATGATGAGCACAAACGGAGAGAAAACAAAAATCGCCAACTGACCTAGTTGCGTAAAGGGAAACGATCCCCAGGTCACCAAAAACGGATCTGACGCGATTTGTGACCACCCGTACGAGAGCAACGCAACTAGCGCGAACGCGAGCGCAGACAAAATAACAGGCGATGAAGCGAACTCGGTCTGGCGCGTGACTAACACTTGTCTCAGCAACCATAAAACGGTAAACCCCGTCGCGGCGATCAGCGCCACGGTCAGCCCTTTAGAGACATCCCAACTCGTTAGCGTAGCGGCAATCAAAATCACGGGAGGTATCCAATGCAATCGGCGCAGGATCCAATCTAGTCCCAGTGCCACAAGTGGGGCGCTCGCCACGAGCAACACGAGATATGGATCGTAACGCACCGATAAATAACCAAACGCCGCCGCCGCCGCCAATACGACAATGGCAAATGCCGGACGGAACCAAACCGACCTATAAAATTGATCGAACGTCAACATCTATTTGCTCCCGCACCCGATCAAACCGAAATACTTACTCATCCGGCGACCTGCGCGCGTACGAATTCTTCAAATTGTTTGCCGCACCGTTCCCAGGAGTAATGCGTTTCAACCAACTGCCGCGCATTGCGCGCGAGCCGCGCCCGCAGGTTTGCATCGCGCAACAACGCGAGCGTCTGCGCGGCGAACTCGGCGGGCGTGTCGGCAATCAAAATATTTTCGCCGTGCATCACGTCCAATCCTTCCGCGCCTTTCGCGGTGGTCACCACCGGCGTGCCAAGCGCCATCGCTTCCAAAATCTTGAGCCGCGTGCCGCCGCCGGTGCGCAGCGGCGCGACGCACGCCCACGCCTGCCCCACCGCCGGTCGAATATCGTCGAGATAACCGGTCAATGTAATGCCGTCGTCAAAGTTCAACGCGCTTGCGCCATTCGCGCGACCCGTAATCCGCAGAGTCGCGTTTGGCGCGTCCGCGCGAATGCGCGACCAAATCTCGCGCGCAAAAAAGCGCATCGCGTCCAGATTCGCGTCGTACGTCAGACTGCCGTTGAAAATCAGCGTGTTGGGTTGCGGCGAAAAGGTGGCGCGATAAAATTCCAGGTCCATCGCGTTCGGAACCACCGCGAGCGGTTTGCGATAATCGAGCAACTCGCGCGCCGCGCGCGCATCCAGTTCGGAAACCATCGTGCACGCATCGAACCGCGCGTACACTCCGCGCTCGAATTGCTGATACTTGAGAAAGGTCAGCGCGTAGCGCGCGCGTTTCAGCCAGCCCCGATGCGCGCGATACTTGTCCTGGATCCAACGCGTCATGCAATTGTGTTCTTCGAGCACGCGCACGCGCGCCGTACCCTTGAGCGCATACAACGCGACATCCAGCGTGCTCGCGATGATCGCGTCGAACGAATTCGTCGCGCACGCTTGGCGCACCCGCGCGTCCATCTCCCGATTATACGTGTCCACAATCGAGCGCGGCGTCGTCGCCAAAAAGCCGGCGACTGCCTGAGCGCGCGTGGGCTGATACTCCCTCCACGCGACCGTTTCGACAGAGCGGCAAACCTCGCGCAGAAATTCCGGCGCGGCGCGTTCGCCTTCGCGCACAAAGGACAGCAACGTAATGTCGTGTTGTGTGCCGAGCGCGCGCAAGAGATTGAACAACCGAATTCGAATGCCATTGTCCGGCGGATAAGGAAACCACGGGGTGAGCCACAAAATTCGCATCGCGCTTTGCCTCAGATCGCCAACGTCGCGCCGACGCGTCGCAACACCGCATCGCGCAACGCGCGCGCGAGCGCGTCGCGATGCAAACGCCGGTCGCGCCAACGCGGGCGCAACGTGTAACTCGTCACCGTACGCGCGTGGCGCAGGAACGCGCGCAGCGTTGCCAGTCCGCCGGCGTGATGTTTGCGGAACAAGAGAAATTCGTTGCGCGCGGAATAGTACGCCACGCGCGGACTCGGTTGATAATCTACCTGGACCCCCTTGTGCCACAATTTCGCTTGTGGCACGAACAACACGCGATACCCGACGCGGCGCGCGCGCAAACACCAATCCACATCTTCCCAGTACATGAAATAATCCGTGTCGAACAGACCCACGCGCGCGAGCGCATCGCACCGCGCGAGGATCGCGCACCCGGTCAACCACCCGACCGGTTCGACCGCGCGAAACTGTCCCTCGTCGCGTTGATTCTGTCCGCGATGAAAAAATTGCCAATCGCGCGTCTGTCCGCCGCCCGCCGATTGAATCATTGCCGGCGACGCGTGGTGATACACCAACGGACCCAACAGCGCGGCGTTGGGATGCACGTCCGCAGCGGCGAGCAGTTCATCCAACATCTCCGGCGCGACGACCACATCGTCGTTCAGCACGAGCGCGAATGCCGCGCCGCGATCCAGCGCGTAACGCAAACCGACGTTGTTGCCTTCGGCATAGCCCAGGTTGCGCGCGTTTGCGATGAGCGTCACCGCCGGATAATTTTGCTGGACGATTTCGCGCGTCGCATCCGTGGATTGATTATCCACCACGACGATTTCCACATTTGCCGCGCGCAGCGCCAAGAGCGAATCGAGACACTCGCGAATCGTCCGCGCGCTGTTGAACGTCAAAATGACGACGACGACGTTGGGCGGATTCATGCGCGCTCCGCCACGTGCGCGTACCACGCGCGCGTCTGCCGCGCCGCTTCGCGCCATGAGAATTGCGCTGCGCGCGCGAAACCCAGGTCGCGCAGACGTTGCGCTTCTGCCGGATCGGACAACACGCGCGCGAGGTGCCGCGCCCACGTCGCTGCGTCTTCGGCATCGGCGATGAGCGCCGCGCCACCGGCGACTTCGGGAATCGCGCCGCGATCCGATGCGAGGACGGGCGCGCCGCATGTCATCGCTTCGAGCATCGGCAAACCAAAACCTTCGATCCACGATGGAAACGCGAATGCCGCCGCCAGGTTGTACAGCGCAACCAAATCCTGTCGCGGCGGTCGTATCAACAAACGCGCGTGTCCTGCGCTGACCGCCTCGTGAATGATCGGCAACACCCGGTCGGTGCGCGCAAAGAAAACGAGTTGATGCCGCGCGCGAATCTCATCCGGCAACAATCGCCAGGCGCGCACCAACACCGCCGGATTTTTGAGTCCATCCGCCAACACAAACGGTTTGGTCAACTGATACTGCTGCCGCACCGCATCCAACTGGGTCGCGTCGAGCCGGCGCAAATCCGTCGTCGGCGCTTCCGGCACCACCGCGATTTTGCGCGGGTCGCACGCGCTCGCGCGCGCGATTTCGCGCTTGGCGTACTCGGACACCGTCAGAATCAACGCTGTGCGCGACAACGCCGCGCGCGACAAGGCGTGCAGGTACGTCATCATCACGACCGTGCGCGGATGTTTGGAATGCCCGCGCCAAATTTCCCACAACGGCATCACGTTGATGGCATCGTGGAGAGTAATGATCGCGCGCACACCGCGCGGCGCGAAACCATAGTTCGCCGGAAAGTGCGCCACGTCGAGTTGATCACGCGCCATCCACCGCGCCATCGCCCAATCGTTGTAGACGCTCGAAAATGGATTGCGGTACGGCAACCACCGCACCGTGACCGGCGGCGGCACGTCGCGCAGTTCAAACGCGCGCTTGGTGTCGGCGTACAAAAAGACCGCGTCGCCGTTCGCTTGCGCCAGCAGTTCGGGTACCAGGTTCGCGACGTAGGTATGCACCCCGCCGACGAGTCCGTGCGAAAGATAACGCACATCAATGCCAATTCGCAAAGTCATCCTTTTGTTCTATAACGATGAAAATGGTCACGCCGATTGGAGTACGAGTTCCCGGTAGAGTCCCGACAACTGGTTGACTTCTTGCTCGAAAGTGCGAAACACCGTCTCCGCGTTTCGCAAACGCGGCAAGAGGTCTGGCTCGTCGAGCAGGCGTTGCAATTGTCGCGCGAGGTCGCGCGCGTCGTCCACGCGAAAAACCAAACCGTTGCGTTCGTGTTGCACCAACTCGGCGACGCCGCCGAGATTCGAGCCAATCACGGGAACGCCGACCGCTTGCGCTTCGAGAATCGTGTTCGGACTATTTTCGACCCAGCGCGACGGCACGACCAACACATCGAGATCGGCGAGCACTTGCCAGACTTGCGCGCCGCGAAATTCGCCCGCCCATGTCACGTTGGCGAGATCGCGCATCTGCGCGCGCAACGCGTGCGCGTACGCGTCCTCGCCGGCGGCGGAGCCATACAAACGCAACTCGCGGGGATGCTCGCCGCGCAACTGCGCCCACGCGTCGAGAATCAAATCCACGCCTTTGTGTCGCTTCATCTGTCCCATGTAGCCGACGCGCAACACTGGCGATGGTTTCCGCAACACACATTGGTCGAGCTGAACACCTTGCCGCCACGCGCGCATGCGTTCCGCTGGCGCGCCGCGGGCGATGTACTGATCCGCCAGGTACTGCGACGGCGAAATCATCACGCGCGCATGACCAAGCAGGCGCATCAACGTTTCGGCGCGCGCGATTTGTGCGGGCACGCCAACTTGATCGGCGAGCGCCGGCACGCGTGCGACCGCGCGCCAAAGTTGGTCCGCCGCGCGCGGAAATTTTCGCGCGGGCACGCGATACCGCCGCAGCTCCTCGGCATGACAACGCGCGCACCCGATTGGCGTCGGTCCGTCACACCGCGCGCCGTCCCAGCGAATCAAATTGATCCGCTGGCAAATCCACCAATAATCCGTCAACGACACAACCGTCGGGATGTGTTGTTCTGCCGCCACGCGCAGAACACTCGCGGTAAGCAAGTAACCGCTGAAGAGATGCACAACGTCGGGTCGCCACTCGGCGATCAGTTCTTTCACCGCGTCGCCGGTTTGCGGATTGTCGTAACTTGCGCGGTACTGCGCGTGGTTGTCGAACGCGCGCAACGCGAGCCGCCGCACGCACACGCCGTCTTGATCGCGTTCGTCCCAGGATGGTTGCGGCGGCGTGTCCACGACCGACTCGATGCAGAGCACCCGGACTTGGACGCCCTGCGCCACGAGCGCGCGCGCTGTGCGTTCGGCGCGTCGCTCCGCGCCGCCGTTGTGCGTGGGCGGATAACCATGCACCGCAATCAAGATTCGCAAGGTCGCCTCATCCTTTATTGCCTCGAGACCACCAAACGCACGGTGTTTTGAGGTGATTTACCCAATACAATCGGCAAACCTTGAGCTAGATCCAAACCGGTATAACTCGTCGTGATGCTAGTTGACAGATCGGTAACACGATAGATGCGCGTGGGTTCGACAACGTACCATTCAGGCAAGCCATTCACACGAGGGGACTCGATGGGCATATTCCAAATCGTCTGATGACGCGGCAGGTCAAAATGGAGTACGCCACGCCATTCTTCTTCCCCGGCAATATGAATGTAGAGCAAATCCTTGTCACGATCTAGCGCGGCGCCTACACGTACGCGTGGCGACCAGGGATCAGACCAAAGACCCTGCGTTTTCCAAAAACCGTACAATAAACTCGTGCGCACAAAATTACCATCCAAGTACCAACCTTCAACAAATCCGCTTGCGCGCTGTTTGAGAAACAACACCTCAATTTCATCATCCACCCATTGCCGCGCTTCGGGAATATCGAACCATGGCAAAAGGTACAGCATAGACTCGAGGGAGTCAGCATAGCCATCTGCCTGCGGACCGTACTCCCAATCCAACGACCGTTTGGTCGCAACAGTCCGCATCATTTCCGCAATTTGACTCGAATAGCGCGATGTGCCTTCCGCTAAATCAAATGTGTGAAAAGCCGCCAGCAAATAACCCCACGTATCGAGCACCTGATTGTTAAAGGGCTTGCCGGTCGTCAAATCAACACTTCGCATCCACAAGCCCTCCTCTGTTCTACCGGTTTGGAGAACTTGGTCAAGAAAATCTTGCAGCGGTTGGCGATAGCGGATTGCCTGTGGGCGATCTAGAACCTTTTCGAGCAAGTAAAGTTCGGACAAACCCATCACGATTTCACTACCGTGATCCATTAAACTAAAGACAAAGACGCCAGAATTGTATTCTGCGGCAGGGCGAAAACGCGGGTCTTCGGGCAAGGGCTTGGCATTCTTGAAATCCCAATAATTCGCCGTCAAACCGCGATTTGCCGGAATGACCTCGAACAAATAGGTATCGGCAATTCGTTCTGCCATTTGAAGATAACGTTCATCGCGCGTGATCCAGTACAATCGGCATAAAACTTGCATCCAAGATCCGTTGATTTCTGTGCCATTCGAGAGGATGGGACCGGCGCGACTTGGCACACGCGCCAAGTCCATCACACCATCCGTGAGTTCTATCGAGCGGCTGTACCAAGGTTCCTGACGCCCAAATCGTTCCACAATCGAGACCAATCCATCTCGGCTATACTCAGCAGCCGACTTGATAGCATAATCCGGGTCGGGTTTCGTAACTGCCTTTGAACGAATTTCGATTTCACAAGTCAATCCGCCACACAGTGCGCGTTCGGTGAACACTGTTTTTTCCCAACCGGCTCGGTCAGCCGGCGCAAGATAGAAACTCGCAATAACCAGATGCGCATACAAGTTTCCACCCGCCGCGTCGGGACTCCAGATGTTGTACCAGGGAGATGCCGCGTAGGGAAGCAGACCGGTCGCTGGGTCGCGTAGACCCTTCCACGCATCTAACGCCAGCCAAGCATGCTGAAATGCTTCTTGACTCAGGGTTGCATTCAACATCGCCACTTGGGCATACTCGGCGCGCCCGTAAGCGTCGTACACGGAATTTACCACCGCGCGCCGTACAGTCACTCGGTCCGCCGACGCGTTTGGCGCGATATACAGCGGTAATGCCGGCGGCAATAGATTGAATTGCCGCAACAACGCAACACTCCGCGATTGAAACCCTGGGCGGGTGACAATCATTATGGCGAGAACAACCAAGCTCACAAGAACCAAAAACAATAGCGGTGAAATCCGGAGGGGGCGTTTCATTCGCGCGCGTCCACCAAATCTCGAAACATCATCTCAATTGTTATCAGAGGCGCGATTTTGCCAATCGTCCACAATTCGTTACCGCTCAAGTGGCGTTCCCATAACGAGCGCACCGCTTCCTCGCGAAAAATTCCGCGCGCGCGCGTCCGTTCGTCAAAGAGAATGTCCTCCGCCCATGTACGCAAATCGGTACGCAACCACTGTTCGTAATCCGCGTAGAGCGTCGCGTGGTCGCCGAACATCGGCGAGATAACTTTATGCACGCCACGCTTGAGTTTCTGCGTGACGAACGCAAATGTCCACGAGCCTTCTTTCGAAATCGGCAATTCATCGTCAGTCGTCGGCACGCGCGCAAATGCCGGGGCGCTTTTCAAAAGCACCTCCTTTTGCAGACGGCGATCATAACCTAGCTCGTACGGCAACGCGTAGCAAAACGAAATCAAGTCGGGATCAAAGTACGGAAAGCGGTACTCGATGTACGCGCGTCCAAAAATTCCGGCATAAACGATATAGCGCAAAAAGTGATTGACGATGTTGAACGCGAACGCGCGTTGCGGATACGCCACACCGTCGTAGGCGCGGACTTCGGCGATGAAACTTTCAAATGCAAGCTCGCGCACGCGCGGATAAAACGCGTCCGCGTACAAATATCTTTCTTCCGCGAACGTGATACCGGGCCACGTGTATTTTTGGCTATACAACTGGAACAAGAGCGAATTGAACGCGATGTCATCCGGGGCATTGACGAGATGGCGCGGCACGAAATTCGGTTGCGTCCACAACAAATCGCCCAGCCCGGAAATGTTCACGTCCACATGTTGACGCGCTTCGCGCAATGTGGTGATGCCGTGCATGTGAATCCAGGAATGAAAGCCCTCGGTCAACGCGACGTGAAAATCCGCCCACTCTTTGACCCAGTTGCCGTTTTCGTACCGATCATAGTGATGGTGCGCGCCTGCCACACGCGCGATTTGCCGCGCGTACACCTCATCACGACACCCGGCTTGCCCGAACGTAAAAGTGTGAATCGGATGGACATTCGGCGGCAACAATCCAACAATGCTACGTCCATCCAATCCGCCGCTCAAGAATACGCCGATCCGTTGCGGACCTTGAGTCATCTTGGCGAGCGCGGCGCGGAATAAACGCGTCGCTTCTTCGGCTGCCTCCTCAAATGTCGTGGATGCCGGGAGTGGCGCGACGCGACGAATGTCCCAATAGCATTCGGTCGTCAGCGCGCCGGTCGCGCCATCGCAACGGAGAATGCTCGCAGGCGGGAGCATCATCACATCGCGAAAAAACGTTTTGAAACCGAGCAGATGTTGAAAGCGCAGATATTCGGCGGTCGCGTCATCGCGCAACGCGCGACTGATCCCGCGATCCGCCAGCACGGCTTTCATTTCCGGCGCGAACAAGAATCGTTTGCCCACTTGGGCGGTAAAGGTCGGATAGAGCGCAAAGCGGTCGTTGCACAGCCATAAGCAATTCTGCCGCGCATCCCACAGCGCGATGACGAACGCGCCGTCCAATTGGCACACAAAATCCTTGCCCTGTTTTTCGTACAATGCCAGCGCGATTTGCTCGTCCGTGGTCGCGCCGGTGGCGCGCGCGAGCGCCGCGCGATTGTAGAACTCGCCCGCCATCGTCAGCGCGAGCGTATGTTCGGCGTTCCACACCGGTTGCGGCGCGGCGTTGAAAATACCGATACCGATTTGTCCCAGTGCGATGCCACACCTGGGATCAGCGAACTGCTGCGCGACAAACCACTCGCGATGCGTCAGTCGCTTTGCCATGGCGTCGGCTAGCACAACGATGTCGGTCTTGCGCTCGGCATCCAAGACGCCAAAAATTCCACTCATTGGTTACCTTCCACCAAATTTCGGAATACCATTTCCATTGTGATCAAGGGCGCGATTTTGCCAATCGTCCACAATTCCTTGCCGCTCAGGTGACGCTCCCACAACGCGCGCACACCGGCGGGATCGAACAAGCCGCGCGCTTGCGTGCGCTCGTCGAACAAAATGCTCTCTGCCCACGCGCACAAATCGGTGCGCAAGTACTGTTCGTAATCCGCGTAGAGACGCGGGTGCTCGGCAAAGATCGGATGCAGACGCCGATTGATCCAGCGTTTCGACCGCTGGACGAACGCGTGAGGCGAGCGAATCCATGCATTCGTGTGCGGCAAACGATTATTCTTTTCGTTCGGCACCATCGCCAACTGCGGCATCCGCCGCGTAATCACCTCGTGCTGAAATTGGAACGACGCGCGAATGTGCGCCGGCAACGCGTACAGAAATGTCACCACATCGTAATCAAAAAACGGACAGCGGACTTCGAGCGCGGCGCGCGTAAACACGATCATGTTTTGCGTCGAGCGCCGGTCGTGTTGCGCGAGGAAAAAGAACGCGCCGCGCCGTTCAGGCGCATAGTGGCGCGTCTGCGCGAACTGTTCACGGAACGAATCGAACGCCAACCCGCGCAACCCGGCGTTGCCTTGACCGCTGAACAAGGTGTCGGCTTCCGCTTCGGTCAAGCCCTGCCACGTCACCTCGCTACAAAACGCGTCGAACACTTTTTGCGTCAGCGTGAGTTCGTTCTGCGGCGTTTTGAAAATCGCATCGCGCGCATAATCGCCCGCAATGCCGAGACCTGTGAAAACCGTCCCGCCATCCCAGCCGCTCAGATTCACGTCCATCCACGCGCGCGCGTCCGCCAGCGTGTGGATGCCGTGCATATGCATCCAACTGTGCATGCCCTCGGTCAGCGCGAAATGCAGATCGGCATGGTCGAGCACCCACTTGCCGTTTTCCATCGGGAACCAATGGTGCATACTCCGGGCGCGGCGCGCCAACTCCGCCGCGTAAATCACATCCCGGCACACGGCTTGCCCGAAGGTGATCGTCGTCACGGGCACTTGCCGGTCAATGAATCCCAGGATCGTGCGCCCATCCAAACCGCCGCTCAAATAAACGCCGACGCGCTGCGGTCCTGCAATCATCGCGTCAATCGCGCGTTGAAAAAGTCGAATGCACTCGTCCACCGCGTCGTCGAACGAAATGTTCGGCAAACTGCCAATCGCGTCCCAGTCCCAGTAACGCGTCATGCACACGGTATCATCGGCGGGACGATAGCGCACTACCGATGCGGGCGGCAACAGTTGCACGTCGTCGAACCAGGTCTTGTCACCCAGGATTTGCTGAAACCGTGTGTACTCTGCGATGGCAACGGGATTCACGTTGCGCGAAATCGCGGGGTTGCACAACACGCCTTTGATTTCGGGTGCGAACGTCAACGTCCCGGCGCGATGCGCGTAATAGTGCGGATACAAACCGAAACGATCATTCACGAGGACGAGTTCGCGGGTACGTTCATCCCACACGGCGATGACGAACGCGCCGTCGAGTTTCGTCAATCCGTCCGCACCCTCGCGTAAATACACGCGCAGCGCCATCTCGACATCATCCGCGTCGGCGCGTAGTTCGCCTTGCCGAACCAACTCGGCGCGCCGCGCGGCTTGATGATAGAACTCGCCGCAGAGCCACACGCGGACTTGCTCGCCGATTGCCGGTTGCGCCGCGCGATTGAAAACGCCGATGCTCAATCGCCCCAGCGCGACGCCGGGCGTCGGCGCGCACGTTTCGGTCATGTGGTATGGTTGGTGGCGCACGCGTTGCGCCATACGCTCCGCGACGACGAGCGCGTCGCGCGAATTCGAAAGATAACCGAAGAGACCGCTCAATTTCACTCCCTTGCAAGCCGCGCTAACGCCGCACAAATCGGCGCGCCGTCGCGAGGAACAGAGACCAGTTGAACAGCCCGAACGCAAGCACGAACGCGCCGTACGTCGCCGCGCCAGCCAGGATCACGATAAACAGTTCGAACGAACTCGTCAGGATCACCACCCCACCCATCAAGCCAGCCGATAGCGTGGTCAATGCAAGTTTATGCGTTATTTTATCTAACTCGATGTGATTGCGTAAAAGCATAAAGAAACGCGTCGCCGTGAGAGAATCCATAAACACCGTGATGACCGCCGCCGCGATCATCCCGAACGGCGGAATCAAAACGACGTACAACGCAATGCCAACGAGCGTGCTCAACAAATAGATGCGCGACGCGGGGCGTTCCAAACCCAGCGCCGTTGTCAGGTTACCGCAAAACGCGTTGAACGTGAGTAGCGGCACATCCCAAATGATGATCGAAAGAATCAAGCCCGAAGGAGCGAACGCCGCGCCGTACAACAAATCCACGATGCGCGTGCCTAACAGCGACACGCCGACCGCGATGGGTAACGCGATGAGCAACATACCTTGAATACCCAGGCGCGACCAATTACGCACGCGCTCGGGGTTGGTCATATTCTCGCGCGCGAACGACGGCGTGATCGCGCGTTGAAAACCGCCGGTTATCGCAGTCAAATTGAACACCAATTTGTACGCCGCGTTGTACCAGCCAACCACACCGCTCGAATAAAAGAATCCCAGCATGACCGTGTCCACGTTGAACGAGTACGTCAGCGCGATGGACGAGAGCGCGAACGGCAAACTGGCGCGGATGAACGGACGCCACGTCTTGGGGTCAATCCGCCACTGAAAACCGCCGAGGCGCAATCGGCGAATTGCCCAGACGCACAACAGGATTTGCGCCGGCATCACCACGTAACCGGTATAGAGCAGACCCAGGAATCCCGCGCCGAGCGAGAGAAAGAGCAAACTCAGCCCGATGTTGAGTAGTTGCGCGAGCAAAAGGAGTACGGTGAGGAGATCAAAACGCTCGTTCGCGGTCAACACATTCGCCAACGGCGTTAGCACCGACGCGAACGCAAACGTGCCCGTCCACAACATCACCCCAATCATCAGCTCGCGGTCGTGACCGACGATAACCGATAAACTCGTGATCACGAAAATCCCAATCGTCGCCAAAATCAAACGCAGGACGACGACATTCCAGTACAGGTCGCGCGCGCGTGTGCGGTCCTGCGCGATCGTGCGCTCGACGTACTGCGACATGCCCAGTTCAAAAAAGACGCCGAACAAACCGACGAACGCGACGACGGTTGCGTACCGTCCCCAGCCCGTCTCGCCGAGTAAACGCACGGCGTACACCGTAAAAACGAAATTCAAAACTTTGGCGACCCATTCGCCCGCGGTGATCGCGACCGAATTGCGTAAAATCGTCACGCCCAAATCGCGGCGCGACGCGGCGATCGGTTCGTTTCTCGGTTCAGTGCTGACGGATGTATTGTTCATAGCGGTTCGGCTCGTCCCCGATCAATCAGCGCGTCGAAACCTGGGATGCCCAGGCGCGATTCGCGCGATACCATTCGACGGTTGCGCGGATTCCATCATCAAACGAAATTTGCGGAGACCACGCGAGCAAGTGTTTCGCTTTGCCAATATCCGCCCACGTCGCGAGCATATCCATCGGATTGCGCGGTTGCGGATCGAGCGCCGCTTTCTTGCCGACCGCGTCCTCGATCATCGCGATGACATCGCTCAAGACGATCGGTTGATCCGCGCCCAGGTTGATGATTTCAAAACCAAGCGGTTTGAGCGCGGCAATCGTGCCGCGCGCGACATCCGCGACAAATGTGAAATCGCGTTCCTGTTTGCCGTCGCCGAATAACGTGATCGGTTTGCCTTCGCTGATCCATTGCACAAAACGAAAGATGCTCATGTCGGGTCGCCCCGCCGGACCGTAAACGGTGAAATAGCGCAGCACCGTCACGTCAAGCCCGAACAATTCGTGGTACGTGTGACACAACACTTCGGCGGCTTTTTTCGACGCGGCATACGGCGACGGCGGCGCATCGGTGTTGGCGTCTTCGCGGAACGGACGGGGGTTCTGATTGCCGTACACGCTCGACGACGACGCGATCACGAATTTTCGCACGCCGAACTCGCGGCACATTTCGAGCAGATTGAGCGTGCCGGTCACATTCGCGTCGAAATAAACCCAGGGATTTTCGAGCGACTGACGCACGCCCGCCCGCGCCGCCAGATTGATGACGCCGCTCAACTCGCGCGTGAACACCGGACGCAACGCGTCACGCGCGCTAATGTCCAGGTGATGAAAAGCGAATTGCGAATGCGCGCGCAACTGTTCCAGACGCCACTGCTTGAGCCGCACATCGTACGCGTCGTTGATGCTATCCACGCCCACCACGCCATGTCCGTCCGCGAGCAAACGCGTGCAGACTTGCGAACCGATAAACCCAGCACAACCGGTTACGAGGTACATTGCCATTAGTATTTTATCCTTTGTGTAGCGAGAATCATTTTTTGCAACCGGGCTTGGTCGCCGATAAATTCGTACCACCACAAACGGGTTTGCAGCGGTTCCGCGTTCATGTCAATCGCGCGCCACCACGCAACGGCGTGCTCTGGTTTGCTATCGAGCGCGTCCAGTTCGCCCAACAACAACCGGGTCGCGATGTGATGCGGTGCGCGCGTGTACGCGATTTCGAAATGGCGGCGCGCCGCATCGTACTGTCCGAGCGATAGCGCGATTTGCCCCAGCCGCCGTTGCGCGGTGGCGTTCGTCGGGTCGAGCGCGAGCGCATTTTGATAGTGCGCGATTGCCGGATTCAAATTGACGATTCCGTTGCGCCGCAATTGATCTTGAAACGAATAACGGGGCCACTCGTACACCGCTAGTTCCGCGCGCGTTTGCGCCAACGCGCCGAGGTTCGCTTCGATCATCGCGCGTGTCGCGGGCGCGAACGCGACGAACATCGCGATCAGCGCGCACGCGCCGGCGAGTACCGGCGCGAGCCAGCGCGGGAATCGCGTTTGCGCTGTTACGGCGTCGCGCGCGAGAACGCCGAGTGGAATGAGCAACAGCGATAACGCGCCAGCGCCATAACCATAAAACGCGTCGTCGAGCAAACCGTGAAGAAGCAACACACCCAACGACGCGAGCGCCGCCGTCCGCCAACGCGATCCCGGCGCATTCAACCCGCCGACGATAATCAAACCCAGGAACGCGACCAGACCCAACAATCCTTGTTCGAGCCAAATATCCAAAAAGAGATTATGCGCGTGAATCGTGTGCGGCACGTGGACGAGCAAAACGTAACTGGAGTACGCCATCGTGAACGCGCCCAGCCCGATGCCGCTGAACGGATAATCGCTCGCAAGATCGAGACTGTTGCCGGCGATCAGCCAGTGCCCACCGCCTTCGCTCATCAACATCGCGCCGAGCGGCGTCAGCGTCAGCGCGATGCCGACGGTCAACGCGAGATAGGCGACGAGCGCGACCCAGATCGCCACGCGTGTGCGCCCACTCCGCAAACCCGGCATCACCCGCGCGAGCACGAATCCCATCGCGGCAATCCACGCGACCAAGCCGAACGCGATCCACGCGCCGCGCGCCGCGCTGACGATCAAGCCGAGCAGTGAAACGAACAGCAACGATGCAGAGATGGCGCGCTCCGCAGTTCGCTCGTACCAGAGCGCCGCGACCTGCAATGGAATCAGCAGCGCGAGCGCGCCGCCGAACGAGTTCGCATCGAGCGCGAGACCGGGCACGCGCGGTTGCCACGCCGCGAACCAATGCAACACCGGGTCGAGCCACACCACCTTGCCGAGCCGCGCGTTCCAATCGCTCGCGAGCGCAAAGTAGCTGATGAGCGCGACTGGCAACAACACGAGCGTCACGCGCATCACCGGAAATTCACTTTTTCCGAACGCGCGAATTTTTTCCGGCATTGCAACGAAGAACACGCACACCGCCACGCCGAGCGCAAGGGCGGCGAAGCGATTCCACGCCAGAACGGTGTTGTACGAGATCAACGCGCCGAGAAATGCGCTCAACAAAAACAACGCCACACTCAACGCAAACGCGAGTGGCAGCGGCTGGCGGAAATTCAAACGCTATCGTCCCGTTTCGTTCGCCAACGACGATTCGCCCAGCCAACCGAAATGCTGGGTGATGATGCTCAACCCGGACTTGATGCCGTCCCAGGTATTCATGCTTCGCAAGAACCACAGAATCGGTCCGGGGCGAAACGCCCATTCGCGGAACGCACGCTTTTGCCAGTACTCCAATCGTTCCGCGCGCAAGTTCGGATAGTCGAGCACGGTCGAGCGATCCATGTCCACTTCTTCCCAACGCGTCCCAGGACGGAACCAACCGTTCTTGACGACTTCGAAAAAGAACGGCGTCCCCGGGTACGGCGCGGCGATGTGGAACAATGCGATATCGAGCGGCAATTTTTTCGAGAATGCCATCGTTTGCTGAATCGTCTCTTCGGTTTCGCCGGGCAAGCCGATGATAAAATAGCCCCAGTTGCGAATGCCGGCTTGGCGCGCCCAGGTCAATGCGCGTTCCGCTTTCGCCGGGTCGGCGCCCTTGTGCGCGCGTTTCAAAATTTCGTAACTGCCGGACTCGATGCCCCACGAGATCATCCAGCATCCGGCTTTTGCCATCCACTGGAGCATCTCTTCGTCCACGTAATCCACCCGGCTGTTGCTCATCCAGTGCATGTCCAGATTTTCGGCGATCATCGCTTTGCAAATGCCAATCACCTGTTCGCGCGACAAGGTGAACAAATCGGCGTAGAACTGGAAATAATTGATGCCGAGCGATTTCAGCAATCGCAATTCCTTCATGATGTTTTCGGGCGAGCGCAGGCGCAGCGACCATTGATAACTCACGTGCTTGATGCAATAGATACAACCCGCGCTACACCCGCGACTCGGTACGACGAACGAGTACGCGCCCTTCATCATCGGTCCGCGATATTTTTGGAGCGGCAACAGATTGTGCATCGGCGTCGGCAAGTCGTCGAGATTCGGAATGAACGGACGATCCGGATTGACGATGACCTTGCCATCCTTGCGCCACACGAGACCTTTGATGTGCGACAAGTCGCCGTTCGTTTCGGTCGCCGATTTCGTCGGCACTTGCGACCCTGTATCGGTCAGCAGTTTGGTGATGCTGGGATCGGTCGCGGGCTTGGACTCAAACGTGTCCACGATTTCGCGCAGAGTCATTTCGGGTTCGCCGCGCAGAATGAAATCGAGCGCGGGGAACGGATCCATCGTTTCGTACGGCATGGGCGTCACGTGCGTGCCGAACGCCATCGTCTTCGCGCCAAGTGCTTTCGCAAGAAACACGCCGTACATATCGTTCTGCAAAGTCGGCGCGGTCATCTCGGTGAGATAGTACTTCGGCAGCAACGTGCGGAGACGCGCTTCGAATTGCGCCCAGGTCAGTCGCTCGCCAATCGCGTCAATGATCGCGACCTTGTAATCGTGCGCGAGCAACGCCGCCATCTGCGCGAGTTCGACCTGGGGCCAGTACATATTCTCGCGCGACTTGCGTCCGACGCGATGCTGGCTACGAATCCAGATGCCGCCGTCCGGCGCGGGTGGATTCACGAGCAGAACATCCACCGCCTCGGCGGAACGCGCGACCGGCGCGATTTTTTCGCGCACGGCGGCGCTTGCATCCGGAAAACGCGGCACGGGAATCATCTGTCGCGTGCGCGTGCCGAGATTGACTGTCACTTTATCTTCGCTCATCGTGAGAAAACTCCTTTATACTTGTGAGAGGCAAATTGGAAATTTGCCCTACGCATCTTCTGCCAAATCGCGTTGCGCGAACGCGTCGCGTTGCGCGAGTTCGTCGAGCACGCGCATCACGATCCACGACACACTCAACTGAATGCCGATGATGCTAAATGCGGCGGCAACCAACAAATACAACCACAACCGCGCAATGTCCCACCCTTGCAGACTCAACACCAGCGCGCCCGCGCCAATCGCCGCGCCGCCGAGCGCCGCGACCACGCCCATCCAACCGAACTGATATTCGAGCGGCGTCTTGAACAGCGGCTTGCCGAACAAGCCCTGCCGAACCGGTTTCTTGTGAAACAGCGCGACGAGATAGTTGAACATCGCGCCGAGCGTAAACAAACTGATGCCGGCGATGCTAAACAGCACCGCGCCAAAAATGAGATACAATTGCCACGGGTTCAACGTCGTCACGCCACTCGCACGCAAACCAATCGTGTACAGCGCGACGAGTCCCGCGAGCGCGATCATCGCCAGCGCGATCAAACCGAGGATCCGAACGGGGTTGTACGCGAGCGCCGTCCACACAATCGCGTTCGTAAAGCGAAAGCCGTCGCGCACGACGGACAGTTTCGAACGACCGACGCGTTCGGCGTACGGCACGGGCACTTCGATCACCTTAAGATTTTCGTGCAAGGCGCGCGTGCTCATCGCGGGCGTAAATTGCAAACCATCCGGCAACGGATAGAGCGATTCGAGTTTGCTGCGCCGAATCACGCGCATCCCGGACGCGGTATCGCGCACGCGTTGGTTGCCAATCAAACTGAGCAACATCGAAAACGCCAGGTTGCCCACGCGTCGCGTCAACGGCATCTCGCTCTTCGCGCCGCTCATCCGCGAGGCGACCACCATGTCGCCGCCCTGCTCGATTGCCGCGCGCGTCAGGTCGGGCAAATTCTCCGGCGGATACGTCGCGTCCGCATCGAGGAACGCCAGATACTCGCCGCACGCGTGACGAAAGCCGGTCTTGATCGCCGCGCCATACCCGCGATTTTTCGGATGACGAATCAAGTGCACATCGGGATACGCGCTGATGCGCGCGGCAGTTTGGTCGCGCGAGCCGTCGTCCACGATGATAAATTCGAGATCCGCGCCAGCACGCTTGAGCGCGTCGCGCGCGCCGA
The DNA here is from genome assembly GCA_016219275.1 of Chloroflexota bacterium. Taxonomy (NCBI): domain Bacteria; kingdom Bacillati; phylum Chloroflexota; species Chloroflexota bacterium. The sequence continues at coordinate 158,851 of JACRBM010000040.1, forward strand.
GCACGCGTTTGATCACGCGGTCAATCCCATCCTCTTCGTTGTATGCTGGAATAACAACCGATAATGTAGTCATAGTTTCTCCGATCAAGCCGCGGTTTCTGCCCCGGCGTAAATTGGAATGTTTGGCAACGGCTCATCGCCGGTAATCGTCTTGAGGATGCGCGCCGGCACGCCGCCGACGAGCGTATGCGGAGGCACATCGCGCGTCACGACCGCGCCGGCGGCGACGACTGCGCCGCGCCCGAGGCGCACACCATCAAGAATGATCGCGCCCGCGCCGATCCAACAATCGTCTTCGACGACGATGCCTTGCGCGGTGATGCCTTGCTCGATGATTGGACGCGCGGGATCGTTATAAACGTGATTGACCGCGAGGAGTTGCGCGAGCGGCGCGGTGTAGACGTTATCGCCAATCGTGATGCCGCCCTGCCCGCGCAGAACGTTGAACTCGCTGATGAGACAATTTTTGCCGATGCGAATGCCGGCGTTCGGCAAACCGCGAAAATTGTAGACGTGCAGTTCGGCGTGGTGCATGACGTAACTGTTCGCGCCGATTTCGATCCCGCGCGGACACGCGTGCAAATAAACGCCTTCGTCAATATAGACGCCGGAACCCAAACGCAAGTCACTGGCAAAGCGAATTCGCACGCCGTTCTCGATCGCGCTGACGCCGTCCATCCGCAAAATCAAACGATAGAACACCGCGCGAATTCCAATTCCGAGCACCGTTGGAATCCAACCGAATAGGGTGAGAACGGTTTGTTCGAGCAAATAGCGCGGCACACTGACGGCTTGACGATGCATGTACAAAAGCAAGCGACTCAATGACATCTCCGCAAAAGTGGAATTTTTTGAGCGCGCTCCGCCGCTCCGGCAAATCAAGAGATCAGTCGGCGGGAAACCTGCGCGTGAACATGGCAATCGAAGTGATGCTAGAGCAAATTCCGGTTGCGTTGACGGCAGACCTGTCAGGTTTTGAAAACCTAACAGGTCTCACATCTACCACAATTACTGAAGACCTATCTGGATTTCTCTCTAGCGCAAAAAACTGGTTAGTACGTCCTGCTGTACAACAACCACCACACTACGATTCGACAACACTGGGTTGGATTTTGGGTTCGTCAATAGATTCGCTCTTGATCGTGCGGACATAGCGAATTCTGCCGCGTTCGACCACGAGGTGTACTTCGCCGAACGCGCCAATCTTGCGCAGCGCATTTTCGATGAATTCGATGTCGCGCGGACGCAGGAGACGTGTGGGCACTCGGACATCCACCAAACTGTCAGATGTGTTTTTCAAATCGGCATCCTCTCTATCTTGAAAAACAGAAACCAGCCCCCGGGATTTTTACACCTCTGTCAAGGCTAGACCAATGGCAACTGCCCGTCGTGCGTGGTACAACCGTGTGGATTGTTCCGTCCGCTCGATATGGGCGGTCGTCACAACGACGCCCTCTATTTTATGACCGCGCTTGGTAGTGTCCAATACCATGCGCGCGAATTATTCTCTCATGCATCTGAACTAAAGAGTGGTTGGATACCTCCGCAAATACAAAAAGATCGTTAAACCGGGGCGCCTTAGCATTCTCCCCATTGGGTTGGTTGCCAGGAGAGTACTGGGTACCGATTGATAACCGAACACGAGAGCGGGCGAGAGAATATCACAAAACACTATCGAATGCAATAATACTCGGCAATTTGTAGCTACTCAGCCAACGTTCCTTTATCCGCGAATTACGCGAATCTTCGCTAATTTTTTCTTCTTATTCGCGCAATTCGCGTTATTCGCGGATAAATTTGTTTTTTCATCGGCGTAAATGTGGGTTGGCTGAGTAGTTACGGCAATTTTTTGTTTTTTTAACGCTCGATCTGACCGGTGTTCTGACACACCAGACATTGTATAAATATTACGTCAAAATTTTAGCCGGGCTATTGACACGGGATTCGCGTGAGATATAATTCCACTATGGCGGTGAAAAAAGTGGATTCGCTTGAATCAATAGCTTTTCGAATTACTTGCTTATGTCCCAGGCGGAGGCGCTAGCCGCGACTGGGCTTTATCGCGTTGACCGCAACGCTTGACCGAACGGCTCACCTGCCTCCGCAGAACCAACCTGTACGGAGGCGCATCGCTCATCGAAAAAGACCGAGCACGCGCTCGGTTTTTTATTTTGCCCACACAATCCAACTCCCAAGGAGGGAACATGAAAATCGCGAACAATGTCACTGAACTGATCGGCAACACGCCACTCGTGCGCTTGAATCGCGTGACCAACGGCGCGGTGGCGACTATCGCCGCCAAGCTTGAGTTCTACAATCCGGCGCACAGCGTCAAGGATCGCATCGGCGCTTCGATGATTGATGCAGCGGAACAAGCGGGCAAGATCAACCAGGACACGATCATCGTCGAGCCGACGAGCGGCAACACCGGCATTGGCTTGGCAATGGTCTGCGCCGCGCGCGGCTACAAAAGCGTGATGACGATGCCGGAAACCGTGAGCAAAGAGCGCCGCATATTGTTGCGTGCGTACGGCGCGGAGGTGATTCTAACGCCGGGAAGCGAAGGCATGGCGGGCGCGATCAAACGCGCCGAGGACCTCGTCGCAAGCGACCCGCGTTATTTTATGCCGCAACAATTCAAGAATCCGGCGAACCCGGAAATTCATCGCCAGACGACCGCCGAAGAAATCTGGCGCGACACGGACGGCAAGGTGGACATTCTCGTTTCGGGCATCGGCACGGGCGGCACGATCACCGGCGTCGGCGAAGTCATCAAGTCGCGCAAGCCGTCGTTCAAAGTGATCGCGGTCGAGCCGGACGCGTCGCCCATACTCTCGGGCGGGCAAAAGGGACCGCACCCGATTCAAGGCATCGGCGCGGGTTTTGTGCCAGCGGTGCTCAACACGCAAATCTACGACGAGATCATTCGCGTCAAGAACGACGACGCGTTCGACATCGCGCGGCGCATGGCGAAAGAAGAAGGATTGCTCGTCGGCATCTCGTCCGGCGCGGCGACGTGGGCGGCAATCCAGGTCGCCAAACGCGCGGAGAACGCGGGCAAGCTCATCGTCGTCATCATTCCGTCCTTCGGCGAACGCTATCTCAGCACCGCGCTGTTTTCGAATTTGGCGGATTAGCAGTTTGTCGGAGAATCCACAAGAAACCAGGTTTCTCAGAGAAACCTGGTTTCTGCGGTGGACTTATGAAGGTGGCTATGTTCAAAACCATTCACGCGGACATTCAATCAGTCCTCAATCGCGATCCCGCCGCGCGCGGTTGGTTCGAGGTCGTGTTGCTCTACCCGGGCTTGCACGCGCTCTGGGCGCATCGTATTTCACATTGGTTGTGGAAACGCAATTTCAAATTGCTGGGACGCTGGGTCTCGCAACTCGCGCGCGGGTTGACCGGCATCGAAATTCATCCGGGCGCGACCATCGGCAATCGTTTTTTCATTGATCATGGCATGGGGGTCGTCATCGGCGAAACCGCCGAAGTGGGCGACGACGTAACGTTGTATCACGGCGTCACACTCGGCGGCACAAGTTTGAACAAGGGGAAACGGCATCCGACGTTGGAGAATAACGTCGTGGTCGGCACCGGCGCGAAAATTCTTGGCGCGATTACGATTGGCGCGAATTCGCGCATCGGCGCGAACGCGGTCGTCGTCAAATCAGTGCCGCCGGAATCTGTCGTCGTCGGCGTGCCCGGTCAGCCGGTCATGCGGAACCGACCGCGTGGCTTGGACACGCCCGACCTCAACCACAATGTGTTGCCCGACATGATCGGCGCGTCGGTGATTTCGCTCATGTCGCGAATGGACGCACTTGAACGCGTCGTCACCGGACACGCGAGTGTGAGCATGCCCTTCGCGTACGAGCGAGATGGTTGGCACGTGGACGATTTTACGATTTGACACCCTCAATCGCGCCCTCAAGTAGCCACGCCCTTAAGGGCATGGCTAAAAATAGTTTACCGCGTCGCGGGTGTGCCGGTTGGCACAAGCGCGGTGAACGTTGCAGCGGGAATCGGCATCGCGCGAAAATCCAAACCGCGTGGCGTATTGAGGTAACCGAGCGCGGTACCCGCGACGCCGCGCACGCCGTACTGCCACAACACGCGTCCCGCGCGATTGATAATCACGACACGGTGATTGAGATCGTCGCTGAACGCGATATTGCCATTCGGCAATTCGAGCGGATGCGACGGGCGATCCAACCACTCGCTTTCGGCGCGCGGAAAAAATTCCCACATCACTTTGCCGTTCCACGCAATCTCAAACACGCGACCTGGCTTTTCATACGCCGCAATCAGCACATTCCCCGCGCGCGTCAAATGCGCCTCCGACGGATACGCGACATTCGGCAACGTGATCGTGCGATACACCTTGCCTTGCGAATCCATCTCGCTCACGCGGCGATTCCCTGCTTCGGTCACGAGCACGCGTCCATTCGGCAGTGGACTCACCCCGACCGGTTGATCGAGCAAACCTGGGTCGCTGCCGCATTGCCCGGTCTTGCCCATCTGCGCGACGATGCGTTTCTCCGGCGAGATCGCGACGATGCGACAGTTGCGCGTATCCGCCACCAAGGTCAAGCCATCTGATACGCGATGCGCGCTTGTCGGTGTGTTGAGATGCGTATCATCCGGCGCGGCAATGCCCCACGCACCGAACGACCACGTTACCGCGCGCGACGCCAAGTCAATCTCCGCAATCTGACTAAAACGCGCGTGATTCACGATCAACGACTTGCCAGTCGGCGTCAGCATCACATCGTCCGGCGCGTTGTCCGCGCTTGTCCACACGACTCGCCGCTCGTTCGTCACTTCGATCACGCGGTTGTTGCCACTATCCGCGATGAACAACGTGCCGGGGAGAGGCAGCCGGTCGCCCGCCGGAATCGGCGGCGTGATCGTTGGCGTTGCCGACGCGCGCGGCGTTGCGCTCGGCGTTGATGTGTAGATCGAAGTCGGCGCGCGCGTTGGCAACGCGGCGAGCGCGCGAATCACGACGACGCGTTGCGCGCGAAACGTATCCGGCGCGGTCGCGTGTCCTTCGAGCCGCACCACATCCCCGCTCCGTAAATCGAGCAGACTGATCGGTTGATTATCCCCGCCGATAATTTCCGCGTCGTCCACGAGCATGACCTTGAAGAACGGCTCCGCGCGTTGATCGAGCAAGACCGCGCGCTCGTCGAACACGATGCCGGCGATCCCGGCTTGAATCGCCAGCGGCGGCGTGGGCGTGGGCGCTGGCGTCGCGGACGATTGACACGCGGCGAGAAACAACAATGCAAAAAGAATTTGGACACGGACAAACGCGGATAAACGCGGACGATATATTTTTTCAATCCGCGTCCATCCGCGTCCATCCGCGTCCCAAGACTCACTCATACCGCAACACCTGCCCCACGCGCATACGCGCGGCGGCAAGCGCGGGCGCGAGACTCGCGATCATCGCGAGAATCAGCGCGAACGCCAAACTTGCCAGCATCATCGTCGGCGTAAAAATGTAATCAATGTGAAAGAGCACAGCTTGCATCAAGTTGAGTAACAGTTGCCCGAGCGGATAACCGATCAACAACCCAAGCATCCAACCACCCAGCCCCATTGCAATCCCTTCGGTTAAAAAAACCTGGACGAGATTTTTGTCTTCCGCGCCCATCGAACGCAAGACACCGATCTCGCGGCGACGTTCGAGCACGTTCAACGTCAACGTGTTCACCACACCGAGCGCGCCGAGCGCGCCGATAATCAACGACATCGCGTACAGCGCGAGCGTCAAGATGCGCGTCTGTTCTTTCGCCGCGCGCGTCTCGCGATACGCCGAGCCGCTCCCCATCTGATATTGCTTGAACCGCGTCGAGAGTTCGCCCAAGCGTTTCTCGACCGTCGCCGGATCAGACGCGTCAAAACCAAGCGCGAAAAATGTTGCCCAACCCTCGCGGTCTTGCATCTTTTCGACGACTTTCTCCGAAAGAAATACCTTGCCCGCAACGCGACTGCCGAGAAAAATACTGTTGTCAATCACGATGCCGACAATGCGAAATGCGCGCCGCGCTTCGCCAATTTCGATTTCGAGTGTATCGTCAATTTGCAAATGACGTTCCCGCGCGAGGTCGGTGGACGCAATGACCGCATCGTAATCGTCCGCGTTGAGCCAGCGTCCGGCGACCAAACGCGGCGCGTAGAGTTGCGTGTCCGCGGGCAAGCCCCAGACCCGCACGCGACTCGTCTCCGCCCAACCATCGGTGAGCGACCAGACTTCCGCCGCGCGCACGCCCTCTTGCGCGCGAAAATTCGCGGCGAAATTCGATCCGACCCATTGATTGAGCCACGCCCATGCGTCCGCGTGAAACGTCGTGAACAATCCGTCAATCGCCGCGTCCACCGACGCACTCGTGGTTTGCGCGGACAGTGACGCGGCAACCGCGACCGCGATGACGAGCGTCGTCACGAGCGAACGCGCTTTGCGTCGCGCGAGATTTCGCAACGACATCGCGGCGAGCGGCGGCAACGCGACGAGTTTTTGCACCAGGCGATCACTCCACCCGCGTCCATACGTCGAGGTAATGCCGTACGCGTCGAGCGCGTCTTTGACGCGAATGCCGGTCGCCGCAAGCGAGGGAATCAACCCGGCAAGAATCGTCACGCCGATGCCGACGCCCGCGCCGAGCGCGATGCCTTCGGGCGACGCGACAAAATTACTTTCGAGGTTGAGCAGCGCGCCGATGTACGCGAGCAATCGCCAACTTGCGAGCGCGCCGAGCGCGATACCGATGAGCGTACCGATGACGCCGTACATCGCCGACGCGATCAGGTAAATGGTGAGCACCTGCCAACGCGTCCCGCCAATCGCTTTGACCGTGCCGATTTCGCCGACCTGTTCCGTCGTCATCGCGGCGAGCGTGTTCGCGACGAGAAAGCCGCTCGTCACCAAACCGACGCCGGAAAAAACGGAAAGCAGAACGAAGAGCGCGTCGAGTTCGCGCTTGCCGAGATAATTTTGCGGATCGCGAACCGTCGGCGCGTTGTGGCTGATGCCGCGCCGGTCGAGCAAACGCACCACGGTTTCGGCGGTCTCGCGCGCTTTACCAATGTCGTTCACTTTGATGAGCGCCTCGTTCGCGCCGCCGATGCCCAGCAAGCGCGCCACGTCCGTACGATTCGCGTACACGGTCGCGAAATCGAGAATGATCGCGGTCGGATAATTCGGGCTTTGCGCGAACCCGGCGAGCGTGAGCGCGCGCTGCGAGCCATCGCCGGCGCGGCACGAAATCGTATCGCCGACGGCAAGCGGAAACAGATTACGCACGCTCGTCTCCGCGACGAACTCGCCAACGTTCGGGACGCGATCGAGCAGACGAATTTGATTGACGCGCGTCTCGGTAAAGTTGACGCCGATGAGATAGACATCGCGGAACGCGCCATTCCATTTGCACTTGGCAAACGTGTTGTTCCGCAGTTCCGCCGCCGCCACATTTGGAATTTCTTCGAGCGCGCGCGCGGCGGCGGGCGGCGCGTCCCAGACCCAGAAAGTGATGTCGGCTTGCGAGGCGTTCAGATACGCGGCGGCTTGCGCGCGCGTGAGGTTTTGCGCGGTCGAAACAATCGCGACCATACCAGCAACGCCGATTGCAATCGCGCCAATCGTGAGGAGCGAACGCAAACGGCGTTTAGTCAAATCGCGATATGCTTTGAGGAACAGAGCGCGCATAATTGCTGAAGGTTAATGGCTGATTGCCAATAATCCAATGAGCCAACGATTCAGTTTGGCACAGTACCTCACAATTGTCATTTCGAGGGAGCGGAGCGACCGAGAAATCTCGGCGCAACAAGGAGCGATTTCTCGCTTCGCTCGAAATGACACTCAAATCTGTGATGTACTGTGGCAGATTGGTTCATTGGTCATTGGCTCATTTCTTCAAAAAGACATTGATGATTCGTTCGAATTGTTCGTACGGCTGTGCGCCGACGACCTGTTGTCCGTTGATCGTGAACGAGGGCGTGCCAGTGAAACCGAGTTTTTGGGCGGCGGCAGTTTCCGCGCGCACTTTGGCGAGATACTTGTCCGCGTCGAGACACGCGTTGAATTTCGGCGCGTCGAGACCCAGTTCAACCGCGAACCGTTTCAAGTTGGCTTTCGCGAACGCGCCGCGATTCTCGCCGCTCTGACTCTGAAATAATTTGTCGTGATATTCCCAGAACTTGGACTGCTCGCCCGCGCATTCCGATGCGACCGCCGACCATTCGGATTCCGCGCCGAGAATCGCCATGTGCTGGTATACAAATTTGACTTTGCCGGTGCTGACGTAATTCTGTTCAATTCGACGTCCCGCGTCGAAAGCGAATCGCCCGCAGTACGGTCACTGAAAGTCGGATACTTCGATCATCGTGACGGCGGCATTGGGATTACCCCGAGTTTTAACGGGGTCGGTTTGCGCCGGCGGACGTGTCCACGCGAGCAATTGACCCAGGTCACACGAAAAGAGGAGCATGAGAATCGCGACCACCGCGCCGATGCCGGCGATCCAGGGTAGATTTTTCCGCATCTTCATCTCTATAAAACGAATGCGCCCGCGCGCCCACATCGCGGACACGCCGGCGCATTCAGTCGGCAACGTGATTTTATTTGAGGAACAGATCGAACGTGCGTGAAAACTCGCCCACGTCGAGCGAACGGATTTGGAGTTGCTTGCCGTTGATAAAGAACGTCGGCGTCGAGTTGATGCCCAAGCGATTGGCTTCTGCGACATCCGCGTCAATTACCGCGCGCGTCCGTTCGGTATCTACACAGGTGTTGAATTTCTCCGTGTCGAGTTTCAAATCGGCGGCGAACTTTTTCAGGTTCGGTTTGAGATAGGTGCCGACGTACTCGCCGCGCCATTCATCGAAGAGTTTGTCGTGATATTCCCAGAACTTGCCTTGCTCGTTCGCGCATTCCGCCGCCATCGCCGACCAGTACGATTCGTTGGGCACTTTGCGCGACGCCATGTCTACGACCGGATAGTACTTGTACGTGAATTTCGCTTTACCGGTTTTGACGTACGTTTCATCGAGTCGGCGACCCGCGCCGACAGAGAATTCTCTACAGTATGGTCACTGAAAATCGGACCAGTCCACAAAGTCCACTTTGGCTTCGGCGTTGCCTTTGGTGCGACTGCTCGAAGTGGTCGCGCCGCCGCTGGGCTTGGACGCGGCTTGCGGTGTTTGAATCATGAACAATGCGACCATTGCTACCACCACGACCACGCCGATCCCCGCGGCGATGACCCAGGTGGGCAAGCCGCTTCTAGTTTCCTCTTTTTGAGGAACCGCTCTACGAGGCATATTCTTCCTTTCTGAAATGAAATTCGCAAATTACGGAGCGCGCGTTTGAGGGGCATTATCCCAAAAACCGGCAAATTGTCAAACGCTTGGTAGGGCAAATTTCCAATTTGCCGTTGCTACTCAGGTTGTCATTTCGACGAGCCGCGAAGCGTTTGCGAGGAGAAATCTCGCCCAGCGCGGGCGGAGATTTCTCGCTTCGCTCGAAATGACAGGTGAGCTGAGTTACAATTTGCCTCTCACTGGCAAGTTAGAAACTTGCTCTACGATTCACCGGCACGAAACTAACCCGATGCTCGCGCGACACGCCGAGCGTCGCGAGCGCGGCGCGATGCAGTACGGTGCCGTACCCTTTGTGCCGCGCGAAGCCGTACCCTGGAATTTGCGCGTCGAGCGCGATCATCATTTCGTCGCGCGTCACTTTGGCAAGAATGGACGCGCACGCGATCGAGAGCGATTGTTGATCGCCGCGAATGATCGAGGTCTGCGGTTCGTTGCGCGCTGGCAACGCGAGCGCGTCAATCAGCAACGCGTCCGGCGCGAGTCCGAGCGCGTCGAGCGCGCGCGTCATCGCGAGGCGCGTCGCAGGGACGATGCCGAGTTCGTCAATCTCGTCGCGCGTCGCGAGACCGGTCGCGCACGCGCATGCGTGATCGCGAATCGGCGCGACGAGCGCGGCGCGTTGGCGCGGCGAGAGCAGTTTGGAATCGCGCACGCCGGGGAGCGCGCGGCGCGAAATGTCGCGCGGCAGAATCACCGCGCCGGCAACGACGGGACCCGCCCACGCGCCCCGTCCAACTTCGTCCAACCCGGCAATGTGCACAAGTCCGCACGACCAGAGCACGTTTTCAAATTTGAGTGAGGGAGTGGGTTTTGTCATTCTCGTAGGGAACGGACGCCGTTCTGTTCCAATGTGAACGCTACAGCGAGCGTTCACTACGGAGGATTGCCAACAATTTCCTCCCGCGACTTTTCATCGCGGGTGTGCCGGTGCGCACCAGTTCGGTCAAGCGCGCGATCACCGGCGCGCGCAGTTTTTCGTCTTGGGTAACCAAGTCCGCGAGGGCTTGCATTGCAAACGTTTTGACGATACTGCTCTTGTCGCCGAAATACGTGTCGAGAATTTCGATTGCCGCGCGACGTTCGCGCGGCGTGAGGATCAAACGCGAAATGAGCTGCGCGACATGCCAGCGCACTTCTTGTTGTTCGATCAGAGCCACACGCGTGAGGAGTGTGCGTTTGTGCGGACGCAGCAAATCGGGACGCGTCGCGGTGATCTTTTCGACCGCGTCCGCGGCGCGCATTCGTAAAACTGGGTCGTCGCTCAACATCGCGTTGAACACCGCGTCGAACGCGCGTGGATTTTTGAGCACCGCCGCGACGACCCGATTCGATTCGCCAATCGAGCGGCGGTCCGTGCCGCGCAGCAAACGAACCAGGTCGCTCATCGCGGTTCAAGTTCGCGCAAGAGCGCGGCGCAAAACGCGCGCTTGGCGCACACGCGTTCGTTCGCCCACGCGCGCGATGGCTCGAAATAAAACGCGTCTATCCCGGTTTCATCGCGCGACAGACTCTCGACCAAACGCTGCGCGATGCTGGGATACGTGTTCGGCTTGTGTGGAAAAGCCGATGCACCGAGAAGAAACGCGATCATATTCGAGGGACCGATCTTGGACAATTTGTCCGCGTCCCACAACACGCGCGCGTCGTGCTCGTTGTCTGGTAACGTGCGCGGCGGATTCGAATGATTCGCCACCGCGAATTCCACGCGCGCAATCTTGTCTACCGGAAAATTGTACGACGCGAGATGCGCGCTCGCCCACTCGGCGGCGCGCAATGCGTGATGATCGCCGCCATACTGGGGCTTGAAGCGATCGTGCAACCACACGGATGCGAGCACCACCTCTTCGTCGCCGCCCACTGTTTCGAGCAAGCTGAGCGCATCGCGTTCAACCTGGCGCACGTGTTCGAACCGATAGTTAAAGTACGGTGGCGCGTCGTGCGTCGGTCCGCTCCAGTGTTCACGCGCGGCGGTCGTCGTGATCGCGATCAAATCCTCGCGCAGGTGGGTGAGCCAATCGGACATCGTACCTCCGGAAAACAAAACACCGCAAACCCCACGCTCGTGAGTTTTGCGGTATCTTGATTACGCTTCGGCTGGTTGTGCTGCGGCTGCCGTTTTCGGCGCTTCGACGGTTCGCTTTTCGCGGAGCCGAGCGGCTTTACCGTGACGCCCGCGCAGATAATACAATTGCGCGCGGCGCACGTGTGTGTGTCCCTGCAATTCCACTTTTTCCACACGCGGCGAGGCGAGGAGGAACGTTCGCTCCACACCGATGCCGTGCGAGGCGATGCGCCGAACGGTAAAACTCGCATTCACAGTCTTGCCCTTGCGGAGACGCATCACGGTGCCAATAAAAACCTGGATACGTTCACGGTCGCCTTCGACGATGCGCGTGTGCACACGCACGCGGTCGCCCGGCGCGAGCTGTGGAATATGCGGATTCGGTTCATGTTTACCAACTGCGGTTACGACATCCATTTCACACCTTCCTTGAAAGCAATGATTGCAAAATGCTTCTCTTGCCAGAGAACGGGGGCGATTATAGCACGGATGAATGAATCACGCAAATTTATTTACGGGGACCGGTGTGCGCCAAAATTTTGGAACACTCAACCTTGCGAAGGTTTTGACGACAAATCAAATAGGATTGCCGGTCAACCTTCGCACGGTTTTTTCATGCCCAAACCGATCGTCTCATGCAAATGCTTCACCCCTACGCCGTCTCGATTGCGCGGGCGAGGCGATCGAGCGCTTCGGCGAGCACCGCGCGCGGACAACCGAGATTCATGCGATAAAAACCTTCGCCGCCTGCGCCGAACATCGCGCCGTCGTTCAGCAAGAGTTTCGCGCGTTTGCGGAACAGATCGCGCAGACCTGCATCGCTCAAACCTAATGCGCGACAGTCGAGCCACGCGAGATACGTGCCTTCTGGACAAATCACCTTGATCTGCGGAATGCGTTCGCGCAGAAACGCGATCAGAAAATCAAAGTTGCCTTGAAGGTAATCGAGCAATTGATCGAGCCACTCGGCGCCGTAGCGATACGCCGCTTCCAACGCGATGTTGCCGAAAACGTTACCGACTAACAGCGCCGCGTTTTCGACCTCGACGTTGTACTGCGCGCGCAGGCGCGGGTTCGATGTAATCACCGCCGCCGCGCCCAACCCAGGTATGTTGAACGTTTTGCTCGGCGCGATGAACGTGAGCGTGTTCTGCGCGATGGCATCCGAGATGCACGCGGTCGGAATGTGCTTGAACGCTTTGAAAACCAGGTCGTGATGAATTTCGTCCGAAAGAATCACGACATTGCGGCGCACACAAATTTCGCCGAGACGTTCAAGTTCCGCGCGCGTCCACACACGCCCGACCGGGTTGTGCGGACTACACAGGATCAACGCTTTGGTGCGCGCATCAATCAGTCGTTCGAGTTCATCGTGATCCATCTCGTAACGACCGTTCGCCAACTTGAGGTGATTGACGACGAGTTGTCTACCGTTGTTGTGCACGATATGCGCGAACGGGTGATAGACCGGTTGTTGCACGATGACCTTGTCGCCCGGTTGCGTCAACGCGCGCAGCGCGAGCACGAGCGCGGGCACGACGCCGGGCACACAGGTAATCCATTCGCGCTTGATCTCCCACTGATGGCGCTTGCTCATCCAACCGATGATCGCTTCAAAGTACGAAGCGGGACGCGTCGGGTATCCAAAGATGCCGTGCGCGGCGCGTTGGTGGAGCGCCTCGATCACCGGCGCGGGCGACTCGAAATCCATATCCGCGACCCACATCGAAAGCAAGTCGGCATCGCCGAACGTGCTCGCGTTAAAACCCCACTTGCTCGAATCCGTGTTACGCCGATCAATCACGCGATCAAAATCGTACTGCACAATGTCATCTCCTCAAAATTAGTGGCGCAAGTTTCCAACTTGCGAAATGGGCAAGTTGGAAACTTGCGCTACAAATGGCAATTTGGAAATTTGCCTCACGTCTCATTCCATCCCAGGTCTCGCAAAAATGCGCGATCGGATTCGGACAGTTCTACACCGCGCAGCAAATCGGGACGACGTTGAAAGGTGCGGCGCAACGCTTCGCGGCGACGCCAGATCGTTATCTGCGCGTGGTTGCCGGAGAGCAACGCGTCCGGCACGCGCCACCCGCGAAACTCGGCGGGGCGCGTATAGTGCGGTCCTTCGAGCAAGCCGGACGCGTGCGAATCTTTGAGCGGCGCGGCGGGATCGCCGAGCGCGCCGGGAATCAAGCGCGCGACCGCATCCACGATCACCATTGCCGGGATTTCGCCGCCGGTCAGCACGTAATCGCCAATTGAGATTTCGTCGGTGACGAGATGCTCGCGCACGCGTTCGTCCACACCTTCGTAATGTCCGCAGATCAACGCGACGCGCGGCTGTTGCGCGAGTTCGAACGCGATCTGCTGAGTGAACACGCGTCCCTGGGGTGTCAACAAAATAATCGGCGGACGCGCGTCGCCCAAGACGGATTCGACGGACGCGAAAATCGGATCGGGCTTCATCACCATCCCGCCGCCGCCCGCGTACGGATAATCGTCGGTGACGTGATGTTTGCCGGTCGCATGATCGCGAACATCGTGCAACGCAATTTCAAGCAGGTTCGCTTCGCGTGCGCGTTTCAAAATACTTTCGTCGAAAATCCCAGCGAACATTTCCGGGAACAGTGTGAAAATGTCAAAACGCATCGGCATTTCTCTCCGCGCGGCATTGTAGCATGTTGATTCAAATCGAGCAAACTATCAGCCCATCCTTGCGAAGGTTCCAATCACGTTTCCCAGGAATCGCACGGCGACATTAAATTCGATTTCCAAAGAATTGCGCCTTCAAACCTTCGCAAGGTTGAGCAGTCACTTGGTTTGCGTGTTCCTGTTCGCAATGCTATAATGCGCTCGGAGGTAGAGTCATGGTTTGGCGAAGATGGAGTGTGATCGTCGTTTTGATTTTGGCAAACTATATCGTGTTCAGTCTGCTGGCAACCTGGGTGTTTCCGGTACCACCCGTGACCCCCGTTTCCCACGCGCCGCAACCGACCTTTACGCCGGGCGGCAAGCAACTCAAGCAAGTGGAACCGTTGGCGTACGAATTTCTCACACCCAGTCCCATCGCCACGCTCACGCGGCGACCCGGCGCGACGGGCACACCGGCAACTCCGTCTTCCGCGACGATCACGGCAACCGCGACACTGAGTGCCACGGTCACGCTCACCGACAACGCCACTAGCACAGTGACAGCGACCGTACCTATCACACCGACCGGCACGTCAACCTTGCGCTAAAATATCTTGGGCTTGCACTTGCAAACAAAACCCGTTTTCCACAATCGTGTGAAAACGGGTTTTGCTTTGCGCCCCTTGAAATGCTCTGCGTTTCGGTCTATAATCGAATTGCATGAAAGGAGGGCACGATGTTCGTCACGCGAACGATTGGCGTCCTCGCCATTGCAGTCGTAATTATTCTTGTCTTGTCCAGTTGCGCGCCGCCCGATGCGCGTCCGCTCGTGATCATTGCCGCGCCGGCGCCCGACACAATTGTCGAAGCGAACACCGAAGTGCTCGTCAAAGCGACCGCGACCGACATCTCCGGTGTCGCGCGCATCGAGTTGTGGGCAAATGGTTCGCTCGTCGCGGCGGAATCCAACCCGGCAATCGTCACCGGCAATTTCTCCGCGATCTTGCGTTGGACGCCGCGCAATCCTGGAAACTATACGCTCGAAGCGCGCGCGGTGAGTTATACGAATCAAGTCAGTCAACCCGCTTCGATCAACGTCATCGTCCAAGCTTCGACGACGCGCCCCACTGCGACGCCCACGTTGATCCCGACGCTCACGCGTTCGCCCACGCCGACTGCTCTGCCGACGATGACCGCTACGCCGACCGCGCCGCCAATTAGCGTGACTCCGTCGGCAACCCTGCCGTCCGTTTCGCCAACGATCACACCCACCGCGACGATGACACCCTCGCGCACGCCGACGCCGGCGCCCCCCGCCCCGCCGACCGGCTTGAACGCGACGACCGTTGGACAAACGAATGCCGATCTCGCGTGGAATGATAACGCGAACAATGAGGAAGGGTTCAAGATTTATCAGACCAACACCGGCGGCGATATCGTGCTCGCACAACGCGAGGCGCACCCCGCGACCGGCAACACCACTTTTTCGCTCGCCAACTTGACGTGCAATAAAGCGTACAACCTTTATCTCAAAGCGACGCGCGGCGCATTGGAATCGGCGGCGAGTAACATCATCGTCATCACGACCGATCCTTGCACGCCGACGAACGTCGTCGCGCCGAGCCACACCGGGCAAACGATCACGATCAACTGGACCGACAACACGACTGCGCCGGAAGAAACTGGGTTCAAAATCTACTTTGGCGCAACCTTAAAACGAACGGTCGCCGCGCATCCCGGCACAGGCGCAGTCTCGACGACGATCACCGGCTTGGACTGCGGCGCGCTGCACACCGACATTCGCGTCAGCGCGGTGAACGGTTCGCGCGAATCGCCCAAGAGCGCGAGCGCGGGTGCGGACACGACCGCGCCGTGTCAAATCAAAATCGAATTCACGCGCGTGGATATCAAAGACGTGCCAGGTCACAATCTCCTCAATTCCGTGCCGGTGCGACTCACATTCACAGTCGAGGATCAAACCAAGTCATGGCCCTCGCCAACCGGTAACGAAAAAATTCGTCCGGGTAGCCGCGCCGATTTCAGCGTGATGGCGAACGCCGCGAATATCCGCGAAGCGCCGCTCGACATTTCGGTTCACGGTGAGGATGTAGGCGACACACCGTTAGACCTGGGTGTCGTGAAAACGAGTTTCAGCGGTACACCTTCGATCAATTTCGGGCATGGGACGCGCACGTTGGAGAACGCGTTCTTCAAAATCTATTTTACGATCACCGTGACTGCGCCGCCGTAAATTCATTCAACCTTGCGAAGGTTGATCACCGACTTGTCTGCGGATGAAAGGAGGCACGATGGCAAACGAGAAAATCTTGATCATTGACCGCGATGACGAGACCGCGAACGCGATGCAATTGCCGCTCGATGCCGAAGGGTATCGCGTGTTTCGCGCGGCGAACGGCGATACGGGATTGCAAATGATCCAACAGGTCAAACCCGACCTCATCATCCTCGACGCGCTGACCGATGTAACGGCAGGAGGAAATCGCGTGAGTCTCACGTTGCGCAATCCGACCCCAGGTTCCGAGTACATGGCGTATCGCAACACGCCGATCATCATGCTCAGCGCGATTCATTCCGGCACCGCGTTGCGGACAAATCCGGCAGATGATTACTTACCGGATGTGCCGTCCATCGCCAAAACGGCTGGTCCGGAAACATTGCTCGAACAAGTCCGCCAGCATCTCAAGACACGTCCCTGAATGCAAACCCCGTTCTCGGCGACAATACCTTTGCCAACTCCTATCGGCAAGAGAGAAAAAAACCAGGTTTCTCGGAGAAACCTGGTTTTTGGTGAAGGAAGCGCATCGAGAGCGGGGTTTTGATTTATCGCATCAACACGATGATCACGTCGTTGAGATTCGTATTTGTGGGACCCGTGATGAGCAGATCGTCGAGCGGCTTGAAAAAATGGTACGCATCATTGCGCGCGAGAAAATCGCGCGCGTCGAGTCCGTGTGCCTGCGCGCGCGCGATCGTTTCGCCGTCCGCCAGCGCGCCTGCCGCGTCCGTTGGACCATCCGTGCCATCGGTGCCGCCGCAGAGCACGCACACGTCCGGCATTCCCGCGATGTCTATCGCCGCCGCGAGCACGAGTTCTTGGTTGCGTCCGCCCTTGCCATTGCCGCGCACCGTCACGGTCGTCTCGCCGCCGGCGATGAGGCACGCCGGTCGCGCGAGCGGGCGCGACGACTGCGCGATCTCTTTCGCGATTGCGGCGAGCACCTTGGCAACCTCGCGCGCTTCGCCTTGCATAAACGTCGAGAGCAATAACGCGTTGAACCCGCGTTCGCGCGCGGCTTGGATCGCGGCATCACACGCAATTGCATTGTCCGCGATGATGACGTTTTGCGCACGCGCGAAAACCGCGTCGCCGGCTTTCGGCGTGTCTGCAATCTCGCCGCGCGCGCCCCGCTCGATGTGTGCGACGACGCACGCGGGCAGTTGATCGCGCACGCCGCGTTGCTCGATGACCGCGCGCGCGTCCGCGAATGTCGTCGTATCCGGCGCGGTCGGTCCGGACGCAATCGTATCGAGCGGCGAGCCGAGCACGTCCGAGAGAATCAACGCGATGATTGGCGCATTCGAATGGCGCGCGAGTTGTCCGCCCTTGACTTGCGAAATATGTTTACGCAACGTGTTCAGTTCGTTGATCGTCGCGCCGGCGCGCAAGAGCGCGTCCGTCGTCGCGCGCAAATCGTCGAGCGTCACCCCGGCGACGAGCGATTCGAGCAGAGCCGAGCCGCCGCCGGAAATCACGCAGATCACCAAATCGTCCGGCGTCGTGGTGCGCAATAGAGCGAGAATTTTTTCCGCGCCGAGTAGGGAATTCGCGTCCGGTAGTGGGTGCCCGGCTTCAGTCAATTCGATTTTTTTCAGTGGCGCGGTGTGTTCGTACTTGACGCTAACCGCGCCGTCCACAAGTTTGTCACCCAGGATCGCTTCGGCGGCTTGCGCCATCGCCGCGCTCGCCTTGCCAAAACCGATAACAAAGACACGGCGCATGCGCGCAAGATCATACGCGCGTCCATCCACGATCAAGCGATTGCCGTCGCGCTGCATCGCGCGATGGACTGCCGCGCGCGCGTCGGCGGTGGCGAGCGCGGCGTGGAAAATGGCGAGCGCGGAGGAACGGAGTGCGGCAAGATTGTTCACGCGGATAACTCCAAACCTCTACCGTAATCCCAGTTTTGCTCTGACATCGGCAAGCGGAATTCTTTTGCCGCCTTTGCGTCGTTTTGCAAGGTGGCTCATCAATTTCCTGTTTTTGGTGATGTCGTCATTCTCGTCCACTTCGAATCCTTCCCAACCTTGGAGGGAAGCCAGCACAAAGCGTTCTCCGTCTGCAGACTCCAAGACAATTTCCTTGCGACGCGCCTTTCGCAAAAGATCGTTGAGTGTTTTGGCGCGTGTCGGGACTGTTATGATCGCGCTCATAGTTTCCTCCTTTCGCCTCGGATGAACAGTAGATTGCCAACTTTGAAACCGACTGCTTCTATGCTGACCGTACGCGTTGATTCATCCACATTGTAGAATACTCGAAACTTTCCAATCCGCAATTCCCACCCGGCGACATCATTGGGGTCCATTTCCTTGCGGTTGCGGGTGGCAACGTTCGGTTCGTACATGAGTTGATGTTCGGTTTCATCGAGGATTTGCTTTTGCTCGAATTTCCTGAACAGTATCAGATCCTCATTCGCCTCAAATGTGAACTCGATTTCATACATCATTGTGCTTGCCCTGGGTTCTCACCTTCTTCACCTTCTTCAGCTTCTGACACAGGCGCAAAGTTCTTCGCTATCTCTATCCAGTCAACGACTTTTGCAGGATATTCTGATGTGGTTGGAACTCGCTGCTCGATTTACGTTAGTACAGGCTGAGAGTAGGTTGAATCGTATGCGTATTTCATTCGCGCGCTTTTCCGGTGCTGGGAGTACGAACGAAAGTTTCTTCTTTGGGACTAGCCGTGACTTGGCGAATGAGCACCGACGTGCGACCGAATTGGGTGCGCACACGACGATATAGTTGCGTGACATCTTCGTCGGTGTCAACCAAGTTGCCTTTGTGAATCGCAACCCATTTCCCCAAATACTGACGCTTGAGTTCGGCATGCATGGATTCGAACGCGGCGATTTCGCGATTGAGTTTCTCGCGCTGTTGTTCTCGCGCAAAGTTTTCGACGGCTTGATTTACAATCGCATTAACACTGCCCGAAGTTTGCCGGGCAAACTGTTCAATCGTCTGTTGCAAGTCCGGTCTCAGTTCTATCGTTTCCATCGTTCCACCTCACCTCGACTCCATTTTACCACCGCGCGCTGACGCGGTCAACGCATCGTACACCTTTTCGATTTCTTTCCCCGCGCGTTCCCACGAAAATTTTTCGATCACGCGCGCGCGCAACGCGCAACCCAGGTCGCGCGCGCGCGGGGGATCGTCGAGCAACGCTTGAATCTGATTCGCGAACGCGGTCGCGTCGCCGAGCGGCGCGTACACACCCAGGTCGCCCAGGTATTCGCGCATCACCGGGATGTCGAACGCGACGACCGGCAAACCCATCGCCATATAGTTCAATACCTTGCCCGCCGCTTCGGTCGCGCTCATCTTCGGCTCGACGACGACATCACCGAGCGACAACCACAGCGGCACGTCCTCGTACGGCACGCGCCCGACGAACGACACGCGTTCCGCGATCTCTAGTTCGCGCGCACGCGCTTGATAGTACTCGACGTTCGGGAATCCGGCAATGACAAAATGCGCGTTCACGCCGCGTTCAAGCAATTGCCGCGCCGATTCGAGCAACACGTCCGTGCCGCGATAGGGGGCGAGCAAGCCGATGTAAACAATCGTCTTGCGTTCGCGCGGGATGTTCAACCGCGCCCGCAGTTCATCCACCGCGAGCGCGCTCGTCGCATTGTTCACCGGCAAAAATGTCTCCGCGTTCACACAATCGGACAACACCGTGACCTTGTCGGGCAACACGGTAAAATCGTTCGTCAACACGTTCGCCGCGTTCGTGGAACTGGTGAGGATGTGGTGCGGCAGGCGATCAATCCACCACTCGACCGCGCGCGCGTGCGAGAACAGCGCACCGCGCGGCGCAATGAATCGGTGATCCACCATCTCACTCGTGAGACTGCCCTGGAAATCGAACACGAGCGGCACGCGCAACAGACGACTCAACACACCGCCGATCAACGCGCCTTCGTGCAGATGGGCGTGAATGACGTGTGGTTTGAATCGGCGCGCGGCGGTCAACGATTTGAACGCGAGGAGAAAATCAATAATCAATTTCGAACGCGAAGGACCGGTTTCGTGGCGCGAGCGAAATGGAATTCGCAGCGCGCGTTCGATGTCGAGGTCGGGCAGATTGCGACCAAGCGGATAGGTCACGATCTTGACGCGGTGTCCCATCGTTTGCAGAATGCGCGCTTCTTCGAGGATGCGAACGTGGCAACCATAGTCAAGAAAGAACGACGTGGGCGCGATCATCAAAATGCGATATGGCATGTTTGGAGCATTTTCATTTTGAATTGATGGTTCGTTATGTAGGGACGTTCAATTGAACGTCCCTACTGCGCGCAACATTCTACACGACTTGACCATGCTTGGCAACAAAATAGACAAACGGGAAATATCCGGTAGGGGCGAAGCATTTGCATAAAGTTTGCGCCTGTGCAAATCTTTTCTCAAATGGAAACCGGCTCGTTCAAGAATCAAGTTGTGGCAAATGCTTCGCCCCTACTGAAACACCCGCACGCGCTTCCACATTTCGTCCCAGGACATCTGCACGCCGCGACAAATGAGAATCACCGGTGCGTACGTCGTCTCTTCGTTGCGGACGTTGTAGCGATTCGTGATGCGTCCCGCCTCCTCACACGCGACGAAAAAACGCAACGCGTCTTCGCGGCGCGCGCCGACGACGACGACGGTTTCCGGCGGCGGATTGCCATAGCCGCGCAACCACGATGAATTGCCGTTCGAAATTGCCTTAGGTAACCCGTAGCGCGCGCCGTACAGATTGATCGAACCCACCTCGCCATAGTTGCCGGCATGAATGCCGGCGCGCGCGCGTTCGTTCGCCGGCAGGTTGTTGTAAATCCCGGCGACGATTTCGACCAGGTCTTCCCAGCCAACCATCTCGCGATATAGTCCGGAGACATCGTCCGCGAGTTGCCACACGGGCGAATTGATCGGCGCAACCGGCACCATGAGTACGATTCCGATCGCCGCGCCGAGCGCGAGCGCCACGCCGCCAACCGCGCGCACCACGCGCGCGCGCATCGGTCGCATCGCGTCGAGCCAGCGTTCCGCGAGCAGCGCACCCGCCGCGATCAGCATCGCATACGCCGGCGCAACATAGTAGCCACGTCCGCGCGTGACGAGCAACAACACGAATGGGACGACGTACATCCAGCCGAGCGGACGAAAGCGTTTGCCCTCGCGCGCGAAAAAATAAAAATACAACCCGGCAATCCAAAGCGGAAGCGTGAACGGGTTGGCGCTTTGGTAAAGTTGCTCGACCAAGTATCCATCGGTGCGTCCCCAGGCAATATCGCGTTCGTGAATGCTGCCGAGAAATTCAATCGAGATGAAATTGTGTTGGATTTGCCAAATCAGATTCGGCAGAAAAATGACCAACGCGATTGCCGCGCCGAGCCACAACCAGCGCGTGCGTAAATAGTTGCGCGCGGGCGAAAGCAAAACGCCGACGACAAGTCCAATCACGAAAACCGCCATCGTGTACTTGGTCATCATCCCGATACCGATGAACGCGCCAATCGCGAGCCACCACCGCGCGTCATCCGTCTTGAGCAGACGCAGTACGCAGAACGCGACGACGATCCACCACACGTAATCGAGCGCGAAATAACTGAGCATCACGCCGCCGAACAGCGCGACCGGCGAAATCGCAATGGCGAGCGCGGCGAGCACTTGCGCCAAACGCTTGCCACCCAGGTCGCGCGCCATCAAGCCGACGAGCACCATCACAACGCCCTGCCCGAGCGCGACAATCAAGCGCAGTCCGACAAGCGACGCGCCAAACAATTCGAGTCCGACGCGCGTGATGAACGGCGTCACCGGCGGATACGCGACATAGCCCCAGTCCAGGTAGCGCGCGTCCTCGATGAGCGCGAGTTCATCGCGATGAAAACCGTACTGCCCATTCGTGAGCGTGTGGAAGATAACGCACCCCAGCGCGAGGAGAATCAGAATGCCGAGGTCGCTAAAAACAATGGTTCGGAATGTGCGAGGGGATTGCATAGGCATTCCTTCTGAATCGCGACCGGCGACGACAGACCGCCAACCGCCGCGAAACAAATGGGTTGTGAATACGCGGCTGAATGGTACGCGAGTAAAGCGAAATGTCAAGATTACAATTGACCCGATCTCCCAGTCACGTTATAATTTTGGCACGATTACACGAGGAGGAAACACGATGAACGCGTTGACTGATTGGTTGCTGGAAGGTTCCGCGTGGGTGCAGTATCGCACGCGGCGCGATTTGCTCAAACAAAAAGAAGATCACGCGGCAGTGATTGCCGCGCGCCAGGCAATGCTCGCCGATCTCCAGGTTCGGGGTCTCGTCACCCAAGCCGCCGCGTTGTCGAGCACGATCATCAACAGCCACAAGAGCGCGGGGCATCCGCTCCACCAACTCGCCTTTCTCGCTGACCTGGGTCTGCGCGCGGACGATCCAGGAATGGACAAGATCATCGCGCGCATCTTGAAGCACCAATCCGCCGAGGGACCATTCCAAGTGTTGATGAATATTCCCAAGCACTTTGGCGGCACCGGCAAAGATGAATGGGCGTGGGCATTATGCGACGCGCCGACCGTCGTCTACGCGCTCGTCAAACTCGGGCTGGGCGACGACGCGCGCACTCAACGCGCAATCGAGCACTTGACCGGGCTGGTGCGCGACAATGGTTTTCCGTGCGCGGTGTCGCAAGAGCTAGGCAAGTTTCGCGGACCTGGTCGCAAAGACGATCCATGCCCGTACGCCAATCTCGTGATGCTGAAAACACTCGCGCTGAATCCGCGCACGCGCAACAGCCGCGCGAGCCATATCGGTGCGGAAACATTGCTGGCATTGTGGGCAGAGAGCAAAAGGCAACATCCGTACGTGTTTTACATGGGCACGGATTTTCGCAAGTTGAAAGCGCCGCTCGTGTGGTACGACATTTTGCACGTGCTCGATGTGTTGACGCAATTCCCGTGGCTACGCCAGGACGCGCGTTTGCGCGCGATGGCAGAGGTCGTGCGCGCCCAAGCGGACGAACACGGACGGTTTGTTCCCAGTTCAGTTTGGAAGGCATGGGAGGGCTGGGAATTCGGGCAGAAGAAAGAACCATCGCGCTGGGTAACGCTCGTCGCGCAGCGCGCGTTGAAAAGAATTGGAATGGAAACATAAAAACAGGGCGGGGCTGGTTGACTCGTCCCTTTAGACCAGATTCTTTACGCGTTTACGGCAGACCTGTCAGGTTTTTAGAAACCTGACAGGTCTTGTGCGCAGCGCGCGCCGAAAATCAAAATGGAATTTGCTCTATGCGCCTGCGATTTTATCGGCTGACGTTGCGCGCATTTTCCTCAGCAGCAGCAGTACCCCGCCGATGAAAAAATATGCTAACCCAAGCCCAACAATCGTGAACTTGATTATTGCACACCATTCCGCGATTGTGGCGGATGATTCTTGCCCCAAGCCAAGCAGGATTTGAATCAGGTTATAGTTCTCGATGCAATCGAACAGCCCGGCGGCGAACATTGCCCATGCCAGGATGATGCCAGCCGATGAAAGGAATCCGCCGCGCGCGACGATGACGCAACCCAAGCCGATGCAAATGACGTACGTGATGATAAAGACGAAATCGAATCCCAGGTTCAGCCCCGCGTAGACCTGCCCCACTTGCCCCCACGATTTCACCATCGCTTGCGCGAGTGATAATTTTCCCGCGAACTCGAACGACACGATGCCTGACGGCGCAACGTCCGTCTTCAACGGCGCGCCGGTCACTTGCTCGATGAACATCGCGAGGATCGTGAGCGGAAGCATGACGATGAACGCGCGGTTTTGATTTGTGGCTGAGAGCCATTGGTAGGGGTAGGGTACTTGCATGGTGAATCTCCTTTCGCTGGAACGATAATAATGCGAGTGCAGAATTTTGGCAATTCTAGAATCCAGGTTTCTCGAAGAAACCTGGATTCTTATTTTTGACCCAGACCGGCTTTCACGTTATACTGAGAGCATGACCACCTATTCCAAAGACCAAGCCCGCGCACACATCGCGCAACTCGTCACCCAATTTCAACAGAACGAAGCCGCGCTCCTCAACACCGAAGAAGCGAACATCGAAAACAATTTCGTGCGTCCGCTCTTTCGATATTTGAATTGGAACGTGGACAATACCGGTCTCGCCGAGCCGCAATGGGAATTTGTTTTGCAACGCACGATGCGCCAGGGCAATCGCCCCGATTACATCCTGCAACTCGACGGGCAACAACTCTTTGTGATGGACGCGAAAAAAGCCAAGTACGCAATGCACGATCCGCGCTGGCTCAATCAAGTCTACGCGTACGCGTACTCGACGCAGAACAATGCGCCCGCGAAGAAAATGGATTTTGCGATCCTCACCGACTTTCAAGAGTTCATCGTCCTCGACTGCACACTCTTCGCCGCCAAGCCGGAAGCGATCCACGCGTTTCGCGTGATAGATTGGCGTTACACCGATTACATCGCGCGGTTCGACGAACTGTGGGATTTGTTCGAGCGGAACAATGTGCTTGCCGCACGTAGGGGCGTTTTATTAAACGCTCCCACCGGCATTTGGTCGCGCTATCTCTCGCCGAAAAAAGTCAAAGCGAATCGCGTGCCGCCGGACAAGGCGTTCCTTGCCGCGCTCGACGACGAGAAAACCGGTTGGCGCGTGCGTCTCGCCAAGGAGATGAAGAAACGCAATCCCGCGCTCGATGGCAACGTGCTGACCGCCGCGGTGCAATTGCTGATTGATCGCCTCATCTTCGTCAAGGTCTTGTCCGACCGCGAGATCGAGGACGATTACTTGGCGAAGCTAGCAGAGCTGGTCGAGCGCGATGGACTGACGGAAGCGGATTGCGGCTGGTTCGTCGCGTGCCAAAATCTGTTCGCCGAATTGAACACGATGTACAACGGCAGCATCTTTGCGCCGCGCCCCGAACTCGAAGCGGTGACGGTGAGCAACCAGGTCGTGCGCGCGATCATCGAGGACTTGTTGCCGGAAAACTCGCCGTACAATTTCGCTATGTTGCCGGTCGAAATCCTCGGCACGATCTACGAACGCTTCCTGGGTCGCGTGGTGCACGCGACCGACGCGCGCGTCAAGATCGAAGACAAACCCGAAGTCCGCAAAGCCGGGGGCGTTTACTACACGCCCCAGTACATCGTCAATTACATCGTCGCCAATACCGTCGGCAAATTGCTGTCCGATTGCAAAACGCCCGCCGATGTCGCGCGCTTGAAAATTCTCGACCCCGCGTGCGGTTCGGGTTCGTTTCTGCTCGGCGCGTACAACGCGTTGATCGAGTGGCATCGAAATTATTACGCCCGTAGGGGCGTTCAATTGAACGCCCCTACCACGCGCGACGCATTCTATCGCGACGAGGACGGGCGCGTGCGCTTGACCGCGAAACTCAAGCGGCAGATTTTGCTGAACAATCTGTTCGGCGTGGACATTGACCCGCAAGCGGTCGAGGTGACGCGGCTGTCGTTGTCGCTCAAGGCGTTGGAGGACACACGGAGCGACGAGGCGCATTATGAGCGGACGTTGTTCAATCAAACGCTGTTGCCGGATTTGTCCGCGAATATCAAATGCGGAAACAGTTTGATCGGCACAGATTATTTGGTGACGAGCGACGAAGAATTGCGGCGCGTCAAACCGTTCGATTGGGCGAGCGGGTTTTCGCAAGTGTTTGGCAGCGATAGACCTGGAAGGTCTTTGGAGACCTTCCAGGTCTCGGACGCGCGCGGCTTTGACGCGGTGATTGGGAATCCGCCGTACATTCGGGTACGCATATTCAAAGAATTTTATCCAGAGCAGATAAAACACCTAGAGTCGCACTATGTCTGCGCCACCCACGTCTGGGATATCTATCTGTTATTCTACGAAAGGGCTTTACAAATAGCGCGCTCTGGAGGTAGAGTTGGTTTTATCGTTCCTATTCAAACTCTACATCAACCAAATTGCGAAAGTCTGAGGAAATTACTGTTGTCAGAAACCTCAATAGAGAGCATTGCCGACCTATCCAAGCTCAAAATCTTTGAAGGAGCAATTATCAAGAATTGCATCCTGGTATGTGAACGCACAACTACAAAAGATCATACAATCGATCTTTTCTCCCCTAACTCTCCAGCAGAACTCTTTGAAAAACCCGTCAACATCTGGCCACAGCAGAAAGCCATGGAAAATGACGGGCACAGTCTAAAGCTAGATTTGATGTCACCCAAGCGAAAACTCTGCGAGAAATTGGAATCGCGAAGTTGGAGACTTGATGAGCTATGCTATGTGACATTCGGTTTGCGTTCATCTGCCAAAGGAGTAGGACAGGGCGGCAAAGAGCGTTTAATAACGACCAACAGCAACGCACGAAACGCCAAACCCTACCTTGAAGGAAGAAACATCAAACGATACGCAACATACCCAACTGGGCGTTTTATTCGCTATATTCCTGAAGAAATGTACAGCCCGCGTACCCCAGCACTGTTCGAGACAAAGAAAATTGTCTCCCAGTCTATGCTTTCCAAGATGCGGTTAATAGCCACTTTAGATGATTCGATTTACTATGTGGAACAAAGTTTGGTTTGTATCATTCCACACGGTATTCTGACCGACATCACTCCACCTGTAACCGTACCTCTCGAATTCATTCTAGGCGTCATCAATTCAAACCTTGAGAGTTTCTACTTCTCCACACAGATAATTGACTATTCTCTCGGTGGTGGGCTCGTACATGCCACACCTGGATCACAGTCCAAGCTCCTTGTGCCACGCGCAACTCAAATACAAATACAAAAGCTTGTTGCCGCTATACAAAACATGCTCGCGCTCCACAAATCGCTTGCCGCCGCGCAAACCGAAACGGATCGCGAATTGTATCAGCGTCAAATTGACGCGACCGACAAGCAGATTGACACGCTCGTGTACGAACTGTACGGACTGACGGACGAGGAAATCAAAATCGTGGAAGGCAGATAAAACAGTCGGGGCGAGTTATGTGACTCGCCCCGACGCTTGTACTGTTCTGATTTTACGCCGTACAATGCTGTTTCGTTTTGCCCGTCGATAGATAACTCGTCCCGTCCGGCGAATCTCCTCCGCAAAACTGCCGCGTTCCGCGTCGCGCCATTGACGCGGCGAAAAACCGATTGCCTGAATCGGTTCGCGCAACGTCATATTCGCCAACCCCAAGGTCTCGTATCGCTCGCGCAAGTTCAACCGCGCGAATTGCGGCGCAATCACTGCCAAGTCAATATCGCTTCCTTCGCGTGCGCGCTGACGCGCATAGAACCCGAACAGGACGATTTGTTCGACCTGGATTCCCCGCGCGTGTAAATTGTCCACGTATTGATTTACGATAGTTTTAATCTGGGATCGTGTTCTAACCATTTCAGACCGACAATTATCGCATTCCCTACGCCTTGTCGTGCGGACTCAAATTGAGAAAGACAATACTTTAGACATTATCGGGAATAAGACCTCTCTCGCCAAGCCGCCAAGAACGCCAAGTTTTTTCAAGATGATTCTTTGCGTGCTTTGCGTCTTGGCGAGAGGTAAAAGTTGTTTCCGACAAAGTCTTTTGGTCTTCTAATCCTTCACATTCGCAATAGACACACTCTGGTTCTTTCCGGCATTCTTCGCAGATCACAAAAATAATCCGGAAATTTTGTATCTTGATACGGTGACTCGATAATTCTGTTTACCTCTTTTTGAATTCGTTTGGCAAGACCGGCATAAAGTACCAATCTTTTCTTAAAACGCGGCGTGAGGCGAACAGCGTAACTCATTTTCCAAACACCTCGTCATAGGTCAACAGTTTGGGATGATGACTACTCCGCATCTCTTTCGCTAATTCTTGCATGTCTTGATACAACGGCGATTCTGGATCAGACATCCACGGTTCAACCACTTCGGCGCCCGTGCGCGCCAATTCTTCGCGCACAATTTGTCGCACATCGTGTCGTACAATTTTCCGAATCATTTTTTCAAGGTCTTGAAGATCAATCGTCACCATCGTTCGCGTCGAACGAGTCATTGCTCACTTCACAAATCAGTTGGCGCAGGAGTCATCCCCTGCGCCAACATTTTACCACAGATTTACTTGTCCTTCACAACCTTCGCGAGCGCCGCTTGCGCCGCCGCCAATCGCGCGACTGGCACGCGGAACGGTGAGCAACTCACATAGTTCAGCCCGGTGCGATGGCAGAAATCAATCGAGGACGGATCGCCGCCGTGCTCGCCGCAGATGCCGACCTTGAGGTTCGGCTTAACGCCGCGCCCTTCGGCAACCGCGATTTCCATCAAGCGACCGACGCCGATTTGATCGAGCGCCTGGAATGGATTCTCCGGCAGAATCTTGTCTTCGACGTACTTGAGCAAAAACTTTCCTTCGGCATCGTCACGTGAATAACCAAAAGTTGTTTGCGTCAAGTCGTTCGTGCCGAACGAGAAGAATTGCGCGTACTCGGCGATTTGCGCCGCGGTCAACGCGCCGCGCGGAATCTCGATCATCGTGCCGAACTTGTATTCGAGTTCGACGGCTTGCTCGGCGATAACCTTCTTCGCTTCCGCTTCCAGCAAATCGCGCTGATTCTTCAACTCGTTCACATGACCGACGAGCGGGATCATGATTTCGGGATGCACGTTGACGCCGCGTTTCTTGAGGATGCACGCCGCTTCGATGATCGCACGCGTCTGCATGATGGTGATCTGCGGCATCGTGATGCCGAGGCGGCAACCGCGCAAGCCAAGCATCGGGTTCGCTTCTTTCATCCCCGCGACCGCTTTGAGCATTTGCTCGGTCGCGTGCAGGTCGGCTTCTTGCGATTGCGTATTGACGTTGTCTTTCTTCATGTATTCGATGCGCACGCGCAGTTCGGTTTGCTTGACTAGCAGTTCTTCGTACGACGGCAAGAATTCATGCAGCGGCGGATCAATCAAACGAATGACCGTCGGCAAATCTTCCATCGCTTCAAAGATCCCGACAAAGTCGCTGCGCTGAATCGGCAACAATTGATCGAGATATTTTTGGCGTTCTTCGTCGCTGTGCGCGAGAATCATTTTCTGCACGATGGGCAGGCGCTCGGTTTCAAAGAACATGTGCTCGGTGCGACACAAGCCGATACCCTGCGCGCCGAAACGACGCGCCATGCGTGCGTCGCGCGGATAATCCGCGTTCGCCCACACTTGCAGACCCAGTTCGGGCGCGTTCTTCATGCCCTTGCGCGATTTCTTCAAACGAATTTCATCCGCCCACGACAAGAGCAATTTCAAATTCTCGTCCTTGTCGAAATCGGGCAAGACGGTTTTGATTTCGCCGGCGTACACTTCGCCCGCGCCGCCGTCAATCGAAATGAAATCGCCTTCCTTGACGATTTTATTTCCGGCGGTAAACAATTTCTTTTCTTCATCCACGCGGATGCCTTCGCAACCCGCCACGCAGGGCAAGCCCGCGCCGCGCGCGACGACGGCTGCGTGTGATGTCGCGCCGCCGTGCTGGGTCAAGATGCCTTTCGAGGCGTACATGCCGTGCACATCTTCCGGCGACGTTTCGTAGCGAACCAGGATAATGCTCTTGCCTTCCTTGCCGAGTTTTTCCGCGGTGTCTGGGTCGAAGATTGCGAGACCTGCCGCCGCGCCGGGCGAGGCATTCAAACCGGTCGCGAGCAAGTTGCCGATTTTCTTCGCGTCGTCTTTCGCCTTCATATCGAATTGCGGCATCAACAGTTGGACAACCTGTTGCGGGTCCACGCGTTGCACGGCTTCTTCTTTCGTGATCAATTTTTCGTTGACCATCTGCACCGCGATGTTGACGGCTGCGCGCGCAGTGCGTTTGCCGGTGCGCGTCTGGAGCATGTAGAGCGTGCCGCGCTCGACCGTGAATTCCAGGTCTTGCATTTCGCGGTAATGCTTTTCCATCTGGCGCGCGAGCTTGCGGAATTCGTTATAGACCTGGACATTCTTGTCTTTGAGTTCCGCGATCTTCATCGGCGTGCGAATGCCGGCGACCACGTCTTCGCCTTGCGCGTTGACGAGGTACTCGCCGAACAGTTCATTCTCGCCCGTCCCCGGATCGCGCGTGAACGCAACGCCGGTGCCCGAGTCGTCGCCTTGATTGCCGAACACCATCGTGCAGACGTTGACCGCGGTGCCCAGGTTATCGGGAATCTTGTTGATGCGGCGATAGTCCACCGCGCGCTTGCCCATCCACGAACCGAACACGGCTTGAATCGCGAGTTCGAGTTGCTTGTACGGGTCTTCGGGAAATTCGTCGCCGATTTCTTTCTTGTACAATTCCTTGTACTGCGCCACAACCTCTTTCAATCCGTTCGTATCGAGGTCAGTGTCTTGCTTGGCGTGATATTTTTCTTTTGCGCCGTCAAAGATCGCGTCCCACTTTTTCGCTTCGATGCCCATCACGATGCGCCCGAACATTTGGATGAAACGGCGGTACGCATCTTGCGCGAAACGCGGATTGCCGGTCAATTTTTCGATACCAACCATCGTCTCGGAATTGAGACCCAGGTTGAGCACCGTGTCCATCATCCCAGGCATCGAGAATTTCGCGCCCGAACGGACGGAGACGAGGAGCGGATTGCTGGGATCGCCGAATTTTTTGCCGGTCAGTTTCTCGACCTGTTTCATCGCGGCGAGCGCCTGCTGCCACATGCCCTTGGGAAATTGTTTGCCGAGCGCGGTGTACGTGTTGCACGCGTCGGTCGTGATCGTAAAGCCGGGCGGGACGGGCAATTTCGCGTTCGTCATCTCGGCGAGACCCGCGCCCTTGCCGCCGAGCAGATCGCGCATGTCCTTGTTCCCTTCGGCGAACAGGTACACCCACTTTTTCGCGGTTGATGCTTTCGCCTTCATGGCTGGTTTTTTCGCAATCGCTTTCGTTGCTTGCCTGACAGTTTTTGTTGCCATCGCAACATTCCTCCTGATGAAATTAACTATGCCTCGGATTGGAACGAACGCACGCCGTTGTAAGTCCAGCCAATCGGGAGCAGTTGTCTTGGGAATTTTCGATTTTTGATTTTTGATTTAGGATTTGGGATTCAGAGTTATTTACCGGCTTGCGTATACGACCAGTGCGTTTGAATGATGCGCCACAAGTCCGCGTCATTCGCGCGCCGATACACTTCGGTACAATTCCAACGACTCTGGGACTCGCCGGTGTACGACACATAGTTGAACGTCAGTACCGCCGCGTCGTCGCAAACCTGAACGTGCGGATTGATGAGTTCGTAGCGATCAATGTGAACTTGACCGCGAATCGCTTCGTAATATCGCGTCAGCGCGTCCAGCCCATCTATCCGTCGTTCGAGGTACGGATCAAAGTACACGACATCTGACGCAGAGATTTCGAGAAAGCCGGACGGATCGCCCTTGCCCCAGCGATCTAACGCCGCGCGTTCGAGCGCGATGATGCGCGCGGCGATCTCAGGATTTTGAATCACGATACATTCCGCAAATGCGCGCGAATCCACTCGGTGACTTGCTCCTTGTCCAGAACTGACGTAGCGACATCCATCGCGAATTGATAAAGATCGTCATTCGTCGTATCCAGCTTATGTCCGTTGCGCTCCAAAAATTCGAGTAACGCTAAGGTCGCTGTTCGTTTGTTGCCATCCATAAAGGGATGATTTTGGATCAACAGCAAAAATAAGACACCCGCTTTGGATGGCAAATCTGGGTACAGATCTTCGCCGAACATCGTTTGTTGCGGCGTTTCTAGACACGACTTTAGCTTTTCAAAGTCCAGAACCTCTGGTGTACCACCGAATTCATGAATGGCTTCCAAATGAATCGCTAGCAATTCCTCGGCAGTGAGATACTGCATTTCATGCTTCCGCTAATCGTTGAAGCGCAGAATGGTAGCGTTGGATATTGGCGCGAACACGCGTTAGCATCGCCGGGTCTATGTTTTCCAACCGCTCAAGTACGACTTGATCGTTTTCTTCGCGGTAAAGTAGAATCCCCGATTTCTTCGCATCCGACTCTAGCCATTCCAGAACTCGCAGTGGAAGTGCAGAGCGGTCAATGACCAAATTACTTGCCATCATTCCCCCTTTGCGGACACGTGACTACTCGACCGCATTTCTATCCGACTAATTTTTCCATCAACA
Organism: Chloroflexota bacterium; assembly: GCA_016219275.1. Taxonomy (NCBI): domain Bacteria; kingdom Bacillati; phylum Chloroflexota; species Chloroflexota bacterium. Next base: position 191,322 of record JACRBM010000040.1, read on the forward strand.
CTTGCTTCGCTTCCGCCACCGGTACACGAATCTGCTCCATCGAATCGCGGTCGCGAATCGTGACCTTGCCATCGTACTTTTCATCGCCGGGAATCGCGGACTGATGATCCACCGTCACGCAGAACGGCGTGCCGATTTCGTCTTGACGGCGATACAAACGACCGATGCTCGCCGAGTCGTCGTACATCGCCATCATGTGCGGCTTTAACTCCGCCGTAAGTTTTTGTGCGATCTCAACGATTTCCGGACGGTTGCGCGCAAGCGGCAACACCGCGACCTTGATCGGTGCGAGCGCCTTGGGAAAATGCAAGACGACGCGCTTTTCGTTCCGCACTGGTTGCTCTTCGTAACTCTCAAAGAGCGCGACGAGCACCGCGCGTTCCACGCCCATTGCCGGTTCGACAACATACGGAATATACTTTTCTTTTGTCTCGTCGTCAAAATACGAGAGGTCCTTGCCGCTCAATTTCGAGTGCGCGCCCAAGTCCCAGTCGGTGCGGCTCGCGATGCCTTCGACTTCGCTCCAGCCCATCGGGAAGCGATACTCTAAATCGTAATTGCCTTTGGAATAGTGCGGCGGCTTTTCCTCTTTCACATCGTCGGGGTCGGGACCCTGGATGAACGTACCGTCGCGTCGAATCACCTTGACACGAATATTCTCATCGCGGATATTGAACGTCTTTTTCCACCACGCGACGCGTTCGTCGCGCCAACGATCGTGCCATTCATCTTCCGTGCCGGGTTTGAGAAAGAATTCCATTTCCATCTGCTCAAACTCGCGGTCGCGGAAAATGAAATTGCCGGTGATGATCTCGTTGCGAAACGACTTGCCGATCTGCGCGATACCAAACGGAATTTTTTTCCGCATCGAATCTTGGACGTTGCGGAAATTCGTAAAGATGCCTTGCGCGGTTTCGGGACGCAAGTATGCAATCGCGGCGTCGTCTTCGACCGGACCGACGTGCGTTTTGAAAAGCAGATTGAATTGCTTGGGTTCCGTCATCGTGCCTTTGTTACCGCAGTTCGGACACGCCTCGCCGGGAATTTGATCCGCGCGAAAACGCTTGTGGCAGTTCTTGCACTCGACGAGCGGATCGGTGAACGTTTCGACATGCCCGCTCGCGACCCAGACATTCGGGTTCATCAGGATTGCCGCGTCCACGCCGACGATGTCGTCGCGGTCTTGCACCATCGCCTTCCACCACGCGCGCTTTATATTATTTTTCAGTTCGACGCCGAGCGGACCGTAATCCCAGAATCCGCCGATGCCGCCGTAAATCTCGGACCCTTGAAACACAAATCCACGTCGTTTGCACAATGAGACAATCGTTTCCATGTCTGGCATTGGTCATCTACCTCGCGAAAATTTTTATGATTCAAGACGCGATACTGTGAGCGCGCCGTCGCGATCGTTGAAACAAAATTGCAATTGATTAAAAACCGAACGGCGACCAAGCAAGTTGAAACCAAGCCCAAATTGTTCGGCAAAGCCCACCTCGGCGCGAATTTGCATTGTCCCAATTCGGAGACCGACCGGGTGCAGATAAATAAAGGTTCTACGACCATCCAATCCCATTACGGTTGCGCGTTTACCGGCAAGCAGATTTAGCCCCAGTTCATTGGCAACATTTGCGGCGAAGATCGAATACAACGCGCCGGAATCCACATACGCCTTTTCAATCACACTTGCCCGATCATGAAACAGAGTTATTGAGACAACCGGTGAATCAAAACCGCGCAAGGGCTGATAAGGAATCCGAACAGGGTTGACATCACTTGGCATCCGGTTTGCTCCACTCGACAGGAAAGTTACTGGGCACAACCAACATATCTTGTTCGCGCGGAACATAGGTAATGAGCGGGATTACTTCAGGACGCGCGCGCCGCGCAAGGCGATACACACTATTGCGGTCAGTGGTTGCCGCAATAATCTGCTTATCCCAAATCGCCAAATAATGTCCGGGATATTTTTCTTCAAACTCTGGTTCGTGTTCGTTCAACCACATATCCCATTCGCGCAGCTGATCGTCCGTCGGCGCAATGCGCTCTGCCCACGCCACGACCGGCGCAAGCGATTTTCGCACACGGGGTTGAGCGGGGCGCGGTTTGATTGCGTGTTTTGTTCTGACGCGATACGCTGCGCGCGTCTCGCGCGTTTTGCTGGGTTTGGCTTTCATTGGGATTGCCTTTCGTACATCACCGTCGGCTGGCGCAACTCGCGCAAAAACTCGACACTCTTCAAATTGCGTTCAAGATGGTGCGCGATGTACCGGTACATCAATGTCTCGACCGCGCTCTGCTCGTCCGGCTTGAGCCGCACCACGCGCACGGTCGCCCACTCGCGCGTCTGCAAATAGCGCAGCACCTTGAGCGCGCCGAGCGAAAGCGGTTGCGCGTCGCGCATGTGTTCGCGCGGCATCGCCGCGCAATCGGGGTCGAGCACGCCGCCCGCTTCGGCGCTAAAGAAATTGTCCATCGGCTCGATCGGTTTGCCGCAATTCACACACGCAAATAACTGCGGACGATAACCGACATGCGTGAGTAGTTGCAACTCGAAATACCGCGCGAGCAATCCTGGGTCGGTGCTCACCTCGCCGACCCATTCGAGCGCGTGCCTGAGCAGATCGAATACCTCCGCGTTCTCAATCGCTTCTTCGACGAACTGGTCTACGAGTTCCGCAAGATAGTACGCGTAACCCAGCCGGTCGAGATTGTCGCGCAAGGGTGAATACGCGTCTATCGTGTCGGCTTGGGTGATGATGTCAAGGTGCTTGCCTTTGGCGATTTGCAACGCGCAGTGCGTGAACAATTCGACGTGCCCGCCCTTGCGACTCGTCGGTTTGCGGATGCCTTTGGCAATCGCGCGCAGTTTGCCGCGATCCGGCGTGTAGAGCGTGAGCAAACGATCCGCCTCGCCGGTATCGGTGCGCTTCAAGACAATGGCTTCGACGCGGTATGAACGTTCACGCATAACCAGTATTCAGTATTCAGTATTCGGCATTCAGTTGGAAAACTGAACACTGGATACTGAACACTGCCTTTATCCGCCACGTACCGTATTGTACTTGTGCGGTCGTTCCCAGTTTTTCTTCATCTTGTCCACGAACAATTGCTCGGCGTCGAGATTGAGCGCGGACATCAAATGCAATATGCGAATGATCGCGTCGGTCAACTCTTCGCCGATATGTTCGAGCGGCTCGCCTTTCTTGTACGCGTCCGTCGCTTCCGACACTTCGGTGTGAATCAGCGCGAGCATTTCCCAGATGCGCGCCGGGTCAGACGAGAATCCTTTTCCATCCGCGAGCGCGCGAACCTCTTGCATTTTTTGATTCAACCCGATAGTGTCACTCATGACTCCCCCTCAAGCCGTGCCATTATACCACAACGTTTCCCAGAGAAAAATATGTCAGACCTGAGCCGCACGCAACTGGTTGTACAACGCCTCGACTTCTGCGCGCGTCCGATTGAACGGTCCTTCGGCTTCGAGTTTCAAACTCGTCACCGCCGCCGCCCACACGACCGCGTCTTCCGGCGGCGCAGTCAGTCTTCGTGACACGTACGCCGATGTGCACGTATCACCGCGACCGCTGCGCCCGCGCAATTCGCGCGGCACGAGCGGCGCTTCGGCAATCGCGCCATCGTGATACACGAGCACACCGCCGCCGTGTGTGAGCAAAACTTCGCGCGGACCGAACTCGGCGAGTTTGCGCGCGGCAACGCGACGATCTTTTTCACCCGTGATGAGTTCGGCTTCGACCGCGTCCGTTTTGAGAATCGAAACGTAGCGCAGAACGTCCGCCTTGTCGCGCCAATCGTCCGCGACCAACTTGCCCTCACGCGCGATACGGAGGAAACCCTGCACGTCGAGTACGACGAGCGCGCCTTTTGCGGCAATCGCCGCGACGACCTCGGTCGGTACTTCGCCGCGCACCGATGCGCCAATCGCGAACGCGCGCGCGCGCACCCTCGCGATTTCATCCGTCGTGAACGCGCCCGCCGAACTCGTGATCTCGATAATGCGCTCGTCGAGATTCGCAGTTCGATAGATCAGACGCAAGCACGTCGACGCGGGCGTCTCACGCGCAAATGCGGTGACACCCAGTTTTTCCAGACTCTCGACGACGCGCCAGTCCTCGCGCGCCAGCCGCGTAACGACCGCGACTTGCAAGCCGAGGCGCGCGGCGACGTTCGCGCCATAATTGAACGCGCCGCCATCCACCACGCGCGTCGCGTTCGTGTACACAATCGTGTCTTTGGTATAGTGTCCGATGTACGCAATGTCAAACATTTCTGCTCTCTTTTTCCACCAAGCGCACAAAGGTCACGAAGGAAAAAAATCTTCGTGCTCCTTCGTGCCCTTCGTGGAAAGGTTTTATTTGCCGCGCCACCAATCTTTGCGCGAGCGTGGGTCGAAGAACGCGCCGTCGCGAATCACAAAGCGCACTTCGTTCGTGCGTGCTTTGCCAAACGCTTGTCCTTCGCGCAATGCCGGCATCTCGCCGCGTCCCGCGTCATTCGCCTGGCGATACAACGCGATGAGATTCGTGTCCACCGCGATGTTTTCGACGTAGAGTGCGTACCCGCCCTCGGCATTGTCCTCGCGCGTGTACTTGAGCATCACGCGTTCCGCATCGGCATAGAGCACGAACACTTCGTACCCTTCGCCAATGTTGTAACCAGACGCGGGCACGCGCAGCCATTCACCGGCTTCAGCGGCGACGCTCGCCATCGTCGCTTCAGGTTCCATAATCAACGCGCCGCGACAATTGCACTCTTTGTTCCAATCGTACACCTGAAACAACGTGGTGATCACCGGCGCGCGATTGTTCGCGAACATCGTCGCGAGTTGCGGTGCGGAAACATCGGCGGGTCCTTCGATGTCCACAAGTTTCAACGCGCCGGTCGTCGGCGCATAACCGCGCACGCTTAAATTGAAATCAGGATGCGCTGCGGCGGGGCGATTGATCGGCGATGAAAGCACGCGCAAGAGGTTGTACGTTTCACCCAGGTTCACCGTCGGCAATGGTGTTGGCGCGACAGTCGCGTTCGTTGCCGGCTTGAGCGCGGCGACGGGCGTCCGCGTCGGCGCGGGTGTCGCGGTTGGCAGTGGCGTGCGCGTGCGCGTCGCCGTCGCCGTCGCGGTGCGTGTCGCGGTGGCAGTGGGCGTGCGCGTCGGCGTCGGCGTTTCGGTCGGCACCGCAATCGCGATTTTGGTTGGTAACGGCGCGGCGTCTACCGGGTCATCCTCGATTGGCGTGGGGCGAGACGCGCAGCCCGCGCTAGAAATAACAATGCCGCTCACCACGCACAACAACAGCATCCACGCGGTCGAGCGGCGACACAACACACCTAGCACGAAACTCAACTCACTCTTTTTGGCGCGCTTCGAGCAAGACAACTTGGGTCTCATGCGGCAGCGAATCCTTGGTCACTTTGAAACTAGGCGTCGCATCGGTCGCCTTGATGCCCATCTCTTTGAAAAACTTGGCGACGGGATCGAGTTTAAAGTTCAAGTCGGGATGGTAAAAGTGCATGGGGATGACCACTTGCGGCTCCAGTTGCCCGACAATTTCCGCGGCATCGCTCGCGTTGATCGTCGAGACGCCGCCGACCGGAATGAGCAACACGTTGACGTTGCCCAGCGCTTCGGTTTGCGCTTGCACTGGTACGTGACCCAGGTCGCCGAGATGACAGATCGTCAAACCGTCCATATCGAATACGTAAACCGTGTTCGCGCCGCGATCCTTGCCGTTCTTTTTATCGTGCGCGGTGCGAATGCCGCTTACGAAAACATTCTTGATTTCGTACTCGCCTGGTCCGGATATGATCTTGGGTTCGCCCTTGACGCCTTGCGCGTACGCGTGTCCCGGATGATCGTGGCTGATCGTGACGATATCGCCGCGCGGGCGCGCGAAACTCAAGCCGATCTCTTTCGAGTACGGGTCGGTGATCACGACGCCATCGCGTCCGCGCAGACGAAAACACGCGTGTCCAAACCAATCAATTTCCATTATTTTTTCTCCAATGCGAGATGCGCGTGGATTATAGTCGAATCCCCCATGAAACGCAAAAGAGGCATAGCCCTTCGGCTCTGCCTCTGGTTTTCGGGATGCGCTTGGTGAACTAGGGAACGCTGCGGCGCGCGAGTCGCGTTACAGTACGCCGGGTCTCCGACAAACGCGTCAACTCGTACAGCGTATCGTGTTCATTTTCGCGCGCGCGCAGAATACCCAGATACACTAAATCGTTCAACTCTTTTTCGATAACGCTCGTCCGCCGACCGATGCGGTGCGCGATGGAAAAGGCATTCTCACGCGCCGCTGGATTGCGCCCAAAGAAAACGAGCAAATCCCATTTGGCAAGATTGGTGGCATAGCGTTCGACAAAGGTCAGCAACTCGATGTCAACTTCGTGGGTACGCATTTCAAGTGTCTGGACGGGACGTTGTGCTATTTGTGGAATTGTCATCTTCCATCGCCGTTCTAATGGTCTGGATAATTCCATAGTAACATCGCGTCGCGACAGCGTCAATAGTACCTTGTGGATTAATTTGTGATTTATCGAGTGCTCAACCTTGCGAAGGTTTCGCCCAAGCGTCTTCGCAAGGTTGATTCTCTATCGCGCGGCAACGAAATCGACCACCGCAAACCAACAGGACTGGGAATTTTCAGACGGATAGTTATTCGTCTGGATGCGAAAGTTGGGATCGGAGGTGGGACTGCCGTTGCTATCTGCTGTCCACACATGCCAATAGGAGGGTTGTGCGAACGCGCCCAGAGAGCGCAGAACGAACGTGTAGTTGACTGCGCCATCCGGTTGTTGGCGCGTCGCTTGCTCATCCACGACTGTTGCGACGTCCGCGCTAGTCGAGACGCGAATCCGCACGCCACTTTGGGGCGAACCACTATTCCATACCGTCCCTTTGATGTACGTGCCACCCGAATGCGTGCAACTTACCAGGTTCGCGCGATAAATGAAACTCATCGGCGTTGACGTAGCCGGACGCGCGGTCGGACGACGCGTCGCGGTGGAGGTGGGTACGATTGGCGCGGGCGTGTCCGTTGGGGTTGGCGTATGTGTAGGCGTGAGCGTGGGTGTGCCGGTCGCGGTCGGCGTTAATGTGATCGTCGGCGTATTCGTCGGCGTGGGTGTCCAGGTCGGCGGCAACGCCGCAATCGCGGTCGGCGTGGGCAAGGGCGGTTTGAACGGATTGATCGCGACACGCGGATTGATGTAGATCAAAAAGAATGCCGCGACTGCGAGCACGATCAACACGACGACGACCAGCGTCGCGATTTGAAAGTTGTCGTCGTTCATCGCCGACCAAAACTGACGACTGCGCGCCAACACGCGCTAGGATCGTCCGAGTTGCGAATGTCGTTCGTCGTCACGCGTCCCACGCTGGGATTTGAAATCGCGCGACCATTGCCGTCTACGACCCACACATAGTAGGTGCCTGGGCGCGATCCGCGATCATTCAACACGAACACATAATAACCCGGACTGCGATTCGAGCCGGTGGTCACCGTTTGGATTTCGTCACCGCCGGCGGTACTGCCCAAGCGTACACGCACACCGGATTCTTCGCCTTGCGCATTGGTCGCGTACCCTTCGATGTACGTGCCGCCCGCGTGCTTACACTCGATGATAAACGTCGTGTAGATGTACGGCGACGCGGTTGGCGCGGGCGGACGCGTGGGGCGTGGCGTCGGTCGTCGCGTGGGTGTGGACGTCGGTAGAATCGGCGTTGCACTTGGAATCGGCGTTTCGGTCGGTGTCACCGTCGGCGTGCCCGTGGCGGTGGGCGTTCGCGTACCCGTCGGCGTATTCGTCGGCGTCGGCGTCCAGGTTGGCGGCAGCGCGGCAATCGCGGTCGGCGTGGGTAGCGGCGGCTTGAACGGATTCAGTGCCACTTGCGGATTGACAAAAATCAAACCGAGCGCCATGCACACCAAGACGATAATGACGATCACAACCAACGTAGCGATTTGAAAATTCTCTTGGAGAAAATCGTCCATCGTTCCATGCTCCTACGCGGAAACTCCGCGCCGCACTTACTTGGGTCGCGCTCTTTCGCCCTGCCCGACCAGTTCAGCGGGGACGAGCCAATACACCACACGATTGCCACGCGCGAGTGCATCGAGCCGCAACGCGTCATCATTCCGACGTTGATTGTTATCAGCGAGCAACACGCGCAAATCTTGTTCTGGCACTGTGGTAAACCAACCCCAGCGCGCCGCATTCAACTCGTGGCGAATCACATCGTCCGTCGCGCGCCCCACTTCTTTTTGTTGCGCGGCTTGCGCTTCCAAAACCTGGGACAGGTCGGCGAACGCATCGCCCAACGCTTGGGCAATCGCCTTGTGGTCTTTTTCCCACGCGGGCATCAACGCAACCCCAAATCCGCCGCGCGCCACGCGCAATTTCAGCGCGAGCCACGCGACCTTGTCACGCAACAACGTCAGGCGCACCGCGTCGTCTTTCGCCAGCGCGAGTTGCTGATCGTAATAGTCCGCGCGAATCTGGTCTTCATCCGTGAGTGCGTCGCTCAGAGATGTAACCCAATCTTTAGGCACCGCGCTCATCGTCTTAAACGACGCGTCCAAGATGTCGTCCTGCAACTGTTGCGCGGCAGTCACGCGTCCCTGCCGCACGCGATCAAACTCCGCATCGCGCGGGAGTGGTACACCGGGAGGGTCGAAGGGATTTTGCACGGCGGTGACAGTGGCTTCGCCGAGCGCTGTCGCGGCTTCGCTCGCTTTGAGACGCGCTTGCGTGGCGAGCGGCGCCGCGCCCAGCGCGTCATACGCGTCCGCGATTTGCGCGAGGCGGCGCGCGCGCACATCGCGGGGCACCGCCGGACTGGACTGCGCGACGATGTACGCCTGGTCGGTGACCCAGCGCGCGGCATCACGCGCGTTCAAATCGCGCAAACCCGCGCTCGCTTGCGCGTACACGTCGAGCCGCGCGACATCGGACAAACCCGGTGCGAATGTCGCCAAGTGCGCCGCGATTTGATAACACGCGATCGCTTTACGCGTATCTTTGAGCGCGCTATAGCGCGGCGCGAGTTGCAACAACGCGCCCAGGCGCGTCGTAAAACTTAAACGCGTATCGTACGCCACCGCCGCGTACGCGTTCTCCCAGTGTCCGTTATCCAACGCGCGGCTAAGAGTTTCGGCGGCGTCCACATTCGTCAACGCGAGAAACGCGGTCGCCGGCGCGAGCGCGCGCGCGTCTACCAACTCCATCGGCGCGCTCCACGCAAACGCGTCGGACGTGTCGTTCGAACGGAAAAAGAACGCGGTGACAAAAATCACGCCGCTCAAAACAACGAGCAGACAACCGCCGGCAAAAAAGAAAAGCGGCGCGATGCGTGAACCGCCGCGACGACGCCGCGGCGTTGGACTAAACGGCGGAGGTTGCAGACTCACGGCGCGACAAGCCGCTCGATCTTGAGTGTGTCCCGCACGGCTTGCAGCCACGCGAGGAACGCTTGCTGGCGCGCGCGTTGAAGCACTTCGGGCGGCAGCGCACGCGAGTCTGCTTTCTCTTCGACCTTGATGATGTGAAAACCGAACTGAGTTTGCACGACGCTACTCACTTCCCCGGCACGCAGTTGGAACGCGACCGCTTCAAATTGCGGATCCATCACCCCTTTGGGCAGCCAACCCAGGTCGCCGCCGTTCGCTTTCGTCGCTTCGTCCAAGGATGAGACTTTGGCGATCTCCCCGAAATCCTTGCCCTGGCGAATTTGCTCGCGCAGAGCGGTCGCCTCTTGCGCGGTCTTGACGAGGATGTGACGCACACGCACCTGCGGCACGTTCGTCGGCAACGCGCCGGTCACGCGTTGCAGCATCGCGTCGCCGAGAATATTGCCGCGAATCTGCCCGCACAAATCAGCAAGCGTCAGTTGATTCTTGGTGAGGTACTCGTTCAACTTGTCCACCGTGCCGGCATCTTGAATCATTTGCGCGAGTTGCGCGTTGGCTTGCTCATCGGTCACCTTAATGCCTTCGCGGTTGGCTTGTTGCGCGATCACCACTTCGTCAATCATTTGATCGAGCACTTGTTGCTTCAAACTTTTGATCGCTTCGATGCCTTGCGCGCTCTTGGGATCGAGTCCCCCGTTTTGCACGAGCGCGACCTGGGCTTGATTCATTTGGCGATTGTAGAGATCGAGTGAAATGCCTTGCCCATTCACGCGCGCGGCAAGTTGCGCGTTCGCCGGGAGCGCCGCGGCGGGCGGGCACGTCAACGCGGCTTTGACCGGCGTGGCAGGCGTCGTCGGCTTGGCGACACTCGTCGGCGCGACCGTCGGCGCGGTTGCCGCAGGTTTCGTCGGATTCGGCGCGCTCGGTTGAGTTGGCACTGCCACCGCCGTCGGTTCGGGCAACGGGGCGGGCGTCGGCGAAGAACACGCGGCAAGCACGAGCAGCAACATCACGGCGAGCAATCCGGTTAATTGTCTATTCACTCGATTCCTCCTTAAGGCGACCGCGCGCAGAGCGCGGCAATCGTGAAGCAATTATACCGAATCGCTAAAGATTTGCAAGACGCACATTGCCTGGGCTTTGTCATCCAACCTCGCGAAGGTTTTGAACCTTCGCAAGGTTGGAAAATGTGCTATACTTGGCGCGATGAATCAACTCGATTATTTCGTGCCCGACCGCGACCCGCGCGCGTTCTATCCACTCGCCAGCTACTTGCCGCTCTCCTCCGCGAGCGTCGCGCGCGCCTATATCGAACAGCTCACCGCGCCCGGCGATTTAGTGCTCACGCCGTTCGCGTGTTCGCCGACGATTGCGCGCGTCGCGCACGCGCTCAACCGCCGCGTCATCGCGATGGAAGCGAATCCGCTCTGGGCATGGCTCGCGCGCGCGATGGCAACTTTGCCCGGCGCATCCCAGATTGACGCAGCGCTCGCTCAGCTTGGCGATGCGCGCAAAGACGATACATCGCTCCGCGCGCATCTCAACCAACTGTACGCGACGACGTGCGCGGCGTGCAGTCATGCGACGCCGGTCGAATACTTTGTCCACACGCGCGGCGCGGGCATTACGACGCGCCACTATACGTGCGCGCATTGCGGTGCAACGCGCGACGATCCGCCGGACGAGAGCGACCTGCAACGCGCGTCCGCATTCCAGGCACGCGGCTTGCACTTTCACCTCGCGTTCGAGCGCGTCGCGCCCGACGATCACGCGCACGACGAACGCATCCGTAAAATGCTCGACGTGTACACGCCGCGCAATCTGTACGCGCTCGTGACGTTGACGCAAAAAATTGATTCGCTCTTTCACGCAACGCGCGAGCGCGATATTTTGCTCTTGCTCTTGCTCCACTTGCTCGACCGCGGCGCGTCGTTTTACGCCGATGCGAAACCGGATACGCGCGCCCGACTGACCGCGCACAAACAATTCGTCGAACTCAACCTGTGGCGCGAGATCGAACTCGCCGCGCGCGAACTGGGGCGCGGCGAAGCGCCGCTCGACCTTGCCGAATCACCCCGCGCCATCGAAGATGCCCAGGTGTTTATCGGGCACGCCAGCGCGCGGTCACTCGCGCGCGCACACACACCCGAGTCTGCCGCGCTCGTCATCGGCGCGTTGCCGACGCGGCGCATCGCCGTGTGGACGCTGAGTTACTTGTGGGGCGCGTGGGTCCTGGGTCGCGCGGCGGCGCAATCGCTCGCGCCGTTTCTCGCGACCGGGAAGGACGCGGCGTGGGAACGCCGCTGGTATTTCGATTCGCTCGCCGGCTCGATGAACGCGCTCGCCAAACTTGCGCGTGCGGACGCGCACATCGTGTTCGCGTTCAACGAGACCTGGCACGAGGTGATCGAATCGCTTTTGCTCGCGTCCGCCGGCGCGTCGTTCAATTTGGAAGCCCTGCTCTATCAACCGCGTCTAGGCGAGTTTCCCAAGCGCGAGTTCGACGATGTGCGCGGCGAGTATCGCGTCACATTCACGCGCGGCGCGCCCAACCTGGGTGAACCGCTCGACGCGCGCGCGCTCGACGCGGCGATTCGCGCAACGACGCTGGACGCAGCGCGCACCGTATTCGCGCGTCGCGCCGATCCGCTGACGTTTTCGCATTTGCATCACGCGGCGTATCAACAACTCGCGCGCGCTGGCTTGCTCGCGCAGGCAATGCGAACCAAGTTTCGCACACCGCCCGGCAAACTCGTGCACGACGCGGTCGTCACCGGGTTGCGCGAAGGATACGCGCACGATTTCGATCACTATCACAGCCAAACGCAATTACTGTGGCTCACGCACACACCGACCGCGCCGCCGCTCATCGAACGCGTTGAGGACGCCGTGCGCGAAATTTTGGCGCGCGGCGCACCCGTCGCGTGTGCGGAATTGGAAGACGCAATCTATCGCGCCTTTCCCGGCGACCTCACGCCGGACGCCGGAATGATCGCGGTGTGTGCGTCGGCGTACGCGGACGTGCGGGAAGGCGCGTGGCATTGGCGCGGCGATGACGCGACCAAACGCGCGCACGCGCTCGATGTGCTCGCGCGCTTGGGCGAACGATTGGGATACCAGGTACAGGCAGCAGATGGCAGATGGCAAATGGCGAATGGCAAATCGCAGATTGCAGATGCGCCTAATTCGCAATTTGATTTAATGTGGCTGAAAGACAACGATCTCGCGTGTGGATTCGTGTGGCGCGCGCGTGCTCAGTTCACCGACCTGGCGCAGGTTCACATCGCGCCCGCGCGCGGGTATGTGGTCGTGCCAGAAACCCAGGTCGCGTTGCTCGGCGCGAAAACGCGCTGCTTGCCGCACCGCGCCGATGCGTTCCACGAAGCCGGCTGGCATTTCGTGCGCGTGCCGTTCGCGGCAAAATTGCTCGCCGCGCAACACGTCGAACCGAGCGACCTCGCGTTGATCGAAGGATTGACGCCCCCCGTCGCGGAACCGCGCGCACAGTTGGAATTGTTGTGATTTGATTTGCCAAAAAAATGTTTCGTGGTATAATGCCGACACGTTCGGGCGGTTAGCTCAGTTTGGTTAGAGCGCAGCGTTGACATCGCTGAGGTCATAGGTTCGATCCCTATACCGCCCACCAATTAGTGAATAGCCGGCAAAGACCAAGACGAGTAGTCGAAAGCGCGGTCACAGGGAGATTGGATCATTGACTGTGAATCCAATCGGCGAGCGTTCGACGAAAACCCCTTGCGAGCCAATCGGGTTGCTCCGTTATCGGCAGAACAAGTGTGTGCACGCTCAATGACGCGCGCGTGCAAAACTGGGTGGAACCACGGGAAACTCTCTCGTCCCAATGAGGATGTGAGAGTTTTTTTGTTTTCCCTATCTCGCAGTTCCCTTATTTCCTTCAGTTCCCTCGGACGGAAACAAGGGAACTGAAGGAAATGAGGGAACGCGAGGAGGTAACATGCGTCTCGTAATGAAATTTGGCGGCACGTCCGTCGGCGATGGCAAACGCATCAAGAACGTCGCGGAACTCGTGCACGGATATGCGACCCAGGGCCACGCGATTGTGGTGGCAACGAGCGCGATGAGCAAAGTGACCGACACACTGATCGCCGCGGCGCGCAGAGCGGCGCAGGGCGACGACCCAGGTTATCGCGCGGCGGAGCAAACGTTGCGCGCGATGCACCTCGCCGCGATTGACGACGCGGTACGCGATACATTCGTCCGCGCGGCGTTGCGCGATCAGGTCGCGCATCGGCTCGATGGCTTGCTCGCCTTGTGCAACAGCATTCACATCCTAGGCGAACTCACGCCGCGCGCGCTCGACGCGATTGCATCGCTGGGTGAACGGCTCATCCTGCCGATTCTCGCGCAGGCGTTACGCGAGAGCGGGGCGCGCGCGGAACCGATTGAAGCGACCGAGCTGGTCGTCACCGACGACAATTTCACATGCGCCGAACCATTGATAGACGCGACGCGCGAAAAATCGCGCGCGCGTTTGTTGCCACTCCTCGCCGCGGGCGTGATTCCGGTCGCAACCGGTTTTCTCGGCGCGACGCGCGATGGCATCGTCACGACGCTGGGGCGCGGCGGCAGCGATTACACCGGCACGATCCTGGGCGCGGCGCTCGACGCGGACGAAGTATGGATTTGGACCGACGTGAACGGCGTGATGACCGCCGACCCGCGCGTCGTGCCGAACGCGCAGACGATTGACGAAATCGCGTACGCCGAAGCCGCCGAACTCTCGTACTTTGGCGCGAAGGTGATTCATCCGAAAACCATCGTGCCCGTCGCCGAGCGCGACATTCCGGTGCTGATTCTCAACACGTTCAACCCAACGCATCCTGGGACGCGCATCGTGCGCGCGCCGCGCAGTGATAGTCGTACCGTCAAAGCGATCACGGCAATTCGCAAACTCAGTCTCATCACGGTTGAAGGGCGCGGGATGCAAGGCGTGCCCGGCGTCGCCGCCAAAGTTTTTTCGGCGGTCGCGCGCGAGAGCATCAGCGTGCTGATGATTTCGCAATCGTCGTCCGAACAAAATATTTGCTTCATCATCGAAGCGGACGCGACCGCGCGCGCGACGGCGGCGCTCGAAAAAGAATTCGAACTGGAACGATTGCGTCACAACATTGACCGCATCTCCGCTCAAGAAAAAATCGCGATCATCGCGATCGTCGGCGCGGGAATGAAGAACACCCCTGGCATCGCGGCAAAGGTGTTCGGCGCGCTGGGCGAACATCAGATGAATATCATATCCATCGCGCAAGGTTCGTCCGAGTACAACTTGTCCGTCGTCGTCGAAGAACAAGATGCGGACGCGGCGGTGAAAGCAATTCATAGTAGTTTTTTAGTGCAATAGTACGATAGTGCGATAGTGCGATAGTCGTGCTGATGGCGAGAACTAACGCACTATTGAACTATCGCACTAGCGCACTTGGAGGTAACCATGTCAAAATTCCCAGTTGCAGTACTTGGCGCAACCGGTCTAGTCGGTCAACGTTTGATTCAATTGCTCGACAATCATCCCTGGTTCGAAATCAGCGCGCTCGCGGCGAGCGATAATTCTGCCGGAAAAAAATATGCGGACGCGGTCAAGTGGCAATTGCCGACGCCGATTCCCGATGTCGTGCGCGCGCTGGTCGTCCAGCCGTGCGAACCGCCGATGGACGCGGCAATCGTTTTCTCCGCGTTGCCGAGCGATGTGGCGAGCACGATTGAAGATAATTTTGCGGACGCGGGTTATCTCATTTCGAGCAACGCGTCGCCGCACCGCATGGACGCGGACGTGCCGCTCGTGATTCCCGAAGTGAACCCAGGTCATCTCAATCTGGTGCGCGTGCAACGCGCGCGACGAAAAGGCGCGATCATCTGCAATCCCAACTGCTCGACGATTCACATCACGCTCGCGCTCAAGCCGCTCGACGACGCGTTCGGTCTGCGCCGCGTCGTCGTCACGACGATGCAAGCGTTGAGCGGTGCGGGTTATCCCGGCGTGCCCTCGCTCGATATTCTCGATAACGTGATTCCATACATCGGCGGCGAAGAGAAAAAGTTGGAAGCGGAACCATTGAAGATTCTGGGCAAACTCGAAGGCAACCGCGTATCCAACGCCGACATTCGCATCAGTGCGAGTTGCAATCGTGTCGCCACCTGGGATGGACATTTGGAAGCCGCGTCCGTCGAATTTTTGACCAAACCGACACTTGACCAAGTGCGTAACGCGATGATACAATTCACCAGTGAGCCGCAAGCGTTAAAACTGCCGACCGCACCGGAACATCCGATTGTCGTGCGCGACGAACCCGATCGTCCGCAGCCGCGTTTGGATCGCGATGAAGGACGCGGCATGTCGTCGGTCGTCGGGCGCATTCGCGAGTGCAACGTGCTCGATTACAAATTTCTCGTGCTCGGGCACAACACGATTCGCGGCGCGGCGGGGGGCACACTGTTGAATGCGGAATTGTTGGTCGCAAAAAAGTTCATATAGAAGTTGGCGGTTGGAAGTTGGAAATTGGAGGTTGGATACCTGCAACTACCATCTAATTTCCAATTTCCAACCTCTAACCTCCAAATTTGAAAGGAGCAAGAGTGGCAACGATTGACGTTTATCATTACGCACGCGCTGAAGACCTGGACGCGATTTCGGACGAGGGCTTGAAACCAGGTGCGCGCTCGATCATCATCAACTCGCCGTTGCGCGAGAAATCGGTGTTCGGTTGGTTCTCGCCGGACTTTGACGTGATGGGTTACAACGAAAATCCCAAGTACGTTTGCTTGCGCGCCAAAGTGGACGTGGCGCGCTGTCGCGTCGCGCCGATGGAATTTGCGATGGCGGCTTACGTCAATCACATCGGACGCGGGCAACCCAAGAACGCGCCCGTCGCCGAACAGCTCGTCGCGGCGTACGAAAAACTCGCCGTGCCATACGATCAACATAACTTTGGCATGTTCCGCGCGCCGGAAATCCTGGTCGAAGGCGAAATCAGCGCGGATGATATCGCGGTCGTGAAATCGCCGGAGATCGGCACGCGCGGCGAAGAGAATCGCCGCGTGTACGCCGGACGCTGGGCGGAACATCTCATTCGTTTGCTCTCGGTCTCGCGCACCTTGATGCAGTTGGGCGAGTTGACCGAAGCGGTCGCGAATCGCGGACTCGCGGTGCGCGTGGCGAAACACGACGACGCGACCGCGTACCTCGAAACGTACATGCTTGTGGAGACGAGTGATTTCTTTACGGTGGAGAAAGAGGATTGAGTTAGCGCAGCCACGCGAGAATTTGCTCAAGCCAATCCGGTTGGGCTTGGCGCGCCGGTGGCTCGGAACCTGGGGGATAACGTTCGGCGTACTCGGCATTGCGCGGGTCAACGAGCGGACTGGTGACGGGCACACCGGCGCGCAAGAGCAGGTACTCTGCCCACACGACTTGGCGGCGCTTGACGCAAAAATATAGATCGTCGCCGGCAATGCCGCGATCCCAGACCTTGACGCCGTGGCGCGCTAACAGTCGCTCGATATCCATCCCGCTCCAATGCGACCCGCGCGCGACGCGAATCGTCGGCGCGTTTTCGGAGAATACGCACGCGGAAAATTCAGAGAGCACGCCGGCAAATCCATCGCGGCGAAACGCGCCAACCCAGTCCGCGTTGATGAACGTCGAGAGTGCGCCCTCGACCCGCTCAATCGGATCAATGTACGCCGGAAGATCGAACCAGTTCAATTTTCAAACCGCCTAAATAAGACATTTGTTCTATTATAAAACACAAATCTAATTTTGCCAAATCTGCGCGTGACTTGGTCCCTGGTTACTTTCAGCGTCGAGGTCACCCGTATGCTCAATCTATTGCGTTCGATCGTGTTCTTGATTCTGGGCACTGCCTTTGTTTTCATCGTAATCAACCTGTTGGGTTATCGCGTCGAAATGCTCTCCTTCATCGGAGGGCTGGTAGCCGCCGCGATTATGGGCTTGCTGAGTTTCCGCGTGAATGAGTGGTGGGGTACCGTTACGCGACCGTACAAGCCGCAGACCGTTCGTTTGGAAACACGCGAGACGCCGGCACAGATTACTGGCGCGGCAACTCGCGCACGATTGCTCTCTGGGATTATTTTTGCGGTACTTGGACTAACCGTATTACTAGGATTGTTTTTGAACGGATGGAAAATTTCGCCGTTGTTCTGGGGAGCCGCGACAGTGCTAACGTTTGCAATCGGATTTTTGCTCCCGCTGTTGTTTGCAAAATGAATTTATCTTTTTATCAAAGGAGGTGGTTGCCGTGACTGGCGATGACACTGATACCACGCGCCTCGAAAAAAATCACAACCACCTCTGGGTGGTGAATGGAGACTAGAATGGACGACCAACTACACACACTCCGTCACTCGACGGCGCACGTCCTCGCGAGCGCCGTGATGGAAATTTTGCCGGGCACGAAATTCGGTTTCGGTCCGGCAATCGAAGAAGGTTTTTACTACGACTTTCAACTGCCGCGTCCGCTGACGCCGGACGATTTGCCGATGATCGAAGCGCGGATGAAAGCGATCATCGCGAGCAAGTCGCCGTTCGTGCGCGCGGAACTCGCGATTGACGCGGCGCGCCAACAATTCGCCGACCAGCCGTTCAAGGTGGATCAGATCAACGCACTCGCGCGCGGCGAACTGGACGAACACGGCAACTCGGGCGCGAACGCGGCGACGAGCGTCTCGACGTACACGCACGATAAATTCGTTGACCTGTGTCGCGGTCCGCATATTGCGAACACGGGCGAAATTCCGCTCGACGCCTTCAAACTGCTTTCGATTGCGGGCGCGTACTGGCGCGGCAGCGAAAAGAATCCGATGCTCACGCGCGTCTATGGGACGGTGTTCGCGACGAAACAAGAACTGGACGATTACTTGTGGCGACTCGAAGAAGCCAAGAAACGCGATCACCGCAAACTGGGTCGCGAACTCAACCTGTTCTACTTTTCCGATGACATCGGTCCTGGGTTGCCGCTCTTCGCACCCAAGGGCGAAATCGTGCGCTACCTGATGGAAACGTACGTGCGCGAAACGCAGACACGCTATGGCTATCAGCACGTCTGGACAGGACACATGGTCAAGGAAGACCTGTATCACAAGTCGGGTCATTATGATAATTATCAGGACGCGATGTTCCCGCCGATGGTGGACGAAGACATGGTTCTGCGGCTCAAGCCGATGAACTGTCCCAGCCACATGACGTTGTTCAACGAAATCGGCAAGCACTCGTACCGCGAATTCCCGTTGCGCTATGCCGAATTCGCGACGCTTTATCGCTATGAAAAACGCGGCGAGTTGTCCGGCTTGACGCGCGTGCGCGCGCTCACGCAAGACGATTGTCACGTGTTTTGCACGGAAGACCAAATCGAAAGCGAGTTCACGCTCGCGCTCAATTTGATCCGCGAGATTCTCAGCACATACGCGTTCACGGATTACAAGGTGCGCTTGTCGCTGCGCGGCACGACGGGCAAGTACGTGCAGGATGATGAAAAATGGGACAAGGCGACGAACGCGTTGCGCGCGTCGCTCGACGCGAACAAGGTCGAGTACTTTGTCGCGGAAGGCGAAGCCGCGTTCTACGGACCGAAAGCCGATTTCATCGCGCGCGATGTCCTGGGGCGCGAGTGGCAACTCTCGACGATTCAAGTTGATTTCATCCAGCCGGCGCGTCTCGGGTGCGAGTACATCGCGGAGGATGGTTCGCCGCGCACACCGGTGTTGATTCACCGCGCGGTCACGGGTTCGACGGAGCGTTTCCTCGGCGTGTTGATCGAGCATTTTGCCGGCGCGTTCCCCGCCTGGCTCGCGCCGGTTCAAGCGATGCTCGTGCCGATTGCGGATCGTCACGCCGAGTACGCGCGCAAGGTCGCGGCGCGACTCAAAGCGGAAGGATTGCGCGTCGAGATTGACGGACGCGGCGATCGGATGAACGCGAAAATTCGCGACGCGACGCTGCAAAAAATTCCGTACATCCTCGTGATGGGCGACAAGGAATCAGAAGCGAACGCGGTCGCGGTGCGCTTGCGCAGCGGCGAGGATCTCAAAGCGATGCCGCTCGAACAATTCATCGCGTTGGCGCGGCGCGTGGTGGACACAAAATCACTTGAGTTAAAGTGAAAGTGACCGCCGACGGATGACCGCTGACCGCCGAGAAAACTGCGGCAGTGGTCGGCGGTCGGCGGTCAAGGTTTTTATATGACCCACGAGGAACGAATCGCAATTATTACGCGCGATCTCAACGCGCTGAGGCAAGCCCAGGACGCGATAGTGATTTTCAATCTCGCGCACGATGAAGACTCGTTCGCGCAGTTCAGTTGCACGCGACCCGGCGAACCGCTGTTGTGCGAGGTGAGCAATCGTTCCGAGGGTTGGAACACGCACTCGCTCGACGCGGAACAGGTCGCGGCGTTACGCGCGCTCGGCTACGAAATTCCCTCGCCGCATCATCAATCGAATCCGCACAAGGAATTCACGGGCGATGTCGCAATGCTCGCGCAAGAAGTCGAGCGAATTTTTCGTGACGTGTTTCGCGCGGGCGACGAATACGACATGATATCGAGCGGCGTGGTATGGCAGTAGGGGCGAAACAATTGCATGAAGCGTTCAGCTCGCGCAGATCGCTTTTCAAATGGAAACCGACTTGTTGAAGAATCAATTGTGGCAAATGCGTCGCCCCTACCTTTCAACCCGGAAACATTTCAAGGAGACCCCATGTTAAATTCAATCGCGTTCATCGGCGGCGGCGTGATGGCAGAAGCCATGTTCGGCGGATTGCTCGAACGCCAACTCGTCACGCCGGACAAGATCATCGCGAGCGAACCGCGCGAGAAACGCCGCGCGGAACTCACCGCGCGTTATCACATTCGCACGACCGCCGACAATCGCCAAGCCGTTCATGCGGCGGAAACAATTGTCCTTTCGATCAAGCCCCAGGTGCTGACGCGCGTTCTGCCGGAATTGCGCGGGCAACTGCGCGACGATCAACTCGTCGTCTCGATCATCGCCGGCGGACGCATCGCGACATTGAGCGCGGGGCTGGGGCACAACGCGGTCGTACGCTCGATGCCGAACACGCCGGCGCAGATCGGCGCGGGGATGACCGTGTGGACGGCGACCGCGCATGTGAGCGAATCGCAACGCGAACAGGCACGCGCGATCTTTCAGGCGCTCGGCAAAGAAATGTTCATGGACGAAGAAAAATATCTCGACATGGCGACAGCGGTGAGCGGCACGGGACCGACGTACACGTTCCTCGTCCTCGAAGCGTTGATTGACGCGGCGGTGCATCTCGGCTTTTCGCGCGATCAAGCGCACGACATTGTACTCGAAACGATGCGCGGTTCGATTTTGTTCGCGGAAAAAACCGGCAAGCATCCAGCCGAGTTGCGGAACATGGTCACGTCGCCGGGCGGCACATCCGCCGAAGCGATCTATCAAATGGAAAAAGGTTCGCTCCGTACCGTGTTATCGAAAGCAGTCTGGGCAGCGTACCAAAAATCCGTGTTGCTCGGTGAGACGGTGGGCAAGGCGGAACCGCGCAAACCGGTGGACGCGTAGAGACTCGCGGATAGCGAATGGCAAATGGCGATTTGCTATCCGCTATCCGCTATCCGCTATTCGCAATTCTATGAAAACAGAAAAAGAAAAAATGCTCGCGGGCGAATTGTACCTCGCGACCGATCCACAACTCTCTGCCGAGCGACGCCGATGCCGGCTCTTGCTCAAACAGTTCAACGATTCCCAGGATGATGAAACCGAGGTGCGCCAGAAAATCCTCGACGAATTGTTCGGCGCGCACGGCGAGCGACTCTGGATCGAGCCGCCGTTTTATTGCGATTATGGGAGCAACATCACGCTCGGCGACAGCGTGTACTTTAATTTCAACTGCGTCGTGCTCGACGTTGCCCCGGTAAAAATCGGCGACCGCACAATTTTTGGACCGAGCGTGCAAATCTACACCGCAACGCATCCGCTCGATTGGGCTGAGCGCGCACAGGGCGCAGAGTTCGCCAAGCCGATCACGATTGGCTCGCACGCGTGGATCGGCGGCGGCGCGATTCTCTGTCCTGGGATCATGATCGGTGACCGCACGGTGATTGGTGCGGGCAGTGTCGTCACCAAAGATATTCCGGCGGATGTGTTCGCCGCGGGCAATCCGTGCCGGGTTATTCGCAAATTAGAGCCGACTCACAAATGACCGACCAAGACCTCATTGGGTTGATATTGTTGGTGAATCGCTTGACGCAAACCAACCAACCGCTCGGACGCGCGACCCTCGTGCCGTTCGCCGAAATGAAATTGCCGAATGTTGCGCGGAATTACGACGCGCTCGTCTCAAGTTTGCTTGAACGAAAACTCGCCGAGGGTTCGGTTGAATCGTTTCGCTTAACCACACTTGGCGCGACACGGGTGCGCGAGATTGCCAACACGTACTCGCTGCACGCGTGGTTTTACAACGCGTATTATCAAGCCGTATTGCGCAGCCCAGCGCACTCACTTTTTTGCGCGCGCGTGTACGGCAAAGACTTGTGCCAGCATGGGATGACCGATATGGCACAAATTCATCTCTTGTTGGATGCGCTGGACGTGCAAGCCGGGATGACCTTGCTCGATTTTGGTTGCGGCGACGGGCGCATTGCGGAGTACATCTCGGACACGACTCGAACGCGGGTAGTGGGCGTGGATATCGCCGATCGCGCGATTGAGCTCGCGTGTGCGCGCACGCCGGACAAGCGTGCGCGGTTGGATTTCGTATGCGTGGATGTCGAACGCAATCCGGCAAAATTTCCGGGAGAAAAATTCGACCGCATCGTGGCAATAGACAGCATTTTCTTTGTGCGCGAACAGCGCGCCGTTCTGCAAGTGTTTCTCGATCATCTCAAGCCACAAGGCAGAATGGGGTTGTTCGCGCACTGTCCGCCAAATAATTCCGCGGATCAAACTGCGTTGGCGCAAGCCCTGACCAACCTGGGAATCGCGTACTCGGTGTGCGACCTTTCGGAACAGAACCGGGAACATTGGCGCAAGAAGAAGCAAACGTTATTGGAACTCGAGTCGCAGTTTCGCGCAGAAGGCAATGACTTTTTGTTCAAGAATCGTCTCGCGGAATGTGATGGGCTGGAGCATTTTCACCGGTATCTCTATCTCACGATTTTCTGATTTATGATTTAGGCGTGGGCATGTTCACCACCGAACATCTCGATCGTACGCAAGCGCAAATTGCATTGCCGGAATTAATCGGACTGTTGCGCGATTCGGTTGATTCTGGCGCGTCGGTCGGTTTCCTGCCGCCGCTCGACGAACAGATCGCGCGCGAGTACTGGTTGGATGTGGCGCGCGCCATCGAAAAACGATCGCGCATCCTGCTCGTCGCGCGCAACGATTCCAGGTTGGTCGGCACAGTACAGTTGGATTTGTGCACGCGGCAGAACGGATTGCATCGCGCCGAAGTGATGAAACTGCTCGTGCATACCGCGTGGCGTCGGCACGGCATCGGCGAAGCGTTGATGCGCGCGCTTGAGCGCGAAGCGATGCAAGCCAAGCGCACAACGCTCGTGCTGGATACGCGCGCGGGCGATCCATCGGAAAAGTTGTACACCAAACTGGGATATACGCGCGCCGGTCTGATTCCGCAGTACGCGGAGGGTGCGAACGGCGCGTTGGATACCTCCGCCTTTTATTATCGGCTGTTATAGTTGGCAAAATAGAGTGGATAAAATCAAATATGAACCAATTTGCGAAAAAAGCCGAAGACGATTTAGCTGCAACTGTTCAGATCATGAGAACCAACCTGGCTCTTTATAGGCAGGGTGAAAAACAGCTATACCGAGTTGTTGCCGCACAATTACGCCTATTGTTGTGTGATGGCAAGAATTCGTTGTTGCCGCGATTGTTTGGTGGCATTCATCTTCACCCGATGACGGGATATGCGCGCAACAAACGTCTTGATCTGATATGGAAAGAAAAATTTGGCAAATCTTTTAGCGATGACATAGTTTTCCAGCAACCTTTTCAAGTCTATGTGGGTGAAGATGGAGCAAGAATCACGCAACTGTTCAATGAACAGTTGACTCCAATACCACTTGAAGAATGGCTTGACCAACCGATTTTTAAGAAATGGATGACTGTGCGCGAACTAATTCGATCGGTAGCAGATAAGGAATCAGTACACTCAGACATGGCTTATAATGAGACGTTAGAATTTACTCGTTCCTCATATCTCAACGGCGAAGTAATACATCAAGAATTGCTTGCATGTATGGGCGAATACATATTACGAATGATAGATTATTGGAAACATCGGTCTACGCCTGGTGATTAATGAACTATTTCTCTGGTTCGAGGACGAACCAATTGGAATACTAGAATCATTGTGCAAATGTAAGGAGTAATCCATGTCAACTGTCCAACTTATCGAATACGAAAACGCGTCGGACGAAGTGAAAACAGTCTTCGACGACATCAAGCGCACGCGTAACGTCAAGGACGTGAACAATTTTTGGAAGGCGCTGGCGAATCAGCCGACAACGCTCAAGCGAACCTGGGATGATTTGAAACAAGTGATGCAACCCGGCACGCTCGACGCGCTGACGAAAGAGATGCTTTACATCGCGGTCTCAGTTGCGAACAATTGCGATTACTGTATTCACTCGCACACCGCATCCGCGTTCGCGAAAGGAATGACGCCGGAACAGTACGCGGAATTGCTCGCGGTCGTCGGCATGGCGAGCGAAACGAACGCGCTGTCAACCGCGATGAAAGTGCCGGTGGATGAGCAGTATTTAAAATAATCCAAAAGACAAATCAAATTTCGATTAGCCTGGATTACACAATATGCGCGATGATTTTGATGATAAAACAAAAAACATTCTTGCGCGTCGGGTAGGTTTGCGGTGTTCCAATCCAAAATGCCGAAAGCTTACTAGTGGTCCCCAAACCGACCCTGCAAAAGCAATCAATATCGGTGTCGCGTCTCATATAACTGCCGCATCGCCTGGGGGGCCGCGCTATAATCCGAGTCTATCGCCTGAGCAGCGAAAATCTGTTGAAAATGGCATTTGGCTTTGTCAATCATGTTCCAAGTTGATTGATAGTGATGAACGAAGATACACAATTGAATTGCTCAAGGAATGGAAAAGGCAGGCAGAAATGTCAGCCCAGCGAGAAGTAGAAGAAGGCACTTTACTGCAAAACGTAGATGAAATAGATCCTCTCGCAGTATTTTCCAAATTATTGGATGTTCCGGAGAATTGGATAAAAGTACAAGGAGACGAATACATTAGGCATCGCTACCAATCTCAATTCGTTATTAAGATGGGAAGAATGATTAATGACGATTACCGCGAACCTTGGGCGCAAAGATTTCCCGATCCTCATGCGACAAGCTTTCAGGTTGAGTATTGGTTGGGCGCAACTTTATTAAAATCTAGTTTGTTTGTGACTACTGATGGCGGCAGATTTCATATTCCGGCACCACGCCTACGCAAAATAGATCAAGAAAGGGAAGATTGGAGTAGCATTGAATTTAGTATTGATACCACAAGTTTGGAATGGAAGACTGCAATGCTATTTGATCAATATGATGATCTTTGGGAGAGATTGCCCATCATAGGAATCAAGCTGGTTCAGGCAACATAGTATAAACAATGATTTTTGCTATATATTCAACAGGAGCTTATGAAAGGTCTACTCACCACCTACCGCAATTATTTACCACTTACCAATTCCACTCCCCCGCTCTCACTCGGCGAAGGCGACACGCCGCTCGTTCACGCGCCGGCAATCTCGCGCGATACCGGCGCGGATGTGTGGCTGAAACTCGAAGGGTGCAACCCGACCGGCGCGTTCAAATATCAAGTTGACAACCCGCGTAAGTTGGGATGATAATCCAAGCGGAGGGAAAATGATTCCGCGCATTTACATTGACACTTCGGTGGTGGGTGGCTGTTTCGACAAAGAATACGCAAAAGAATCCATGCAACTGTGGCATGAATTCAACGGCGGCAAAAAAATTGCGGTGGCTTCCGATTTGTTACTGCTCGAACTTGAAGAAGCGCCGTTGCGCGTCCGCCAACTGCTGAACGATCTGCCCGCCGATAGTGTGGAGTACGTTTCACTTGACGAGGAAGCGCTAGCGTTGGCAAACGCATATCTCCTCGATGGAGCGGTGGCAGAATCGAGTCAATCTGATGCGCGGCACATTGCGATTGCGACGGTGGCACGGGTAGATGTGTTGGTGAGTTGGAATTTCAAGCACATTGTGAATCTCAATCGGATTCGCCGGTTTAACGCGGTGAATTTGAAACGGGGTTATCCAATAATTGAGATTCGCAGTCCGAGCGAGGTGTTGAATGAAAACTGAAAATGTTGACGCGGTGGCTTTGAAACGCGCGTTGCAGAAAAAAGCGGAACAAAAATTGGCGCGGCTTTCGGAGCAAGAGCAACTTGAATTATTGCGGCGCAAGTACGGTCACTTGCGCCGCACGCCAAAACGTTCACCCCGCGCACGCCGCGAATTGCAAACCGCCTAGCGTGGATGCTTGATGTGTTTAAGAAAGACCGGTCAGGTTTTCGCCGCAGGCGAACCTGACCGGTTTCAACAGCCGCGCCAAATACAATACTCAAGGAACATTATGAATGGACTCATTTCACGTTACCGCATTTATCTACCCATCACACCTAGCACTCCCCCGCTTTCGCTCGGCGAAGGCGACACGCCGCTCGTCCACGCGCCCGCCATTTCGCGCGAGACCGGCGCGGATGTGTGGCTGAAACTCGAAGGATGCAATCCGACCGGCTCGTTCAAAGATCGCGGAATGGTTGTCGCGATTGCGAAAGCAGTCGAAGAAAAATCGCGCGCGGTCATCTGCGCTTCGACCGGCAACACGTCCGCGAGCGCGGCGGCGTACGCGGCGCGCGCCGGGCTGACGTGCGCGGTTGTCATTCCGTCCGGCAAAATCGCACTCGGCAAACTGTCGCAAGCGATCATTCATCACGCGCGCGTCCTGCCCATCGAAGGCAACTTTGACGTCGCGCTCAACCTCGTGCGCGAACTCGCGGAGCAAGGATCAACCCCTGGCGGGGCAAGTGTCACACTCGTCAACTCGATCAATCCATATCGCATCGAAGGGCAAAAGACCGGTGCATTTGAAATCGTGGACGCACTCGGTGATGCGCCGGATATTCTCGCGCTGCCGGTCGGCAATGCCGGCAACATCACCGCGTACTGGCGCGGGTTCAACGAATATCATCGCGCGGGGAAATCGAAACTGCCCAAGATGTTTGGCTTTCAAGCCGCGGGCGCCGCGCCCATCGTCAACGGCGCGCCGGTTGAAAACCCGCAAACGATTGCGACCGCGATTCGCATCGGCAACCCAGCATCATGGCGCGGCGCGACGAATGCGCGCGATGAATCCGGCGGACTGATCGAAGCCGTCACCGATGAAGAAATTCTCGCGGCGTACCGGTTTCTCGCCGAGCGCGAAGGCGTGTTCTGCGAGCCAGCGTCTGCCGCCGGCGTCGCCGGAATTATGAAACTCAAACGCGCGAACCCGCGAAGCGTGCCGCAAGGCGCACGCATCGTTTGCATCTTAACCGGCAATGGTCTCAAAGACCCAGACAATGCCATCGCGCAAGCGAGCATTCCGCCAGCATTGCCGGCGACGATGGATGCGCTAACAAAGGCATTGGATTTATGATTTTCGATTTGCGATTTGCGATTTATGCGAATCGGAAAATTTCAATCGAAAATCGGCAATCGAAAATCAAAAATCAAAAATGAAACTTCGCATTCGCGTACCTGCTACCTCTGCTAACCTTGGACCTGGGTTCGATTGTATTGGCATCGCGCTCGATTGGTGGAACACCGTCGAGGTTGAAACGCTCGCGCGTGGGCTGGAGATTATCTGTCCAGATAATTTGCCGCGCGATAAAAGTAACGCGGTCATTCAAGGCATGATCGAAGGATTCAAACTCGCCGGGCGCAAACTGCCGCCGGTGCGCGTCAAGATGAATGCCGAAGTGCCGATTGCGAGCGGACTGGGTTCGAGTTCTGCCGCGCTCGTGAGCGGCATTCTCGCCGCGAACGCGTTGATGGGCGATTGCTTTTCGCGCGCACAATTACTTTCACTCGCGACGCATATCGAAGGACATCCGGACAATGTGACGCCCGCACTGCTCGGCGGCTTGGTCGTCGCCGTACAAGAGGGCAAACTCGTCCACGCGGTTCGCATTGACGTGCCGCGCGATTTGCGCGCCGTCATCTTCGTGCCGAATTATCCGGTGCTGACTAAAAAATCGCGCGGCATTTTGCCGACGCGCATTCCGCGCGGCGACGCGATTTATAACGCGGGACGCACCGCACTCTGGATCACCGCGCTGTACGAGCGGCGCTGGGACTGGCTCAACCTCGCGACGCGCGACAAACTGCATCAACCGTACCGCGTCCAGTTGGTGCACGGCATGAACGAGTTGTGCGACGCGGCGCGCCAAGCCGGCGCGCGCGGCGTCGCGCTCAGCGGCGCGGGACCGAGCATCATCGCGTTCACCGACCACGCCGACGACGAAATCGCCGCGGCGATGGAACGCGTCGCCAAGCGAATGAAGATCGAAGGCAAATCCCATCTCGTCGGCATCAGCAAAAAAGGCGCGCGCCTCACGCGATTGAAATAATCCCGACCTCGACCCCACCCTAACCCTCCCCCGCTTTCGCCGGGGAGGGAATTTCATCTTACGTAACCCGACTTGATGGATTCGCGCGATTGTGTTAAGATGGGCGCATCGAGAAAAGAGAGTGCCTTTCTCGGATCGTGAATGTTCAGGAGGAGTTTCGATGAAGATTTCTCGCTTCATTCTTATAATGTCCGTGCTCATCGGATTGACGCTCGCGGTGACGCCACGCGCCGCCGCCGCGAGTCCTGGTTTCGTCGTCGTGCGGTGGGGCGATACGCTCGCCGCGATCGCCGCGCGGAGCGGCACGTCATTGGCTGCGCTGATGCGCGCGAATGCAATTCCCAACGCGAACATCGTTTACGCCGGTCAAAAACTCGTCATCCCCGCCGGTTCTTTTTCGCCCGCGCCTGCCAATCCTGCGCCGACCGGCAGCGTTTATACAGTCGTCGGCGGCGACACGCTCGGCACCATCGCCGCGCGTCATGGCACAACAATCAGCTCGTTGATGCAAGCGAACGGCTTGACGAATCAAAACTTTATCTACACGGGTCAACGCTTGAACGTGCCAGGACGCAACGCCCCGGCTTCCGCGACGCAACCCGCGCCAGCCCCCGCGCCCGCACCGCTGCCCATCGTGGGCGCCTCGCCGGCGCCACCCACAACCGGCAAATGGATTGACGTGAACATCAGCAAGCAAACGATCACCGCGTATCAAGGCAGCGCGCCACTCAAAGCGGTCCTCGTTTCGACCGGCGTCGCGTGGCACCCCACCCCGGCGGGACGCTTTGCGGTCTACACCAAAATCAAATCGCAAACGATGAGCGGCGGGTACGGCGCCGATTCGTACTATTTGCCTGGCGTGCCCTGGGTGATGTACTTTACCGGCGCGTACGCGATTCACGGCACGTACTGGCATCGCAATTTCGGTCAGCCGATGAGTCACGGTTGCGTCAACCTCACGATTGACGACGCGAAATGGTTCTTCGACTGGGCGGAGATCGGCACGCCGGTCATGTCACATCTCTGAGCCGTTGTGAAAGCATGATCGTCGCAGTCATTGATGGGATGGGCGGCGGCATCGGCGTTCAAATCGTCACCCAGTTGCGCCAAGAATTACCGGAGATCGAAATCCTCGCGTTGGGCGCGAACGCCGTCGCCACCGATCGCATGATGCAAGCCAAGGCGAGTCGCGGCGCGAGCGGCGAGAACGCGATTCGCGTGTCGGTCGGCGCGGCAGATTTTATCGTCGCGCCCATCGGCGTCATCGTACCGAATTCGATGATGGGCGAGATCACGCCGGAAATTGCGCAAGCGGTCGCGGGTGCGCGTGCGCGCAAGTTGCTGTTGCCGGTCAATCAATCGCATTTCGAAATCATCGGCATCGAAAGCAAACCACTCGCCAAACAAATCGGCGCGGCAATCGCGATCATCAAAGAATCGCTCGCCCCGCGCGTTTGACTTTTTTGCGCGCGCCGTGTATAGTCTGCCCCGCTGATATGAAATCAGTTCGTGCAATCTGAAGATTGCCGACTCTGGATGCGCCGCCGCGCGCAGCGCGTTTTCTGATTGTCCGTTCTCGCGAAACAATTGAATACGGGTGATGTACAAGCCATGAAGGTGATTTCCGACTCGAAGTCGGAGCGTCCCTCAATGGCTTTTTTGTTTTCCCGTTCTACTCAGGTTGTCATTGCGAGGAGTGCAGTTTGCAACGAAGCAATCCCCAAGTAACTTTTTAGGCAAACAATATTGGGGATTACTTCGCAACCGCTTCGCGGCTCGCAATGACAGACTGTGTTGAACTGATAAAATCTGGAGGTCTGATGAACGATAAGCTTGAACAATTGCAAGATCTACTGCGCGCGATGGAATCCGTCGTCGTCGCGTATTCGGGCGGCGTGGACAGCACGCTCGTGCTCAAGGTCGCGCATGACGTACTGGGAGATGCCGCGCTCGCCGTCACCGCCGACTCGCCGAGTTTGCCGCGTGATGATTTGCGTCAAGCGCAAGCCATCGCCGCGCAAATCGGCGCGCGCCATCTCTGCATTCCGATTTCCGAAATGAGCGACGCGCGCTACCTGAACAATCCGCCCGACCGTTGTTACTTTTGCAAAACCCACACGTACGACGCACTCGCCGCGCTAGCAGAACGCGAAGGATTTCGCGTCGTCGTGGACGGCAACAACGCCGACGACGCGCACGACGTACGACCAGGACGTCGCGCGGCGCAGGAGCGCGGCATTCGCAGTCCGCTCCAAGAAGTCGGCTTGACCAAAGCGGAAATTCGCGAACTCGCGCGCACATACGGATTGCCGAACTGGGACAAGCCCGCCGCCGCGTGCCTCTCGTCGCGCATTCCGTACGGCACGCGCATCACACTCGAATCCTTGTCCCAGGTCGAGCGCGCCGAGGCGTACTTAAGCGCGTTGAATCTCGGTCAAGTGCGCGTGCGTCATCTCGGCGATGCGGCGCGCATCGAGGTCGCGCCGGAGGCGATGGCGCGCGTGCGCGATCAGCGCGCCGCGATTGTCGCGCAGTTGAACGCACTCGGTTTTAGCGAGGTGATGCTCAACCTGGACGGTTATCGGATGGGCAGTCTCAACGGCAACGCCGCGCCGCGGGTGGAACGATTATGAATGCCGATTCGTTGCGCGAGGTTCTCGAACAAGTGCGTGAAGGCGAACGCTCGGTTGACGACGCGTTCGCGCGACTCAAGGATTTGCCGTACCAAGACCTGGGTTTCGCGCGGCTCGATCATCATCGCGCGTTGCGCCAGGGTTTTCCCGAAGTCGTTTTTTGCGAGGGCAAGCGCACCGAACACACCGTCGCGATCCTGCAACAGTTAGCGCGCGAGCACGCGAACGGACTCGTGATGGGCACGCGCGTGACGCCCGAAACGTTTCGCGCGATTGCGGCGGTCTTGCCGCACGCGCGATATTTTCCCGACGCGCGCATCGTCACACTCGGCGCGTTGCCCGAACCCAGGAACGCCGACGCGATGATTCTGGTCGCGTGCGCCGGAACCGCCGACTTGCCCATCGCGGAAGAAGCCGCGCTCACCGCGCAAGCGATGGGTAGCCGCATCGTCAAACTGTACGATGTCGGTGTCGCCGGGATCCATCGCTTGCTCGACGCGCGCGACAAACTGAGTGAAGCGAACGTGATTATCGTCGTCGCGGGGATGGACGGCGCGTTGCCCGCCGTCATCGGCGGACTGGTCGCGTGCCCGGTGATCGCGTTGCCGACGAGCATCGGCTACGGCACCGGCTTGGGCGGCGTCGCGGCATTGATGACGATGCTGAACGCGTGCGCGCCCGGCATCGCGGTCGTCAACATTGACAACGGATTTGGCGCGGGCTACCTCGCGCACCTGATCAATTCTCGAACACGGAAAACCGCATGATGAAAAATGACACGATTTATTTTGATCTGATCGGCGGGGCGAGCGGCAATATGATTCTCGCCGCGCTGCTCGACGCCGGGCTGGAACTCGACGCGCTGCGCGAAGCGCTCGCCGGACTGGCGCTCCCAGGTTGGTCGTTTGAAACCCAGCGCGTCACCCGGCGCGGCATCGCGGCGACCTGGCTCGATGTGCGCGTGAACGATGAAACGACCGAACGCCATCTCCGCGATTTGCTCGACGTGATTGCCGCGAGTCGTTTGCCGGCGGACGCGCAAACCACGTGCGCGCGCATCCTCACGCGACTCGGTAAAGTCGAAGCGCAAATTCACGATCAACCACTCGACCGGGTTCATCTTCACGAGATCGGCGGACTCGATACGATTGTGGATGTCGTCGGGAGTGTGATGGGTTTGCGTTTGCTCGGCGTCGCGCGCGTCGTCGTTTCGCCGTTTCCGCTCGCGCGCGGACGCGTCACGATGGCGCACGGCAGTTTCCCGCTTCCCGCGCCGGCGACGCTCGCGCTCGTGCAAGGCGCGCCGATTGTCGGCGTAGACGGCGAACGCGAAACCGTGACACCGACCGCCGCCGCGATTCTCACGACGCTCGCGCACGCGTACGGCGCGCTGCCGCGCATAACCCTGCACGCGATCGGTTACGGCGCAGGCACGCGCGATGATCCCACACCGAACGTGTTGCGCGTGATGCTTGGCGCGCGCGAACCCGATGGCGCGGTGATGGAATCCATCGTCGAATTGGAAACGAACATTGACGACATGAATCCGCAAACGTACGATTTCGTGATGGCGCGTTTGTTTGAAGCGGGCGCGCTCGACGTGACACTGACGCCGATGCAAATGAAAAAGAATCGTCCAGGCACCTGGCTGCGCGTGTTCGCGCCACTCGAACGCGCCGCCGATCTGCGCGCGATCATTCTGAACGAGACGACGACGTTGGGCGTGCGCGAACAAATCGTCCAACGCCACACACTCGCGCGCGAAATCATCTCGGTCGCCACCGAATTCGGCGCGGTCCAAGCCAAACTCGCGCGCCGACCGAACGGCGCGCAAACGGTGACGCCCGAGTACGACGATTGTGCGCGCATCGCGCGCGAACAGCGCGTACCACTCCAAACGATTTTCGATGCGGTCAAGCGGCGCACACACGACCTGACTTAGCCGCCATTTGTTTGGGACGCGGACCGCTTCGCGCGCGGATGAACGCGGACTTTTTATCCGCGTTTATCCGCGTTATTATTCGCGTTATTTGATTTCGGCTGGTCAGAGTTGGCTTGTAATAAACAAAGTTTTGATGAATAATAAAATAATCAAATAGATAATCATTTGAAAATTGCTTGACTTTATAACCAATGTGGGATATAGTGATAGTGAAGGAAAGCACGAGTAAAGTCGCTCGTCCATCTTTTTGCAGGTACTGTATGCCTCTCTCGACCCCGTTCGAGAGGGGCATTTTTTATGCATCGCGTTGGAAAGGTGTTTATGGTTGATTACAATTCAGGAATGACTCGGCGGAGTTTTTTGAAAACCTCCGCGTCGAGCGCGGGCGCGTTCCTGTTTCTCGACCGCGCGTTCTGGTCGTTGACCGAGGGCTTGGCGAAACTCGGCGTGACTCCGCCGTGGTTCAAAGGGCAAGTCAAGACCACGTACAACTATTGCGACATTTGTCCGTGGCGGTGCGGCATCGTCGTCCAGAGCGTCGGCAATCGCGTCTACAAAATTGACGGCAACCCGAAAGATCCGAAATCGCGCGGGATGTTGTGTGCGCGCGGGCAAGCCGGCGTTTCGTTTTTGTACGATCCCGACCGCTTGAAACAACCGATGATTCGCACGGGCGAGCGCGGCGAAGGCAAATTCAAAAACGTT
Source organism: Chloroflexota bacterium (assembly GCA_016219275.1). Taxonomy (NCBI): domain Bacteria; kingdom Bacillati; phylum Chloroflexota; species Chloroflexota bacterium. The sequence continues at coordinate 224,738 of JACRBM010000040.1, forward strand.
TCGTGGGAAGAGGCGTTGGATTATTCCGCGAACGCGTTGAAAAAATTGCGCGATCAACACGGACCCGAATCGCTTGCGATTTTCGGACACACGTCCGGCGATTTCTGGTTCACCGATTATTTCGCGCAGGCGTACGGCACGGTCAACGCGGCGAAAGCATCGGTGACGATGTGCACCGCGCCGCGCGAAGAAGCGTCCATCATCACGACCGGTCGCTCGATTGGCAATCACGAGCCGGTGGACTGGGAAAAATCGAAATGCGTCGTGCTCATCGGCACACACATCGGCGAGGACGCGCGCAACACGATGATGCAAGACCTGGCGACCGCGCGCGCGAACGGCGCGAAACTCATCGTCGTTGATCCGCGCTATTCCTCCGCCGCGATGAAAGCCGACGCGTGGCTGCCAATCAAACCTGGGACGGACACCGCGCTCTTGCTCGCGTGGATGAATGTGCTCATCGCCGAAAATCTGATTGACAAAGCATTCGTTGCCAAGTGGACGGAAGGATTCGATAAACTCGCGGCGCACGTCAAGACGTTCACGCCGGAATGGGCGGCGCAAATCACCGACTTGCCCGCCGATAAAATTCGTGAGACCGCGCGGATGTTCGGCGCGGCGCGACCCAGTTCGGTCATCGTCCCAGGTCGGCACGTCGTGTGGTACGGGAACGATACGCAGAGAATGCGCGCCGTCTACATTTTGCTGGGCTTGACCGGCTCGTACGGACGCGAGGGCGGGTTGTATTTCAACAAGCCGCCGTTCCTCGAAGAAATTCCGCATCCACCCTTTGCCGCCGCGAGCGGCGCGGGTGGCTGAGCGTCCACCCCTGGGGAGGAGGCAGGTCTGCCTCCAGGACCGACTGGCAAGACGCGCGCGGACGGCATCCGCGAGAAATTCTTGCGCGGCGGCACGGCGATGCAAGAACTCGTCGAACCGATGCTCACCGGCAAGCCGTATCCGATCAAGGGGTTGATCGCGTACGGGTGCAACATTTTCCACACGATTCCGAACGTTCCGCGCACGAAACAAGCGTTGAAACAATTGGATTTCGTGATGGTCGTGGACACACTGCCGCAAGATCACGTCGCGTGGGCGGATGTCGTTCTGCCCGAAGCGACGTACCTCGAACGCTACGACGAACTCTGGGCGTGCGGACACAAGACACCGTACATCGCAATGCGCGAACCGGCGATTGACCCGTTGTACTATTCGCGACCCGCGTGGTGGATGGTACGCGAACTGGGTTTGCGCCTGGGTCTGGACGATTTCTTCAAGTGGAAAACCGCTGAGGAATATCTCAATCAGCGTCTCGGTTCGATTGGCTTGAATCTCGGTAAACTGCGCGAGCAAGGTGGCGTGGCGGTACAAAAAGGCAAGGCGTACCTCGCCGATTTCGAAGCCGAGAAATCATCGCCGTTCACGACGCCGACCGGCAAGCTCGAATTCTTCTCGGACGCGTTGGAAAAAGCGAAACTCGATCCACTGCCCAAGTACGAAGCGACGCCCGACGCGCCCGCCGGATTCTTCCGCCTGCTCTACGGTCGTTCGCCGGTACACACGTTCAGCCGCACGCAGAACACGCCGGTGCTCAACGAGTTGATGGCAGAGAACGAAGTCTGGATCAACGACGAAGCCGCCGCAAACCTGGGTCTAAAACACGGCGATAGCGTAATGCTCGAAAACCAGGACGGCGTCAAGAGTGGTCCGATCAAGGTCAAGGCGACACCGCGCATTCGCAAAGATTGCGTGTACATGATTCACGGCTTTGGGCACGACGCGCCAGGTTTGACGCGCGCGCATAAACGCGGCGCGAGTGATGCGATGTTGCAAACCAAGTACAAACTCGATCCGATCAGCGGTGGGGCTGGCTTGCGCGTCAACTTTGTGCGGTTAGTGAGGGCGGCATGAAAGAAAAGATTTTTGTTGTCATTGCGAGGAGCGCAGTTTGCGACGAAGCAATCCCCAACCCCACCCTAGCCCTCCCCTTGGTAAGGGGAGGGGTGGGAGGGGTGGATTGCTTCGCAAAAACCGCTCGCAACACTTGCACCGCACGCAAGTGCAGGTGTGACATGACGGCGGGGGCGTGACATGGCAACCCGTTACGCCTACTCGATTGATCTGGATCGTTGCATCGGTTGCCAGGCATGCATCGTCGCGTGCAAGACTGGCAACGAAGTGCCGCTCTACGACACCTTCATCAACGTCGGCGACATTGTCACCGGCAAGTCGCCCAACTTTTTCGGCACGTTCGCGCATCATCGTTGCTTTCACTGCGGCGACGCGCCGTGCGTCACCGTTTGTCCGACCGGCACGCTTTCGAAATGGAATGGTTTGACGATTGTCGAGCCGGAAAAATGTTCGTCGTGCGGGTACTGCACGGACGCGTGTCCGTTCAAGGTTCCGCACATCGTGGACAATCACGTTTCGAAATGTATCGCATGCCTCGAACTCGTCAAGGATGGCGGGACGCCGTGGTGCGCGCAAACGTGTCCCAGCCAGGCAATCAAGTTTGGCGACCGCGAAAAAATTCTCGCGGATCTAAAAACGCGCGTCGCGCAAGTCAAGTCGCGTTTTCCGAACGCGCAACTGTACGGCGAATCGCCGCTCGGTGGGTTGGGGTTGATCACACTCTTGCTCGACAAGCCCAGCGTGTACGGCTTGCCCGACGATCCGCAAATGCCATTGATGGTGAACACCTGGCAAAAGGTCGTGCAACCCGTATCGGTTGGGTTGACGCTCACGGCGCTGGCAACGACCGGCATCGCGTACTTTATCGCACGACGACAACACGTGCGCGAAAAGGCAGAGACGTTGCACGCTTCGCGGACGTCTCTACCGGCTGAAACACCGGCGGAGGTTCAACCTGAGCAGAGTGCTGAGCAACCGTCCAAGCAAGCAGAGTCGAAGGAGAAGAAAGACAATGGCTAGCGAATCGGTTCTCGTCAAACGCTACCTGCCAACTCAGCGACTCGTGCACTGGATCGGCGTGCTGACGTTTCTCATTCTGCTGTTTAGCGGCGTCATCCTGATCGCGTCGCCGCTTGCGCCGCTCGCCGCTGGCGGCATTACGCGGACGATTCATCGCATCGCGGTCATCCCGTTCATGCTCTTGCCGATTCTGTACGTGGTCCTGAATCCAAAGCAAGCGATGGAATTGCTCAAGGAATCGTTCACGTACACGCGCGACGACATCGAGTGGTTCAAGCACATGCCCGCGTACTTCCTGGGTCGCACAAAAGGGTTGCCGCCGCAAGGGCGCATCAACGCCGGGCAAAAACTGCATCACGCCGCGACATTTCTAATGTTCAACTTTATCGCGTGGTCTGGGTTTGTGCTGTGGTTCGGCAAAGGTCAACTCGGTTACGATGGGCTTGCGATTGCGGCGATGATCCACGACCTCTCGATGCTGGGTCTCACCGTGCTGATGATTGGTCACTTGTACTTTACGCTCGTGTACGATGCGCTGTCTTCGATGTTGACCGGCTACGTCACCGAAGAGTATGCCAAAATGGAACATGCCAAGTGGATCGCCGAATTACCGGAGAATGCGTTTGTCAAACCGGATGAAAAGAAAAAGTAGGAGCAAATTGGAAATTTGCTCTACCGATAAAAATTCCAAGGAGAAGAAGAAAATGAATGCTCGCAAATTTTTCCTGATTGCCATGCTGTTCGTGTTGGCAATCGTGGCGGTGGCGTGCGCGACACCGACACCGACGCCGATGCCGATCCCGACACCAATCCCGCCGACCGCCGCGCCTAAGCCAACGGACGCGCCCAAAGCGACCGAAGCCCCCAAGCCAACCGTCGCGCCGACGAAAGCGGCTGAACCAACCAAGCCCCCCGCCGCGGCGTTCGACGTCAAAGCCGCGCTCGACAAGTATTTTTCCGCATTGCCGGATGGTTTCAGCACGATTCAACCCGCCGCGGTGAAAGATCAAATGGCGGCGACCAAGGTCTTTATCCTCGACTTGCGCGAAGCGAACGAAGTCGCGACGGACGGGTACATTGACGGTTCGGTCGTGATTTCAGTTCGCTCGTTCTTGAAAAACTTGGATAAACTTCCCGCGAAAGATCAACCGATCATCACGACCTGCGCTGGCGGTCATCGCGGCGCGATGGCGATGGCAACATTGCAAATGCTTGGCTATACCAATGTCAAGAGTATGGCGGGTGGCATTCGCGGTTGGAAGACGGCGAACCTGCCAGTCGTAATGACCGGCACGCCTGCGATGCCGGTCGCGGGCAAAGCCCCCGAAGTTGACAAGGACCTGTTTGCCGCGTTCGACAAGTATTTTTCGGCTTTGCCGGACGGATGGGGCACAATCCAAGCCACCGCCGCCAAAGACCAGATGGCTGCAACCAAAGTCACCATTCTTGATGTGCGCGAAGCCAGCGAATTCGCGACGGGTTACATTGAAGGTTCACTCAACATCTCGATTCGTTCATTGTTGAAGAGCGACAAATTGCCTAGCGACAAAGCGACCCCGATCATCGCGACCTGCGCGAGCGGGCATCGCGGCGCTATGGCAATGATGGCATTGCAAATGCTCGGCTATACCAACGTCAAGGCGATGGTTAACGGCATCAATGCCTGGAAAGCCGCGAACCTGCCGGTCGTGGGCGGCGCGCCGGCTGCCGCCGCGTTCGATCTGAAAGCAACCTTCGACAAGTACTTTGCGGCGTTGCCGGATGGTTTCGGCTTGATTCAGCCCGCCGCGATGAAAGACCAGATGGGCGCGACCAAGGTGTTCGTCCTGGATATGCGCGAAGCGAGCGAGATCACGACGAACGGTTTCGTCGAAGGCGCAGTCAACATTCCGACGCGCACGCTGATGAAGAATCTCGACAAACTGCCCGCGAAAAATCAACCGATCATCGTCATGTGCGGCAGTGGCGTGCGTAGTCCGTTGGGCATGGCATCGTTGCAACTCCTAGGTTACACCAACGTCAAGTCGCTCGCCGGTGGTTTCGGCGCGTGGAAAGCCGCGAACTTGCCGGTGGCTACTGGCACACCCGCCGCACCCGTTGCCGGTAAAGCGCCCGACGTCGACAAGGACCTGCTCGCCGCGCTCGACAAGTGGTTTACCGCGCTGCCCGATGGGTACGGTGGAGTCGCGCCCGCCGCGGCAAAAGATCAAATGGCGGCGACCAAGGTCACGTTGATTGATGTCCGTGAAGCGAGCGAAATCGCGAGCGGCGGCAAGATCGAAGGTTCGATCAGCATCCCAGTCCGCACGCTGATCAAGAGTCTCGACAAACTGCCCGCCGACAAAGCCGCGCCGATCATCGTCACCTGCGCGAGCGGACATCGCGGCATGTTCTCGATCATGGCTCTGCAGATGCTGGGTTACACCAACGTCAAGAACATCTCCGGCGGCGTGAACGCGTGGAAAGCCGCGAACCTGCCGGTCGTCCAATAATTTTCACATAACCGAAATGCAAGACGCGACGCCTGGCACAAATTTGTGCCGGGCGTTTGCATTTTTGACAATGTGTTTCAATTGCGGTACAGTCGTACAAATTGTGCATTTTTGTGGGAGCAAAACGGATGTGGGCAGGACTGGGACGTTGGCTATCTCTGCCAACCTGGCAAAACGAAGAGGATCGCCAAATTGCGCGAATCTTGCTGCGGATTATGCTCGCGGCGGTGACAGCATTTTTTCTCGTAATCGTAATCGGTTTGTACGTGCGACATTCCGCCGTCGTAATCACGTGCATCATCGGCGGCGTCTTGCTAATCGCGCCAGTGAACTTGCTGCGGCGCGGGCATTTGCGCGCGAGCGGCATCGTGCTCGCGCTCGACACACTCGGTGTCGTTACTTTTTCTGCGCTGGCCGGCAAGGGCATTCACGACGTTGCGATCATCGCGTACCCCATCATTGTGTTGTTCGCGGCGCTGGCGCTGGGCAAACGCAGTTTTGTAATTTTCGTTTTTCTGACGAACGGTTCGATCGGTGGGGTGGCGTGGGCGATGTTCTTGAGCGCGCCCGATGTGACGACATTGGCAGAAGCAATTACGGCAATGATGGCGATTACGGTTGCGGCGTTCATCGCGCATCTCTTGGCGGAAAATATGCGGCAGAACCTGGCACACGCGCAACGCCAAGTCGCGGAACGTCAACGGATCGAAGTCGCCTTGCGCGAGAGCGAAAAACGGTATCGGCTTTTAGCGGAAAATATTTCGGATGTCATTTGGATTCTCGATTTGGACGCCGCGCGTTTTCGCTATGTCAGTCCCTCGGTCGAGCGGCTGCGCGGTTATACCGCCGAAGAGGTGCTCGCGCAAGATATGGCGGCGGCGCTCACGCCCCAGTCGCTGGCATATCTACAGCAAGCTCTCCCAGGGTGGCGCCACGCCTTCCAGCAAGGTCAGACGCACATTGACGGGTATGCCGAACTCGAACAACCCTGCAAGCATGGCGGAACAGTGTGGACCGAAGCCAAAGCGCGCTTTGTCGTCAACCCAGACAACGGGCATTTAGAAGTGTACGGCTTGTCGCGCGATATTTCGGCGCGCAAACAGATCGAAGATCAACTGCGCCAACTCTCGCGCGCCATCGAGCAAAGCCCGGTGTCTATCGTCATCACGGATACTGTCGGCGACATCGAGTACGTCAATCCCAAATTCACCCACGTGACAGGATACACGTTTGAAGAAGTACGCGGCAAAAATCCCCGCATCCTCAAATCGGGCGAGATGCCACCCCAAGCATACAAAGAATTATGGGAAACGGTTTTCACGGGGAAGGAATGGCGCGGCGAATTTCACAACAAAAAAAAGAATGGCGAATTGTACTGGGAGTCCGCCTCGATTTCGCCAATCACCGATATGGCTGGGAAAATCACCCATTTCGTCGCCGTCAAAGAAGATATTACCGCGCGCAAACGAGACGAAGAACAATTGCGCTTTCTCAGCACGCACGACACCCTCACCGGGCTGTACAATCGCACATTCTTTGAAGCGGAAGCCGCGCGGCTAGAACAAAGCCGCGCTGTTCCGATCAGCGTGATCATCGCCGACGTGGACCGGATGAAAGAGACCAATGATACCCTGGGACACCACGCCGGCGACGAATTGCTCCGCCACATCGCGCAGGCGCTGCAGTCGGCGCTGCGCACGTCCGACATTATCGCGCGCATCGGCGGCGACGAGTTCGCCATTTTGTTGCCCGAAACGGACGCGCGGACGGCAGACCAAGTATTGGAACGGATCAAGACAAAACTGGGTGAATCTCAGACCAGGCGCACGGATCTGGTTCTGAGTTTATCGCTCGGCGTGGCAACCGCCGAGGGTGGGCAACTCGAAGAAACGTTCCGTCTCGCCGATCAAGGCATGTACACCGACAAGCGCGCCCATAAACGGAACGGCGGATAATTAAAAGACCTTCCAGGTTTTCTCATGTAACCTGGAAGGTCTTTGCTCATTCTCGTCATTTTCGCCACGACGCCTTGGCGTAAATTTGCGCGAGAGGAATCTCGCACTCGACCGCGGCGAGTTTTAAGCTTGCCTCCAAGCCCTCGATCATCTCCACCGTCCACAAATCGCCGGCGCGGCGGTACACCTCGACATGCGCTTGCTCCGACTCCACCACCACATACTCTTGCAAACTCGGAATCTGTTTGTAGAAGTTGAATTTCGCGCCGCGATCATACGCGCGCGTGGACTCGGATATCACCTCGACAATCAACAACGGATTCATGATCGTATCGTTGTGTTGCTCGGCGTACTGAATCTTGCCGCACACGACTATGGCATCGGGATATGTGAACAGACCACTGCGCTTGACGAACAAGCGTGCATCGCTGGTATAGACGTGACAGGGCTTGGACTTGCCATCAATTTGTTGATTGAGCACAGTGATCAATCTGCCGGCAATTTCACTGTGATCAGTAGTGCAACCCACCATCGCAAAGATTTTGCCATTGTAGTACTCGCTCTTGGATTCGGCGGCATGTTCCATCGCGAGGTACTCGGCGGGCGTGAAATTGTTTTTCACTTGTCGGTTCATCGTCGCCTCCCGAACGCGCGCCAAAAGGTATCTACCCAGCCCATCCTTGCGAAGGTTACCAACCACGTTGCCGAGACTTGGCGCCTTCAAACCTTCGCACGGCTGAACCATCGCGCCAAAAGTACAGCGCGCGCCTCTACGAGTGTCAACCAGTTCACGCACAACGGTGCATTTGGATGATTTCTCCATCGGCGCGGGATGTGCGGCAATCCTCCACGCCACCCTAGTCAAGATTCAGAGACGCTAATTTTGACCAATTTTGACCTAATTTGCTATTGTAAATTATAGCAATTTATTGCAAAATAGGCACATGGACGATCTGCTGACCACCAAACAATTGATGGGTTTATTGAGCGTAGACCGCACGACGATCTATCGCATGCTGAACGATGGTCGCTTACCGGCGGTACGCGTCGGCGGACAATGGCGCTTTCCGCGCCAAGCCATCGAAAAATGGCTCGGCGAACAACAAGAACCCGCCGCAACGGATTCGGGTGCATCTATCGCGCCGCCGACAACGCCACATGCGACCATCGAAGTTTTGCCGGTCTATTGTTTGCAACCGATTCAAGAAGTGTTCGCCCAGACGAGCGACGTGGGCGCAATCACAACCGATCTCAACGGCAAACCGCTCACGCCCGTCAGCAACTCGTGCGCGATGTGCAACTTGATTCTTGCGACAGAAAAAGGACGCGCGCGGTGCGCGGCATCGTGGGAAAAACTCGCCGACCAAGCGGAGAAACAACCGCGCTTGGAAAAGTGCCACGCCGGTTTGACCTACGCGCGCGGGCGCATCGTCGTTCAAGACGAATTCATCGCGATGTTTTTCGTGGGGCAATTCGTCGTGGACGATCCAAAACCGCTGCGCGCGAAAACGCATCTAGCCCAGGTCGCGCGCGCGTGCGATGTGGATCCAAAAGAACTGACGCGCGCCGCGCAGAACATCCGCGTCCTCGAAAAAACTCGCGCCGAGCGTTTGCTTCATCTCTTGCAAATGGTCGCCGACACGTACTCGCACATCGGCGAAGAGCGACTCGATTTGGTCACCCGCTTGAAAAAAGTTGCCGAAATCGCGGGCGTCTCAACGGGATAACATGGCTCAATCTATTTTCGATCTCCAAGCCGAACTATGCCAGGCGATGTCGAACGCGACGCGCTTGCGCCTTGTCCACGAATTGCGCCAGGGTCCGCGTCGCGTCGGCGAATTGGCGCTTGCCGTCAATCTGGCGCAAGCCAAAGTGTCGCAACACCTGGCGATCTTGCGCACGCGTAACATTGTTCACGTCCAGCGTGAAGGCAACGAATCCATCTATCAAATCACGAATCCCAAAATCGAACAGGTCTGTGACTTGATGCGCGAAGTGTTAGCAGAACAAGCGGCGCAACGTTCGGAACTGATGCAAACGATGCAACAAAACTAGATCAATCATCAAGGTGATGAATGCCTTGGAAAAACGCTCGCCGGTTTTTTCCAAGGCGTTTTTGTGTCCAGGATTTTTTATAGGAGCGACGAAACGTATGCGAAAGAAACACGTCGGATTTTTTCTGGTGCTGGCAATTCTGTTGGCGACCGTTGTCTTTATCGCCTATCCGCGACCGGCAGATGCGCAGTGCGGTTCTACCGCGTCGTCGTGCAAGAATTGCCATGAAGTGCAAAAAGCGATGCCGGTCAACGCGAAAGGCGCGTGGCATACCGCGCACGCGTTTGGCGATTTCTGCGCGTTCTGCCATTCCGGCAACACCAAGTCGAAAGATAAAACTGCGGCGCACACCGGCATGCTCGATCCATTCACCGATGTCAAGGGCGGCTGCCAATCGTGCCACCCGAACGATTACCTGGATCGCGCGAAAAAGTACGCCGACGCGCTTGGCAAAACGATTGGCGCCGGCTCTGGTTCCGGCACAACGACCGCGAGTGGCACGACGATGACCGCGGACGCCGGACCCTGTGGTCCTGCCGCACCTACCGGCGGTCAGACGATTGACCTCAACAAGGTGTACGCTGAACTCGACCAAGCCGCGCCCAATATTCTCGGCAACGCGATTTTGATCGGGTTGATTCTTGCCGTCGCGTTCGTTCTCGCGGGACTCGTGTTTTATTACGAAAAACCTTTGCCGCGCGGCATCGCCGCGTTCCGTCAACTGCTCGCCACGCCAGTCGCCGCGCCGGAAGGTGTCGTGACGCGTCCCGAACTAGGATCGTTGTTGCCTCTACTCTCGTCGAGCGATCCTGGGACGGTGCGCGCGGTGACGCAACTCCTCTCCGACCGCGAGAACGGTCCGCGCATTTTGAAAGCGTTGAGTCATCTCGATTTGCGCGCGCTCGCGGAATTGGGCGAGAGCGATCAAAAGGCGCTCGCGTCATTGTTGACGCTGGCGAAAGAAATGAAGGCGTAAATTACCAATTACCACTTACCACTTACGCAATTTGTAATTTGTAATTGGCTTGAGGTGAAAACAATGATGAAACTCTTGAAACAGAAAGAATGGTCGCCGTATCTTGCTGGGACGTTACTGGGTTTGGTGTACGTCATCAGCATCGCCGTCACCGGCATCATCCCCGGCGCGTCCGGCGCGTTTGAAAACATCGGGGGGTTGATTGCGCAGGTGCTCTATCCCGACTTGGTGAAGAACACGTACTTTCAATTCGTGATGCCACCTGGCATTACGACCGCCGTGATGATCTTACTTGGTATCATTGTCGGCGCGTTCGTCTCGGCGAAATTGTCCGGCGATTTCAAACTGCAAGCCGTGTCCGATCCGCAGTGGAAACGCGTGTTCGGCAACGCGATGTGGAAACGCTGGCTCGTGTTGTTTATCGGCGGCATCATTTTGGAATTTGGCGCGGGCATCGCGGGCGGCTGCACAAGCGGATTGGCAATCGGCGGCGGCTTGTTCCTCGCGCCCTCGGCATTCATCTTTATCGCGGCGATGTTCATGTCCGGCATTCCGGTCGCGATGTTGATGTACTGGAGGAAATACTAGAATGTTTGAAATGATCTTTTCGCTCGTGATGGGTTTTGGTTTCGGCTTTGCGCTGCAAAAAGCCGGTCTCGGCAAGTACAACAAAATCGTCAACGTGTTTCGCTTTACCGATCTCGCCGTGCTCAAGTTTATGATGACAACGCTCGCCGTTTCGATGATTGGCGTGTTCGCGCTCAACTCGCTTGGCATCATCGCTCTGCCGAATATTCCGGCGACGTACGTCGTCGGCAATCTCATCGGCGGTTTGATTTTCGGCGTCGGCATGTCCGGCGCCGGCTTCTGACCGGGTACGTGCGCCGCTGGAAGCGGTCAAGGCAATCTCGATTACTTGATTCCTGGGATGCTCGGTTTCTTGACGGGCGCGCTGATCTTTGGCGCGGCATATCCGACGATCTATCCACCGATTAGCAAAATCATCAACCTGGGCAGCACGATCCTGCCCACCGCCCTCGATGTGAATTTGTGGTTGAGCATTTTGCTGTTCGTGTTGATCGCCGTCACGCTGTTCTACTTTTTGGAAAAGTTTGGGCAGTTGCGCCGCGACAAGGCGGCGTGATTTCAGATTGCAAATTTCAGATTGCAGATTGAAGGTTCGTAAATCTGAAATCTGAAATCTGAAATCTGAATTTGGAGTTTGGCATGAGTGATCACGAAATCAAGGTAGGCGATACGTTTCATTGGGAGATGTCGCGCCGTCAATTCTTGGCGATGAGCGCGGCAACCGTTGGCGCGCTCGCGGTGGGCGCGATTCCGTTTACGCACAACTCGGGCGCGAAACCGGTGCGCGCGCAAAACTCGCACACGCCGCCGACCAAGTTTGATCGCGAAGTGTTCACATTGTGCGAGCAATGCGTGTGGCGGTGTGGCTTGCGCGCCAAAGTCGTCAACGGCAAGGTGTACAAACTCGACGGCAACCCGAACCATCCACACTCGAACGGCATGTTGTGCCCGCGCGGGCAAGCTGGCATCGCCGCGTTGTACGACCCAGACCGTTTACAATTCCCGATGATTCGCGGAGGTGATCGCGGCAGTGGAATGTGGAAGCGCGTCACCTGGACTGAGGCGCTCGATTACGTCGCGGGCAAACTGCAAGCAATCAAGCAACAGTACGGACCCGAAGCGATGGTGTTCAGTTCGACGCACAACTTGTCCCAGGTGCAGTTTGAAAATCTCTTGCGCGCGTACGGCTCGCCGAATTACGGCACGCAACGCTCGCTCTGCTTCAACGCGATGATTGTCGCAAATCTGTTGACGTTTGGAATGCAAGAACCGGGGCGCGATTACAGCGCGGCGCAATACATCATTTATTCCGGACGCAATCTTGCCGAAGCGATTTCCAATTCCGAAACGCAGGATCTGATCGCGGCGATTGATCGCGGCGTGCGCGTCGTTCTGCTCGATCCGCGTTTTACCAAGACCGCGTCGAAAGCGACCGAGTGGTTGCCGATTCGACCGGGCGCCGATCTCGCGTTTTATCTCGCGATGTTGCACGTGCTCATCACCGAAAATTTGTACGCAAAAGAATTCGTCGCCAAGTTAACTGCTGGCTTTGACGAAGTTTCAAAAGCGGTCAAGCCGTACACGCCGGAATGGGCGGCGAGCAAAACTGAAATTCCGGCGGCGACGATTCGCCGCATCGCGCGCGAGTTTGCGGTTGCCGCGCCGCACGCATTCATTCATCCCGGCTGGCGCACATCAAATTTCGTCAACTCGTTCCAAACCGAACGCGCGATGGCGATCATCAACGCGATCTCCGGCAACTGGGGCGAGCCAGGGGGATTTTTTGCCGGCGCAGGTGAAGAAGGCGGCGGGTTAGGCGCGATTCCGCAACCGCCGTACCCGCGCGCGTCGGCGTTGCGTCTCGACGGTGTGCCGTGGAAGTATCCGCTCGTCCCGCTCGAAATCGGCGTGTATCAGGAAATGCGCGACGCGATTCTCGCGGAGAAACCGTACCCCGCGCGCGGCTGGTTCGTGCATCGCCAAAATCCAATCGCGTCGCTGCCCGAACGACGCAAGACGCTGCAAGCGTTCAGCAAACTCGATTTCATCGTGACGGTAGACACGACGATGAACGATACCGCGTGGTTCAGCGATGTCGTTTTGCCAGAGGCGACGTACCTCGAACGCTATGATCCACTCGCGGTCGTTGGCGACGGCGTGTTCATTCGCCAGCCCGTCGTGCCCGCGCTCGGCGAAAGCAAATCGGCGTTGTGGATTTTCAAAGAACTCGGCACGCGGCTGGGTCTGCAAGATTATTTTCAATACAAGGACGAGGAAGATTACATTCGCCAACAACTCAAGCCGCTCGGCATTTCGCTCGAAGAGTTGAAAGCGAAAGGGCATTATCGTCCGCCAAGCCATGAAGCGGCAACGGAAGAATTCAAATTCAACACACCGAGCGGCAAGATCGAATTATATTCCGCGTCGCTCGCGAAAAATAACTTTGCGCCTGTCCCGGTTTGGCAAGAACCGCCCGCGCCGCCCGCCGATCAATTTTATCTGTTGACCGGCAAGGTCGCGCAGCATACCCAGTTCGGCACGCAAAACAACAAACTTTTGTCCGAACTGTTCCCGGAAAATGTCGTGTGGATTCACACCAAGCCAGCCGCCGAGCGCGGCATCAAAGATGGCGACTGGGTCTACGTCGAAAGCACCGCCGGCAAAATCAGGATCAAGGCAAACGTCACCGAAGCGATTCGCCCCGACTGCACGTACATGACGCCTGGGTTTGGTCACTTGTCGAAAGGGAATCGCGTATCGTATGGCAAAGGCGCGAGCGATTCGGATATCCATTTGACCTTCACCGACCCGGCGAGCGGCGGGCAAGCGTTGTCGCAAACGTTCGTCAAAGTGTACAAGGCGTGAAACCTTGAAACCTTGCGAAGGTTCGGCAAGGGTGAGGAAGAATCATGGCATCAGAAAATAAACGACGCTGGGGATTTGTGATCGAGGTCAAGCGGTGCATTGATTGTAAAGCGTGCATGGTCGCGTGCGAAGTTGAAAATGCCGTACCGCTGGGCAAACATCGCAACTGGATCGGACGCATCGGACCGACCGGCACATTTCCAAACCTGGGTTTGAAATTCGAGCCGGGCAATTGTATGCACTGCGAAAATCCGCCGTGTATGCGCGTGTGTCCGACCGGCGCGACATATCAGCGCGAAGATGGACTCGTGCTCGTGGACTATGACAAGTGCATCGGTTGTCGTTACTGCATGCAAGCATGCCCGTACGATGCGCGCTATGTGGATCACGAACACGGTTACGTGGACAAGTGCACTTTTTGCGTCCATCGTCTCGACGCCGGACAACCGCCCGCGTGCGTCGAAACGTGCGTCGGCGGCTCGCGCCACTTTGGCGATCTAAACGATCCGAACAGCGAGGTCTCGAAATTGCTCGCGACGCGCGATCATTACGTTGTGTACGAAGAAGCCGGGACAGAGCCGAAGATTTTCTACGTTTCATAATGGAAACAAAGGAAATAAGGGAAATGAAGGAAATTTCCTTCTGTTCCCGCATTTCCCTCCTTTCCCTTGCTTTTCGAGGTTTTCATGGAACAAATTGAATGGAACTTGCTTGTCGTCAATTATCTTTTTCTCGCCGGCTTGAGCGCGGGCGCGTTTGCGATTTCGAGTTTCGCGACGTACATCGGCGGACCGCACTTTAGGCGCGTCGCGCGCATCGGCGCGCTCATCGCGCCGTTCCCGGTCGCACTCGGTGTCGGCATTCTCGTGCTCGACCTGGGACGACCGCTCGCGTTTTATAATTTGTTTCTCACCGTGCAATTCACCTCGCCCATGTCTATTGGCTCGTGGTTACTAACTGGTTTTATCTTTTTGGCGCTGGCATACGCCGCGCTGTGGTTGCCCGCGCCGTTCGATAATTTGTTGCGCGTTCCCAGCCGCGCGCACCTGCGCGATTTCTCGCGCTGGACACCGCTCGCGCAAAATACGATTCGCCGCTGGCGTGCGATTCTCGCCGCGATCGGTTTTCCGCTCGCGCTCGGCGTCGGCATCTACACCGGCATCTTGCTCGGCGCGATTCCGTCGCGACCGTTTTGGAATACGCCGATGGTTGCGCTACTATTTCTGTTCTCCGCGATGTCGTCCGGCACGGCGACGGTGTTGCTCGTCACCGCGCTGCTTGGCACACGACACGAACACGGGTACGAAGAGGAACGCCGTCTGCTCGTTTCGACCGACGTGGTTTTGATTGTGCTCGAAATTTTCATGCTCGTGCCATTCCTCCTGCATCACGCGCTCTCGACGTGGAGTTCCGCGTCGTCCATCGAATTGATCCTGGGTGGCAAGTATACGCTCTGGTTCTGGATCGGCGTCATCGTGCTCGGCATTGTGTTGCCCTTGTTGATCGAAGCGTACGAATTGTTCCCGGTCATTTTGAAAGAAGGTGCGGCGCGTTACAGTCTCGCGTTGAGCGCAGTCTCGGCGGTGCTTGTACTCGTCGGCGGATTCATTTTGCGTTTTGTGTTTGTGTATGCCGGGCAAGCGTCGCATTTTTTGCCGCTGGTGGAGCGGTGACAATGTAAACAGGTAAACAGGTAGACAAGTAAACACGAACCTGTTTACCTGTTTACCTGTCTACAATCTTACGGGGTTATTCCTTTGAAAAAACTTTTTCTCCTCGTAGCGCTCGCCCTCACCCTCGCCGCATGTGATCGCCGCGTGCCCGCACCGCCGCGTCCGACGATTCAATCGGTTGCATCGAACACAACACTCACCGGCGATGTGGCAGATGGCGCGAGGTTGTGGCGCGAGAAACAATGCGTCGCGTGTCACGGCGCGACTGCGCTGGGAGGCATCGGCAAACCGTTGGCGAACACCGCGCTGCCATTCGATCAATTCTTGTCGAAAATTCGCAACGCGATACCGCCCAAGCCGGCAATGAACGCGAACGATTTGCCAGAAGCGGACGCGTACTCGATCTATTTGTGGTTACACGCGTTCGGCGCGCAATCGTCAAAGGCGACACCCGCACCCGCATTGCCGTCCGGGCAAATCCTGGGAATCCAGGTCTGGGTCGAAAAAGGATGCGATCAATGTCACGGCGCGTTCGCACAGGGAAGTCCGAGCGCACCGGCACTTGCGCGTGAAAATTTTCCATTCGAGCGACAACGCGCGGTCATGCGACAGTACTCGGAGCAAAACCCGGCGCACAGTGAAAAGAATATCGCTGACGATCTTTTGCAACGCTTGCTCGACTGGCTCAAGCGCGGCGCTGACCCGGCGAGTGGCTGTTAAAACAGATAGGACGCAGACGAGCACAGACAACCGCAGATAAATTTTCGCAGGGCGTCCGCGTTCACCCGCGTTCATCGGCGTCCAATTTAGATTTGATTTTGAATGTCTCGATTTTGGCGTAAAGAAAAGAGTATCATTTACGCGCTCCACCCGGAAAAAATTCCGGCAAGCGGAGCGCGGCTTACATACACGTTTGGACTCGGCGGTATCGCGGTTCTCTCCTCACTCGTCACGCTGCTCACCGGCGTCGCGCTCACGTTCTACTACGTCCCCACACCCGGCGACGCGCACGCTTCGCTCATTCTCATTCAAGACGTCGTGAGTTTCGGCGCGGTGATGCGCGGCTTGCATTACTGGGGCGCGCAAGTGATGGTACTCGCCGTGACGCTGCACCTCGCGCGCGTCGTGTTCACCGGCGGCTATCGTCCGCCGCGCGAATTCAACTGGCTCATCGGCGTCGCGCTTCTCGTCATTACGCTTGTCTGGGATTTCACCGGCTATGTATTGCGCTGGGACGATGGCGCGTACTGGGCATTTCTCGTCGGCACGAATTTGTTGCGCGAAATTCCAGCGTGGGGCGATGCGATCTATCGCGCGATTGTCGGCGACGTGCAGATCGGCGCGAACGCGTTGTTGCGCTTTTACGGCTGGCACATTTTCGGGTTGACCGTCGCCGGCGTGTTCGGCGTTGTGTACCATTTGTGGCGATTACGCAAAGACGGCGGCATCTCGCGTCCTTTGCCGGACGAAGGCGAGACGCGCGAATTTATTTCGCGCGACGAATTGTTCTTCCGCGAATTCATAACCGCCGCGTTGGTTTCCGCCACGCTCGTTTTCATCACGCTGATTTTTCCCGCGCCGCTGGGCACTGCCGCGAATCTCGACGCCGGTGTGAGCGATGTGCGCGCGCCCTGGATTTTTCTCTGGGTGCAAAATCTGTTGCGAATTCTGCCGCCGCTGTGGGCGGGGATCATCGCGCCGCTGTTCATTCTCGCACTCATCTCCGCGCTCCCGTTTTTGGATCGGCGCGGACCTGGACGCGCGATTTGGTTTGCACGCGAACGCTGGAAGCCGCAAGTGATTCTCGCGGCGATTGCGCTTGTGTTGATTGCGTTGAGTGTGCGAGAGGTATGGCGATGAAACACAAGGGAGTGGAGGGAAACAAGGGAAATGAAGGAACTGAGGGAAAAACCGAGTTCCCTCAGTTCCTTTATTTCCCTTCAACCTGGCTCTTCATCGCTGGATTTGCATTACTATTCGCCGCACTTGCAATCGCCTGGAACGAATCGCACCAGCCCTGGCAAGGTTGGATCGCACGCTACAACACGCAAAGCGATGTAACGCCGGTACCTATCGAGATTCGCACACTCGTGCCGACCCAGACCGGCAAGCCAGAGTTGTGCGTCACGTGCCACATCGGGATCGAAGACATCAGCGCGTCGCACCCGGCGGAGACGTTTGGTTGCGTCGTTTGTCACGGCGGACAGCCGCTCGCACTCGATAAAGATCGCGCGCACACGACGATGCGCGGCGGGCGCAATCCATCCGATCTCAGCGTCGCGGCGCAATCGTGCGGGCAAGCGAATTGTCACGGCGGCTATACGGACGCGGAGCGGAATCATGTAGATCGCGTTTTGAAAAGCGTGCAGGCAACATACGCGGGCGGCGTCGCGCACGTGCGCTTTTCGTTCGGCGCGCAAAAATCGCCAACTGCGTTGTTCGGCATTCGCGCGGTGAGCGATCCGACCCAGGTTTTGCCGAGCAAGGAGTTGCGATCACTCGATATGTTTGCGACGAACCCAGTTTCTGGAACGCTGGATGCGAAAATGGTGTCGTGCTTGGACGGCGGTTGCCATCTGTGGACGACGCCGGCGAAACCGCAAGCGTATGCGTATCGCAGTTCGGGCTGTGCCGCGTGTCACTATGTTTACGCGGACGATGGGTTGTATCGCGGCAAGGACGCGACGATTGCGCGCGATGAACCGGGGCATGGCGTCGCGCATCAACTCACAACCGCGATTCCGTTTTCGCAATGCAATCACTGCCACAATCGCGGCAACTATGATTTGAAATCCATGACGTTCGATCTACGCGACGATTTGTCGCCGGTCGCGCGCCCGCTCTCCGCGCAAATGCCTCTCGAAGGGCGGCGGTTGCTCGAGTACTATCAGCCGATTGCTGATTTCACAAAGTGCGAGTACGAGTTGAACTGCGTGGACTGTCACACGGCGCAAGAAGCGATGGGCAACGGGCGCATCTACGGTTCGAAAAAAGACGCGCAGTACATTCAATGCCAAACGTGTCACGGCACGCCGACGACGAAACCGCAAACCGCGACGATTCGCAGCGCGAATGAACTCGCGATGCGGCAGGCGCGCATCAACGGACATGCGGAATTTTTGAAGGTGGGCGATCAAGTGATCGTGACCGAGCGCGGGGAATTATTGTGGAGCATCAAGCAGATCGCGCCGAACAAGTTTGTGCAGACCGAAAAAGTGTCCGGCAAAATCCACAACGTGCCGCTCGTGCAAGGGAGCAAGTGCACGCAAGATGGCAAGACGCAAACGTCGGACTATTGCCATGAGTGTCATGCGGTAGTCAGATAGTCGAATAGTCGGATAGTCGCATCGTCAACGTGACTACCCGACTATTCGACTACTCGACTATGAGACTAGACGACTAGATGACAAGACGTGATTTCCTAACAAACCTGGGTTACGGCGCGTTCCTTGCCGCGAGTGGGGCGTTGGCGACGATGTTCGCGCGCTTTCTCGCGCCGAATATCGTTACGCCCGCGCCGGGTCCGGTCGAAATCGGAATGGCGGACGAGTACGCGGTTGGCTCAGTGACGCACATCGAAAATGCGCGTGTGTACCTGGGACGCGACGAGCGGGGATTCTACGCGATTAGCGCGACGTGTACGCACCTGGGTTGCACGCCGCGTCTCGATGGCGACAAGTTCGCATGTCCGTGTCACGGCAGTCGTTTCTCGCGCGAGGGTAAAGTGCTCGCCGCGCCGGCAACACGCGCGCTAGATCGCGCATTCGTTGGGCGCGCGGCGAACGGCAAATTGTTCGTGGATCGGAGTCGCGTCGTGGATGCGAGTTATCGCCTGATCTGATCGCCAGTCTCAATCAATGTGGTTTACAACCCAAAGTGTTGTTTGGTCGGATGATCGCGCGCATCTGTCGGAAACAGTACGAGCAAGGATTGCGAAGGCACTTCGCCCACATTCTGCCAACGATGCGGCAAATGGGATTCGAACAACAGACTATCGCCTGGCTCTAACAGGTAGGTCTGAGTTTCAATCGTGTATGCGATGCGTCCTTCGAGACAGAACACAAACTCGTAGCCGGTGTGAACAATTGGATTGGCACCGCTACTCGCAAACGGTTCGAGACGAACCATGAAGGGTTCCACCCCGCGCTCGGTCAAACCCGCGCCCAGGTCTTCCAGACCACCGTGTTCAAACGCGACGCGCGGTCGGCGGTTCGATTTGATATGCGCGATCTTGCTCTGGGGTATATTCGTTTCAAAAAACGCGGTGATTGGTAGTTCAAGCGCGCGCGCGATCTGCTGCAAGGTGCTGACACTGGGTGACGTTTTCCCATTTTCAATTAGCCCCAGGGTATTGATCGAAAGACCACTTTTTTCGGCGAGCGCGCGAATGGAAAGACCGCGTTCGGTCCGCAACGCGCGTAACCGGCTTCCAACATCCACTTCGAGAACCGATTGTGATCCATTCGCAGCGGCTAACTTGCGCCGACCGTGGACTCGGCTTGCCGCGCGACGCGATGTTTGTTTAGGCATGGCATCACCCACTCTGGTTGAGAGTTCTCCCAGCATTATAGTTTAGAACAGCGGCAAGTCAATGCCTGGGCACACCAATTGACGCTTGCCAAATTATCAATCCCCATGCTTGGGGCTTGCCGCATTCATGGCTGTCCAGGGTCTGGGCTAGTGCAGTTTTTCAGGATGGTTCACCAACGAACCATCAAGATACTTCTTGATCGCGTCTACAATCATGGGGGTATCTGTCACGACCGGCGTAATATTCGCGGCGCGAATGGACTCGTATGCGCCAGCGCCCATCCCGCGCGCGATGAGCACCTGACAATCTGAAATCGCGTCCAGCATTCGCGCATGACGCGATTGCGCGCCGGCGTCAAAGCCGTGTCCGCGCGAATCACTCGCTTCCCCGTGCGCCTCGCCGTTAAAGTGCGCGTGTCCCATTTTGTCAACGATCTCCGAAGAGGTGATGCGTTGATTCTCCACGGTCACGACCACATAGTGCGCGGCGCGTCCAAAATGTTGGCTGATGGTCACTCCATCATCTGAAACAACGGCGATCTTCATTCTGACTCCTTATCGAAATTGGATTATCGAACCAGGGAGTACTCAAGCGCGGTTTAAGGCAATTGCGAACAACCTGGGTCTGGCGTTGGCGCAGGCAAAAGCACCGGCGGCAAGCAGGGTGGAAATTTTTGCGTAACGATGTTCTTGATTTGAAAGGGAATCTCTTGCTTCTCCCAATAACTTTGGTCGGCAGGGACGAACTGGGCGAGCGTTTGCTCTGCCGCAACTAACCAGATAGACGAATAGTACTCGGTCTTCAGGTGTTCCGGCTCCGAGGGACACGAGTTTGTCCATCCTTGTGATTGAGGATAATAGATCACCATCGCTTCTTTGATCGTCCACACGGTCGTTAGTATCTCGCGCGTCTCGACGTTGACCTTTTGCCATCCCGGCGCAGTAAAGAGGACCACTTCTCCCCCGTACTCGATCAGACCTAGGTGACTGTGACCGTAACTGCACATCGGACGTTCCGGAACCAGGGCGAGTGCCTTGACTCGACTCAACGCTTCGTAAATTGTATTTGGATTCATCGGCGGACCATCGGCTTGCCAATGATGAGTAATAGCTGGGTCGGTCGGTACCATCAAGTCGTTCAGCCGGGGAATCCATTTACTTAGCACATGGAGGATCCACTTTCCGCGCTCCTGAAACCGACAATAGCGCATCTGTTGTGGATCGAAGAGCCATGAAACCGCGCGGCTTTTTTCGAGCGCGGACATCTTTTCCCAGTCCCAGGTAATGTGTTGGTTGTGTGCCCGGTCATTCGGATCAAATCGCGCGACAACCGCGCCCGCCGAATTGGAGTAGTGAACTATTCGCGCGTTCGGTTGATTGTCGAATTCAAGGTCGGCATCAAACCCAGGAATCTCTGGAATCACGATAGACGGCGCGGTCACCGTGGGCAATGGCGTGGGCGGGCGCGTGATGACGACAGTAGCTTGCGTCGGCAAAACTGTCGGCGTCGGGGTCAGGATGGGCGCGCAGGCAAGACAATCTGCCACGACGATTAGAACCAGGGCAACGAGCCGGTGACTCATGCAGTCTTGCCTTTCCACATAACCCAGACTAGGATCAAGACAGCCGGAACGGGAGTTAGCCACAAAGTCCAAACCCAGTCGAACGAATTGGTAGGGATTGCTGACGGAACAACCAACGGCGTAGCAATCGGTCGAACGGCAACGGACGTCACTGATGCGAGGGAGCGCACCGCTGGTTCACGTGCCGATACGGTCACACCCAGCATCTTGGCAAATCGCTCCGCGAGTTGTTTATAGTCCTCGGGGTGACACACGTAACAACTGGTGTACGCATCTTCGAGCGGATGGCGTACCAATCCGACGTGCGCCAACTCTTTGTCCTGAGCTGTATCATTACCGCCATGACAATTCCAGCAAGCATAGCGATGACCATATTCCGAGTGCCACTCCGTTTTGCCACAGACTGGATGAGTATCTTGGTGACACTTGACACATGAGGATTCGATGCTTCTGCATTGTGCGCTTGTCACCGATGGCATCGTCGCCCACAGTATTGCCAATCCAACCAGAACGAATGCTCCCAGGATAAACAGCAGCAATACTCTAAACATGTGAACCTCCTTGTCCTTCAGTCTGGTGGTTAATTCGTAACGATGCAACGCGCACCGACCAACCCTATACCTCGCTCATCAAATTCGGAATTCACTCATTCCATCGAACAATCGTCCTTGCCCAAGATGGTGATCGCGAGTCCATTCATTGTTTTGATCGTCTCGTGAACCGGGCACAGGTCTGCCACGCGCTCGATGGCGTGGACCCGTGCCCCGCAATCGCCGTAGGGCAACTTGACGATTGCCTTCAAATCAACCAACCGGGTTGGTTTCGATGTTTTCTCGAAACTCATCTCCACGGTCATGCCAGCATCATCAATCCCATTGATCTCACAATACTGCGCCACGAAAGCGCCGATGCAACTGCCCAACGAAGCCACAAACAATTGTGGCGGAATCGGACCACGGTCTTCGCCGCCCACCATATCGGCGGGCACATCAATCGTAAGAATGTGATTCCCGATTCTGGACTCGAATAGCATGTCACCTTTGTAGTACGTTACAATTTGAGCCATTCCCTTTTCCCTTCTCCATGTGATCGGTCGGTTCATATCAAGAACCAGAATCTTGACGTATCGCGCTCTATAATCAAATAGAACAATATAATGCTGACTACACACAATATTATAGTCTATTTTTTCACTTATTGTCAATATTAAAAACATTATTTTGTGCTATCACAAAGAATGCGCTGGTCGGGAACTGCGCAAACAGATTTTTCTTTGTAACCTCCGGCGCTTTGGGGCATCAAAGAATGTGAAAGCGCAAAGACAAAGGAGATAGAAAATGGCAATTCTCAAGGATCAAGACCGCCAAGTTTTGCGGAAAGAATTCCAAGCATTGGTTCAGCCGCTCAAAATGAAAATCATCTACTATAAATCGCTCATCTGTCCGCGTTGTATTTCGACGAATCGCTTGCTCGCACGTGTGCGGCGCGAGTATCCCGAAATCGAGATCGAAGAAATCGAAGTCGTGACCCATCTACCGCGCGCGATTCGCGACGGGGTGATGATGTTGCCCACGCTTATCGTCGGTGAGAAACGGTACCACCACGCGCCGCCGATGGACGAGTTGCTCGATGCGCTTGGCGTCACACGTCGAATAACAGAACGGGTCGCGGCATAACTGGTAAACAAGAACGTGTTCCTTGTTGCCTCACTCGGACAAGCCGAATCCGAACAAGGCAATCTGGGACACGGATTTTCGCGGATAAAGAAAATATCCGCATTCATCCGCGTTTGTCCGCGTCCCAAAGATACAAACCTCTCGAAAGGCAAATAACATGAGTCTGCTCTCGCAATTATTCGGACCACCGATTCCCCAACTCGACGCGTCCACGGCAAAAGCTAAACTCGACGAAAAGCCGCGACCGTTTTTGCTCGACGTGCGCGAGCCGGAGGAATTTCACGCGGGGCACATTGCCAACGCCACGCTGATTCCGCTGCGCGATTTAGGGCGGCGCATCCACGAGTTGCCGCGCGACCGCGCAATCATTTGCGTTTGTCATTCCGGCAATCGCAGTTCGAGCGCGACGCGGCAATTGCTCGCGGCGGGATACAATGTGACGAACCTGCATGGCGGAATGCTTGCCTGGTCGCGCAGTAACTTGCCGATCAAACAAGGTTCGCGCTAAACATGCCGGCGTTGTGGCTCGACCTGATGCTGGGTTTTGGTATCGGCTTGTCGCTGGGATTGCTCGGCGGCGGCGGCTCGATTCTCACCGTGCCGGCGTTGGTGTACCTCGTCGGGCAATCGCCGCAAGCTGCCATCACGACCTCGCTCGCGATTGTCGGAGCGAACAGCGCACTCGGCGCGACGTTTCATCACGCGCAAGGCACGCTCAATTGGCGCGTCGCGGTAATTTTCGGCGGCGCGGGGATGCTGGTCGCGTAATTTGCCGCGGGAGTATCGAAATTTTTCTCGCCCGCGATGTTGATGGTCGCGTTCGCAATCCTTATGCTCGTCGTCGGCGCAGTAATGCTCGTACGCCGCGCGGCGACGCCGCGCGCAACCGCGCCGAACTGGACATTGATCATCGCGAGTGGCGCCGGCGTTGGCTTGCTCACCGGCATCCTGGGTGTCGGCGGCGGTTTTCTAATCGTGCCCGCGTTGGTGATGCTCGTCGGCTTACCGATGAATCAAGCGGTGGGTACGTCGCTCGTCATCATCGCCGCGAATAGCGTCGCGGGATTGCTGGGACATTTGAGCGGAAGTATGTTCGACGTGACGCTCACACTCACTTTCGTCGCGGCGGGTCTCGTCGGCGCGTTCGCCGGCGCGCGTCTCGCGCATCGCATTTCGACGGATCGCCTGCGCCAAGTGTTTGCGACGTTCGTCATCGTGTTGGCGCTGTTCTTGCTCTTTGACAATTTTATTGTTGGATAGGGTGAGCAAGACTTTGGAATCCAGGTTTCCCCGCAGGGGAGAAACCTGGATTTTTTCATTCTATCGTTTCTCAATCATTTCTCCATCGCTTTTCCACATCGCCGGTTTATAGTGCGGGCAAGAACGTAAATCAAATGGAGGATAACATGTTGAAACAAATCGCTATTGCCGTGTTGATCGGTGGATTGGTCGGGATTGTCGCGCTTGGCTTGGGCATGCGCGCACTGACGCCGGCGCCGGCAAACGTGGCGAATCAAGCGCTCGCCGCGCGTGGTCAAGGCACTGGCGCGCAATTGCGTGGCGGTGGTCAAGGACAAGGGCAAGGCGTCGCGGCGCAAGGTGTGCAATGGACGACGGTGCAAGGCAACGTGATTAGTGTGGATCAGTACGCGATGACCGTGCAAGCATCGAACGGCGAACAGGTGCGGATTGAAAATCGTCCGTGGTCGTACGCGCTCGAACAAAAATTTTCGGCGAAGGTTGGCGATCAGATCAAACTAAACGGTTTTTACCAGAACGGTTTGTTCGAAATCGGACAGATGCAGAATCTGTCGAATGGCGTGAACGCGCAGATCCGCGATCAATCTGGGCGACCGGGTTGGGCGGGTCGCGGCAATGGCGGCAACGGCGGTTAGAAATTAGCCAACCTTGCGGAGGTTTAGCCAACGAAACGAGTGTGTTTCGCAAGTGGCAGGAATGTCAATGCGAAACGCGATTCATATAAACCTTCGCAAGGTTCTTCGCTTCTCCTGACCGTGGGAAGAGTGCGCGTCCTTTCCGCTTTTTGTGAATCGTTATTTTGCGATGACGGAATGAGATGATGAATCCATCGAATAATTCCCCGCTTTCCATTTGGCAGCGCGTTTGGCGCAGCGCCGTGCGCGAGCCATTCACCGGCGACCGGCGCAGTCGTCTCCGCTTGGTGATGAATAACCTGGTTTTGCACTTGCACCCGTCCCAGGTTCCGGCGCGCACGCTGCGCTTTACGTACTCGTTTGGACTGGGCGGGTTGGCTGGCTTGCTCGTCGTGATTCTCGCGGCAACGGGGATGTTGCTCGAAACCGCGTACACCCCTTCGCCGGACAAAGCGTACACTTCGATTCTCGCGTTGAGCACGCGCATCTGGTTCGGGCAGTTCATCCGCAACTTGCACCACTGGTCGGGCAATTTGATGATCATCGTCGTCGCGCTTCATCTCTTGCGCGTCTTTTTCACCGGCGCGTTTCGCGCGCCGCGCGAGTTCAACTGGCTTGTCGGCATCGCGTTGTTGCTGTTGACCGTGATGGCAAATTTCACCGGCTATCTCTTGCCCTGGGATCAACTCGCATACTGGGCAATCACGGTCGGTTCGAGCATCATCGTCTACGTGCCGTTCATCGGTAACGGACTGTCAAACGTCTTGCTCGGCGGTCCCGAAATTGGCGCGGCGACGTTGCTCAACTTTTACGCGCTGCACATTTCGATCATTCCGATGGCGATGCTCGCGCTGATGAGTTTGCATTTCTGGCGCGTGCGCAAAGACGGCGGGCTGTCACTGCCGCGCGGAGTGGACGAGCCGCCGGTGAGCAAAGATGAAAACGTACTGACGGTCGCCGATCTCGTGCGTCCCGAAGCGGTGTGGGCGATGGTGGCGCTTGCCACACTGGTGGTCTGGGCGGCGCTCGTCAACGCGCCGCTCGAAGCGCTCGCGAATCCGGACGCGAGTCCGAATCCCGCCAAAGCCGCGTGGTATTTTATGGGCATCCAGGAATTGCTATTGCATTTTCATCCGCTCGTCGGCGCGATCATCATTCCGACACTCGGCTTGCTTGGACTGGGCGCGTTGCCGTACATGGACAGTGATATGAACAGCGTCGGCATTTATTTTCGCTCGCGCCGCGGACGCTGGCTTGCGTTGTTTAGCGCGGCAACCGGCGTATTGCTCACCGCGCTCTACATCGTGCTGGACGAGTACGTGATTGATTTCGCGGGATGGTTTTACGGTTTGCCCGCGCTCGTTTCAAATGGCATCTTGCCGCTGATTCTGCTGATCCTGGGAATCATCGGTTACTATGAATTTGTGCGCCGCGCGTTTCGCGCGACGAAATGCGAGGGCGTGTTGAGCGTGTTCGTCCTCGTGCTAGCTGGATTCATCGTGCTGACGCTCGTCGGCGTTTTCTTTCGCGGCGCGGGTATGCAACTGATGTTTCCGTGGGAAATCACGCCGACGCATTAATGGAGTTGAACGATGACAGAAAATCAACAACGATTGTGCGCTCCCGAATCACTCCATTCGCAAACCGGAATTCCGCGCCGCGATTTTTTGCGCCTCGGCTGGACGGCGCTCGCCGGCGTTGCCGTGGTCGAAGCGGGCGTCGTCAGCGTGGGATTCTTTTTACCGCGTCTCAGCGAGGGTGAATTCGGTGGGGTGTTCAAGTGCGGTGCAGTGGACAAGTTTCCGAACGGTTCGGTGACGCCGTTCAACGAAGGGCGATTCTATCTCGTGCGAACCCAGGACGGCGGATTTCTCGCGCTGTATCGCAAATGCACGCACCTGGGTTGCGCAGTGCCCTGGGATCAAACCAAGCAACAATTCATCTGTCCGTGTCACGCCTCGGTGTTCGACCAAAACGGCGATGTGTTGAACGCGCCCGCCCCGCGTCCACTCGACCTCTTCCAAGTCAACCTTGTCGGCGACCAAGTCCAGGTGGACACGAGCAAACAAACCCGCCGCGACCGATTCGATCCAACGCAAATCGTATACCCGACTTAGGATTGGCTAATCATGCGAACACAAATTTTCATCGGCTTTGTCGCCGCGCTCGTGCTCGTCACAACGCTCGGCGCGTACATGTTCTACGAACCGTACCGTCAAGACCGCGCCCGCGCGGATTTGCTTGCCGCGCAAATTCGCCAAGGGCAAGTCGTGTTCGCGCAAAATTGCGCGGTCTGTCACGGCGGCGCGGGCGAAGGATTGGGCGCAACGCTTCCGCTCGACAATCCTGGGTTGCGCGCGATGGAGTACGACACGCTCTACAAAACGATTGCGCGCGGGCGGTACAACACCGCAATGCCGGCGTGGGGCGTCGCCGATGGCGGCGCGCTCAACGATGCATCTATCGAGGCGGTGATCGCGTTGATTCAACACGGCGATTGGAATGGGACGCGCCTCGTCGTCGCCGACCTGGGATTGACGCCGCGCGTACCGGTCAGTGTGACGATTCCGGCGGAGACGCTGAAACTCATCGCGGCATTGCCGGATGGAACGCGCTTGTCGAACGCGGCGCAACTCTACGCGGCGAACTGTGTGGCGTGTCACGGCGCGAATGGTAAAGGTACCACGCTCGCGCCCGCGCTCAACGATCCACAAGTCCGCACCGACCGCACCGCCGATCAACTCACAAAAACAGTCACGCTCGGCTCGCCCGCGACATTGATGGCAGGTTGGAATCAACGTTTGAAACCCGAACAAATCGCCGACCTGGTTTTACTGATTCAACGCTGGGACACATTGCCGGCGAACGCGATTCCCGAACCGCCAGCACGACCGATCGTGGTCACGCAGAAAATACTCGATACCGGCAAAACGCTGTTCACCCAAAACTGTTCGTGGTGTCACGGGGCGGAAGGACAAGGTACGCGTCGCGCGCCCGCACTCAACGTGCAAAACTTTTTCCAAAAAGTGACGAGCGACGCGGCGATGGTTCAAATCGTGACGAACGGCGTGCCGAACACGGCGATGCCGGCATGGGGCACGCGCTTGGGCGCATCGGAGATCGAAGCAGTCGTCGCGTACGTGCGCCAGTGGCAAGCAACCGCGCCAGCCGTCGCCGCGCCGCAAACGACCGGCGGCGGTGGACCGCCGTGGATGCGGAACAATGCCGCGACGAATCCGCAACCGGTCGCGCCGGGTCAAGCGGGGCAAACGCAATCTGCCGCGCGCGCGCCGATGGATTGGCGACAAATTCTTCTCCTGGGTGTCCCAGGCATCCTGTTGATGATCGCGCTCGTGTGGTCGAGTTGGGCGCTGTGGACGTTGCGGCAAAGTCGTTGATTCAGGGCGCGTGCCAAGTCGCTTGACGCGTGTCCCGCCATCATTGCGAGGGCGTTCTTTACCCGAAGCAATCCCCTAAACCAACCCTCTCTCCGTTGTCGTGCGCGTGAACGCGACCTTGCAACAGCCGGGATGTCGCAGAGCATCTTTGTTGACAGGCATAATCTTCTACCATATAATCGAACCACTTTGTTGCTATTAACTCACTCGCTCAATCTGAAAGGGGGTGGTCGGATCAAAGACGATGCTCCACCACTCGAAAAGCAAAGACAATGAATGTCGCTTTTGCGGCGTGCCGCTACACATTTGTGCGCTTTCCCCGCGTGCACTTGCTTCGCTCTGTTTTTGCGCGACCCTCGTGTGGTTAGATTCTAATTCATGCCCATGCGTTCCCCATTCGAAAACTCTCAGGAGGAGAAAAGTAAGATGAAAAAGGCAACACTCATTCTCGGGCTGATGCTCGTCTTGGTGATGCTCGCCGCGTGCGCCGCGCCGACGGAAGCGCCCAAGCCAACGAGCGTGCCCGCCGCCGCGGCAACGACTGCTCCCGCCGCGACACAAGCGCCCGCCGCGGTGCGGAATAAAGGCGGCACCTTCATTGATGCCTCATTCGCCGAAGCAGTTTCGCTGCAACCGCTCATCACGAACGATACCGCGTCGAGCTCCTATCAGAGCTTTATCTATGCCGCGCTTACGCGCTCGGACCCCAACACCTTGGAAGTGTTAGGGAACCTTTACGAAAACAATCCCACGCTTTCTGCGGATGGCGCCAAGTTGATCTGGAAATTAAAGCAGGGTCTCAAGTGGAGTGACGGCACGCCGATGACCGCGAAGGACGTGCAATTCACTTGGGACAAGATGATGGAGGAAAAGACAAAATTCCCGGCGAAAAAGTTCTACTCCGATTCCTTCAAGTCGGTCAAGGCGCTTGATGATTTCACGATCGAGTACGAGTTGACCCAGCCGGGATTCTGCCCGGCGATTCGTAACAGCGCGATCCCCGGTCCCATTCCCATGCACATTTTCAAGGACGTGGACATTAACCAGAACCCGGCGAACGACAAGCCTCTCGCCATCAACGGCTATTGGAATTTGAAGGATTGGAAAAAAGACGACAACGCGCAATTCGCGCCATCCTATCCGAATTTTGTTCGCGGCGAAGCGTTGCTCGATGGATACACGATTCGCATCGTCAAAGACAACACCGTCGCCTTGCAAATGTTCAAGACCCAGGACATTGACATTGTGACTCCCGATCCGATTGATTGGGATGAAGTCAAAAAACTGCCCTTTGCCGCGACGTATGAATACTATCCCGCCGCGCCATCGTGGACGTATGTCGGCTTTAACACCGTGAATCCGTTGTTAAGCGATAAAAAGGTGCGTCAAGCGATTTCGCACGCGATCAACAAGCAAGAGTTCGTGGACAAGATTCGCCTCGGCTATGCCAAGGTGCAACACTCGAACATCCCCGCGACCTCGTGGGCGTTCACCGACGATGTGCCCAAGTTCAATTACGATGTCGCCAAAGCCAAGGCGTTGCTCAAGGAAGCGGGCTGGGTTGCCGGTTCCGACGGCATCCTGGCGAAAGACGGCAAAAAATTCCAAATTCGCTTGTTCTACAACGCGGGCAATAAACAACGCGAGATGATCTCGATCATTACCCAGGATTATCTCAAAGCGGTAGGCATCGCGGCAGAAGTGATTCCGGAAGAATGGACGGCGTACCTAAAACGCGTTCAAGAACCGGATCCAAAGAAACGCGACTTTGAGATGTTTGTCCTTGGCTGGTCGGGTGGGATTGATCCATTCGGCACCGGCAATATCTGGAAGTCCAAAGGTTCGCAGAACTATACCGGTTTCAACAGCGCGGAAATTGACAAACTGTACGACGACGCCGCGGTCGTGCCGGGTTGCAAGCAGGATGACCGCAAGAAACTGTACGCCAAGATTCAGCAGATCGTCGCCGAAGAACAACCGTACCTTTTCTTGTACACCAATCAATCGCTCATTGGGGTCAACAAACGCATCAAAGTGAACCCGGCTACCATCCTGGGTATCAACTACACTCTCGAAACCTGGCAACTCAACAAGTAACAACCTGTCGAATGTTGACAGTCCATTAGGGGCGAGCGCAGTCGCTCGCCCCTATATTGATTCAAGGGACGAACGTCATGACGCGTTATTTGGTTCGGCGCATTCTCCAAACGATTCCGGTCTTGTTCGTAATCTCGATCATTCAATTCGGTCTGATCAACGCCGCACCCGGCGGTCCGATCAAACAATATTCGCTCGATCCGAACATCAGCGCGGAAGACATTGCGCGGTTGGAACATGAATTGGGTTTGGATCAGCCCTTGCCGATTCAGTACTTGCGGTGGATGGGGAATTTTTTGCAGGGGAACCTAGGTTACTCGTATTTTTCACATCGCCCAGTCATCGAGGAGGTGATGGGGCGTCTGCCGGTCACGATTGAACTCAGTCTCGCCGCGACGCTGATCAGTTATCTCATCGGCATTCCGCTCGGCGTGTACGCCGGTTTGCATCGCGGCGGCAGAATTGATCATGTGATTCGCTTTTTTACTTCCCTTCTCAATGCCGTGCCGCATTGGTGGTTGGGTCTGCTCATTCTCATCGCGCTGGCGAACATCCGGGTGGCAACCGGCATTCAACTCTTACCGATGGGTCGCGCTGGCACACTCGGCAGAGAAGGATTCGACCTACTCGATTCCTTGTGGCATTTGGTTCTACCCGCGCTGATGCTCGGCACCGGCGGCTGGGTCGGCTTCGGTCGCTACATGCGTTCCGAGACGCTCGAAGTGCTGGGACAGGATTATGTCCGCACCGCGCAAGCCAAAGGTCTCGCGCCGCGCGTAGTCGTGTGGCGACACGTGTTGCGTAACGCGCTCATCCCGGTCGTGACGATCTCCGGTGGTTTGCTCGTCGGTTTACTGAGCGGCTCGGTCATTTACGAAAATATTTTTTCGTGGCCCGGCATGGGGCGTTTGTTGTTCGATGCGACGCTCAAAAAAGATTATCCGATTAGCATCGGCGTCGCGTACGTGTACACGATCCTGGCAGTGTTCGGACGCTTGATTGCCGATCTCGCGTACGGGTGGGTTGACCCGCGCATACGATACGATTGAGGTGAATTTAGCGATGGCATTCCGTACCCCGAATGATGAATCCCGTTTCGCCGCCGAGAACGCCTCGCGCGGACCCAGCCGTAGTTTTTGGCAGGACACGTGGCAACGCTTTCGCCGCGATCGGCTTGCGATTGCGGGTGGTCTGGTCTTTTTGTTGCTCTGTTTGATTTCGCTGGCAGCGCCGCTCGTCTCGCAGTACGTTACCGGGTATGATCCCGACAAGAATAATTTGAGCGAGCAGTGGAAACCCCCGACTGCCAAGCATTGGTTTGGCACCGACGAGTACGGACGCGATTATTTCACGCGCATTGTGTGGGCGGGACGCGTATCGTTGAGCATCGGCTTTTTCGTCGCGATTGCGAGCGTCGTGATTGGCGTCACGCTGGGTTTGATCGCCGGCTACTTTGGCGGTTGGATTGACGACTTGCTCCAAGCCGTCGTCAATGTCATCGCGGCAATTCCGTTTCTGCCGCTCCTCATCATCATCGGCTCGATGATTCGCTTGGACGCGCTGGGGATGGCGTTCTTGTTATCCGTGCTCGGCTGGACCGGCGAACTGCGTCTCGTGCGCGGGCAAGTGCTCTCGGTCAAGCAACGCGATTACGTGCTTGCCGCACGCGCCGTCGGCGCGCGCAACGGACGCATCATGGCGCAGCATCTCTTGCCGAACGTTTTTTCGATTGTGCTTGTCATCCTGGGTTTCGACATTGTCGGCGCGATTCTCACCGAATCGTCGCTGTCGTTCCTGGGTTTCGGCGTCGCGCCACCGACCGCAACCTGGGGCAATATGTTGACCAACTCCCTGTCGTACTATACGCGCGCACCCTGGCTCGTCGTTTTTCCAGGGATCGCGATTTCGCTCACCGTGCTGTCCGTTTATTTGCTCGCCGATGGATTGCGCGACGCGATGGATCCGCGTTTGCGGCGCTGATTCCTTTTCGCTTTTCGTTAACGACCGCCGATGACCGACCGCCACCATGTAATGCGGTCTGCCGTCGGCGGTCGTTTTGAGAGACAATTGTTGCGACGCATCAAAATTCTGTTTGCGCTTGCCGTTTGGCTTGTCGCGTGTCAAACCACACCGCCGAACATGTGGCTCACGCGCGCGAGTTTGCGCGAGCCGCGCAGTTGGTTTGGCACGGCGACGGTCGCCGGAAAAATCTACGCGCTAGGTGGGATGGTCGGCGCAGATGGCGCGCGGCGTGATACGAACGAAGTGTTCGATCCGCGCGCGAATGCGTGGAGTACGCTCGCCCCGATGCCGAGCGCACGCGCGTCGCTTGCCGTCGTCGCGGTCGGTGACACGATTTACGCGCTGGGGGGTTATCTTGAAAACGGCACGACGAATCGCGTCGAAGCGTTCGACACGACGACCGGACGTTGGCGCGCGCTGCCGCCAATGCCGACGCCGCGATTCGACCTGAGCGCGAATGTCATCGGCGAGACGATTTACGCGCTCGGCGGATTCGACGACGCCGTGATGAACGTCGTCGAGGCGTACGAAACGACGACCCAGCAGTGGCGCGCGCTGCCACCCATGTTGCGCGCGCGTTATGCGTTCAGCAGTCTCGTGCTCGATGGCAAACTCTACGCGTTCGGCGGTAGAGGCGAACGCGACGCGCTCGACACGATCGAGGTGTTCGATCCGCAAACGCAAACGTGGAGTATCCTCAATACGAAAATTCCAGAACCGATTGCCGGGTTTGGTACCGTGTACGCCGAGGGCTGGGTGCATGTGCTCAAGTACGACAAACATTTCGCGTACAATCTGCAGACACACGCGTGGCGCACCGATTTGCCGCCGATGCCGACCTCACGCCACGGCTTGAAAGCCGATTACATTGACGGAGTGATTTACACGGTCGGCGGTTGCTCGACCGGCGATGGCAACTTGTTCGATGTGGCGCGAAACGAAGCATTCCCGCTTCATCCTCCGGCGTACCTCACGCTTCGCGGTGCGCCGATGGAATTGCCGACCATCGTTTACCCGGCGATGCTTGCCGCCGCGATTTTTATTTGGTTCATGTTGCGCCGCGCATTATCGGCGGTGAGTTCGACGCGGTGATTGGACATTTTTTTTGTGATGCGGTATAAAAGCGCCTAGCCACGCCCTTGAGGGCGTGGCTAGATAAAAATGGAGAATGAACGTATGCGTCGAATCAAATTGCAGAGCGTTTTGTCGCTACTCAGCCCTGTGTCATTTCGAGGAGCGGAGCGACGAGAAATCTCTAGCCATGCCGGGATTTCTCGCTTCGCTCGAAATGACAACCTGAGTAGTCACGTTTTGGCGCTTGCTTTACTGTTACTCGTCTCGTGCGGTTCGCCCGCCACGCCAACCGGCACGCCCGCGGCGACAGCGCCAGTCCAAATCGTTCCAATCGTTGCGACGCCCGCCGCAACCGCCACAGCTACGCGCGCGCCGCGACCCAACCTCGTCCGCGCGAATCTGCCCGGTGATGTCACGACGCTCGATCCCGCCATCGCGTCGGATCCCAGTTCGCTCGCGGTGATTGAGCAGGTTTTCGTCCCGCTCGTGCGTTTGGATGAAGTGACGAACGAACCGCGTCCCGGCATTGCGACGACGTGGACGATTTCGGCGGATGGCAAGACGATCACGTTCAAACTGCGTGGCGACGTGCCCTGGGTCAAGTACGACGCGGCGAAACAACAAATCGTACAAGCGCAATCGTGCCCAGACAAGAACAAACAGACCAAAGCACGCCTGGTCACGGCGAAGGATTTCGAGTACGGCATTTTGCGCGCGCTCAAGCCGGCGACGGCTTCGCCGTTCGCGCCGTTGCTCGCCCCGTACCTCGATGGCGCGAGCGCCTACCTGAACGCGGAAACGGCAGACACGACCAAGGTCGGCGTCAAGGCGTTGGACGATGCGACGTTGGAAATCAAACTGCGCGAGCCGATCGCGTTCGCGTCCGTGTTGTTGGGTTTATCGGCGACGAGCGCGACGCCGCGTTGGTTGATTGACGGCGACGCGTGCACCCCGCGCGTGGGCGACAAGTGGAGCGACCTGGCGAACCTGCAAACGTACGGTCCGTTCGTCGTCAAGACATGGACGCGCGGCGCGAATTTGACGCTTACCAAAAACGCATTTTGGTTCGGCGACGCGACGACGCCCGCACCGGCACTGGAACAAGTCACGTTCACGTTCTTGGATGACGCGGCAGTGATGAATCGCTTTGAACGCGGCGAGCTGGACGCGGCGACCGTGCCGAGCGCCGAGTTCGAACGCGTCAAGTCCGACGCAACTCTAGCCAAGTTGTTGACGACCTCGCCGAATCAATGCACGTACTATTTCGGATTCAACACGCGCGCGCAAGTCGTGAACGACGCGCGCGTGCGCCGCGCCTTGTCGCTCGCGCTCGATCGTAAGACGCTTGTCGAAAATGGCGTGAAGAATGGACAGACGCCGGCGGGGTGGTTCACGTTGCCGGGCATCAATGGCGCATCCAAAGCGGATGCGAACCTCGGCGTCAAGTTTGACGCGACAGAAGCCAAGCGCGTGTTGGGTGACTATCTCACAGAAAAGAATCTCTCCGCCGAAAATCTCGACCTCACCTTGGCGTACAACACCATGCCCGGCAATCAGAAAATCGCGCACGCCGCGCAGGAAATGTGGAAGAACAACCTGGGTATCACGGTCAAACTCGCTGCGCAAGAGTGGGACGCGTTGAACAAAGCGATCAAAAGCAAGAACGCGCCGCAGGTCTGGCGCTTTGGTTGGTGCATGGAATATCCGGACGCGCACAACTTTATGCGCGATGTGGTCGCGGCGGGCGGCTCGGTGAATCCCACGAGCGGCAACGCGCCAGCCGGCGGTTTGAACTGGCGCAATGAGCGGTACGAAGATGCGATCAAGCGCGCCGCAATCGAAAAAGACAACGCCAAGCGCGTCGAGTTGTACGCACAAGCCGAAAAAATCTTGGTTAACGAAGATGCAGTACTATTGCCCGTCTACTGGTACGCGCGCGGCGTTGTCACGCAACCGTGGGTCAAACGCACCTTTGCATTCAACGGGCGCGAACGGTACGAGCGTTGGCAGATTTTGCCGTAGCAGTTGGTTGAACCAGCAGAAACCAGGTTTCGCGGAGAAACCTGGTTTCTATCGGGTTGGTTTTCACGCGATACGATAGGTTTGAAGGGTAGCATGTTCAAAATAAAAAAAATGATTTTGCTGATTGCGCTCGGCGTCGTCATGGCGTGGCTAGCCGCTTGCGAAGCGCCCACCCCACCGCCGATCCGGACGCGTGTCGCCGCGAAACCGACGCCGACAGCGACGGCGACACGAAACTCTAGGATGTTTATTGATTACGACATCAGCGACGCGGTATCGTTGCAGCCGCTCATCACCAACGATGGCTCGTCTTTCAATCGGCAAGCTTTGCTCTACGCGAGTTTGACGCGCACCGACCCAGACACTCTCGAAGTGAGAGGTAACTTGTACGAGGACAATCCGACGCTTTCTCCCGATGGTTCCAAGTTGGTCTGGAAACTCAAGCCGGGTCTCAGGTGGAGCGACGGCGCGCCCTTGACCGCGCGGGATGTGCAGTTTACCTGGGACAAGATGATGGAGGAGAAGACCAAGTTCCCGGCGAAAAAAACCTATTCCGATTCCTTCAAGTCGGTCAAAGCGATTGACGATCTCACGGTGGAGTACGAACTGACCCAGCCCGGCTTTTGTCCGGCGATCAGCAACAGCGCGATCCCCGGTCCGATCCCGATGCACGTCTTTAAGGATGTGGACATCAATCAGAACCTGGCGAACGATAGTCCTTCGGTGGTTAGCGGACTGTGGAAACTTAAAGACTGGACGAAAGACGAGCGCGCGCAATTCGCGCCGTCGAATCCGTACTATGTCCGCGGCGAGGCGCGGCTCGACGGATATACATTTCGCGTCGTGAAAGATAGCGCGGTTGCGCTGGAGATGTTCAAGGCGCAGGAGATTGACATCATTCGACCGGACCCAAGTGACTGGGACGAAATCAAACAACTCCGGTTTGCTCAGACGTTTGAATATTATCCGGCTTCGCCGGGATGGACGTTCATCGGTTTCAACATGGGGAACCCATCCTTGAGCGACAAGAAGGTGCGCCAGGCGATTTCGTACGCGATCAACAAACAAGAGTTTGTAGACAAGGTTCGCCTCGGCTATGCCAAGGTGCAGTACTCGAATATCCCGGCAACGTCGTGGGCGTTCACCGACGACGTGCCCAAGTTCAATTACGATGTCGCCAAAGCCAAGGTGTTGCTCAAGGAAGCGGGCTGGGTTGCCGGTGCGGATGGCATCCTTGCGAAAAGCGGCAAGAAATTCCAGGTTCGCTTATTCTACAACGCGGGAAACAAACAACGCGAACAAATCGCGATCATCACCCAGGACTATCTCAAAGCGGTTGGCATTGCGGTGGAAGTGATTTCGGAAGAATGGCTGGCATACCTGAGGCGGATTCAAGAACCCGATCTCAAGAAACGCGACTTTGAGATGTTCGTCCTGGGTTGGTCGGGCGGAATTGATCCGTATGGGACCGGCACTATATGGAAATCGAATGGTTCGCAAAACCATACCGGTTTCAATAATGCCGAAGTGGACCGGCTTTACGATGACGCCGCGGTAGCGCCGGGGTGCCGACAAGACGACCGCAAAAAGATGTACGCCAAGATTCAGCAGATCGTGGCTGAAGAACAGCCGTACCTTTTTCTCTACACCAATCAAACACTTGTTGCGGTCAATAAACGTATCCAGGTGAATCCGGTCACTGTGCTCGGTATCAACTACAGTCTTGAGACCTGGCAACTCGCCAAGTAGGAAATTCTTCGATTCGCACCATTACCCCCCACCCCGCCCCTCCCCCTGTTCGCCCAAAGTTGGCGAACGAGGGAGGGTCGGGGTAGGGGCAAACCTCGCATGGAAGAGAGAATGAGATTTCCCATTTCCGTTTTTGCGTTTTTCGTTTTGTTCGCGATGCTAGCCGCGTGCTCTGCGCCAACCGCGACGCCAGTTCCGCCGACTGCAATCACGACGCCAGTTCCGCCAACTGAGACACCAGTGTTGACACCGACCACAACGCCACCCCCTTCGCGCAAGGGTGGCACGTTGCGTAGCGCGGTCACAAGCGACGCGGTCGGTTTTCATCCGTACCTGACGACCGACCCGGTTTCTGCCGAGTATCAATCGCGCGTGTTCGCGAGCGGTTTGTTTCGTCGTGATCCGCAATCGTTGCAGTTCGTTCCAAATATGGCGAACACGTGGACGGTGTCGGACGACGGCAAGACGTTCACATTCGACTTGCGCCGCGATATGAAATGGAGTGATGGCAAGCCGATCACCGCGCACGATTTTGCGTGGACGTTCGAGCAAGCGAATCGTCCGCAAAATAATTATCCGTACCGCGCGAGTTTTGAATCCATCGCGTCATTCGTTGCAAAAGACGATTACACGCTTGTGACGACACTCAAGCAAACGGCATGTGTCGGGCTTGAGCTTGCCGACCCAGTGACGCCGTTGCCGAAACATATTTGGGAAAAATACAGTTGGAGCGACCCGGCGAAGAATCCGGAAATATTGAAACCCAGCGTCGTGTCCGGGCGATTCACGGTCAAGCAATGGCAACGCGATACCCAGATCGAATTTACGCGCAACGATGCGTTCTGGCGCGGCGCATCGAATCTCGACGGCGAAATCGTGCGCGTCGTGCCAGACCCGACAACCCAACTGCAATTGCTCAAGAGCGGTGAACTCGACGTTGTGCCTTTGCAGATTAGCGATGTTGCCGAGGCAAAGAAAAGCGACACGCTCAAATTGTATCAATGGAATTCCGCCGCCGCCGCATGGAATTTTGTCGGTGTCAACTTGCGGCGCGCGTTTCTGCAAGACGTCGCGATGCGGCGCGCGCTCGCGTACGCGATGCCGCGCCAAGATATCGCGGACAAGGTGTTTGCCGGTCTGCAAAAACCGCTCGCCTCGTTTATCGCGCCGGCGAATCCGTTCTACAATCCTGGGGTCGCGCCGTACGAGTACAACATCGCGCGCGCCAGAGATACGTTGGCGCAAGCCGGTTATCGTTTCGACGCCAGCGGCAAGTTGCTGGGCAAGGATGGCAAACCCGCGCCGCGCTTGAAAATTATGGTGAACACCGATAATCGTCCGCGCGAAGATACGAGTCTGATGCTTCAAGCCGAGTTGAAAAAAATCGGCGTCGAGTCGGATGTGACCGGGTTGGATTTCCAGTTATATCTCGAATATCTCAAGAAACCACCGTTCGATTATGACCTCTACTTGCTCGGTTGGCGCGGGACGATTGATCCGCACTGGTCGAGTCAACTGTGGAGCGAAGCCGCGATTCCCGATGTGAACACCGGCGGCTACATCAACAAACAAGTCGAAGCGTTGTACGCCAAAGCGAACGCCGCGCCGTGCGACCTCGACGCGCGCAAGCAAACGTATCACGAGATCCAAAAAATCGTCGGCGATGATGCGCCATACCTGTTCTTGACCTACACGCCGGGTTGGCTGTTTCTCAACAAGCGGGTGATCCCGAACGAACCGACCGCGCTCGGCATTGATTATCTGCCGGAAAAGTGGTACATCGGCGTACCGTAAATGAGACCCGAAGGGTTTTCACGGAGCGAACCCTTCGGGTCTTTGCTTGAGTGACATTTGTCCTTGCGCGAATGTTCCGCGTACGCTACGCTGTGCCAGGCGCGCTTGATCGCGCAATTCGATGTTTGAGGTGGCACTATGAAATTTTCGCGTCTCCCGGTTCTCGCGCTGGGGATGTTCGCGTTGCTCGCGGCAATGTGGGCGGGCTTGTTGCGTCTCGATTGGAAATTCCCCGAACTCGCGCCTTCGCTCGCGCAATTGCACGGTCCGTTGATGATCTCCGGATTTTTCGGCACGGTCATCAACATCGAGCGCGCGGTCGCGCTGAATCAGCGCCGTTATTGGCTCGCGCCAATGTTGAGCGGCATCGGCGCGCTTGTGACGATTTCCGGACTCGCGCCTCAACTGGGCATCGCACTGCTCACGCTCGGCAGTCTCGGTCTCGTCATCATCTTTGGCGTCATCGTGCGGCGTTACGCCGGACGCGACACGCTGACGATGGCAATCGCCGCGCTCGTGTGGCTGGTCGGCAACGTAATGTGGTTCGCCGAGTATCCGCTGTGGCGCGTCGCGCTGTGGTGGATGGCGTTTCTCGTGCTGACGATTCTGGGCGAACGGCTCGAACTGGCGCGTCTGATGCGACTCGACACGCGCGCGAAAAATCTGTACGTTGTTTCTGCCGCGCTGTTGCTTGCGGGTCTGGTCTTGAATCTGAGCGCGGGATGGATTCTGCCGAGCGACTGGGTTGAACTCAGCGCGCGCGTCGCGGGCGCGGGTTTTCTCGCGATTGCGTTGTGGCTCTTGCGCTACGACATCGCGCAGAAGACGATCAAGCAAACTGGCTTGACGCGATTCATCGCGGTCTGCTTGCTCGTTGGGTACGTGTGGCTAGGCATCGGCGGCGCGTTGCGTGTCGTGTTCGGCGTGGGGAGTGGGTGGCAGGGTGACGCGCTGTTGCACGCGGTTCTGCTCGGCTATGTGTTCTCGATGATTTTCGGTCACGCGCCGATCATTTTCCCGGCGATATTGAATCGCGCGATTCCGTACACGCCGACGTTCTATCTTCATCTGGTTTTGCTTCACGTATCGCTCGTCGTTCGTGTCATCGCCGATCTGTTGGATTTGCGCGAGGCGCGGATGTGGGCAGGGATGTTCAATGTGATTGCGATTCTGCTGTTCTTATTCGCGACGGTGCGCGCAATGCGATTGGGCAATCCCAATCGCATTGGAGTTTGAAATTGCGCCTTTCTTTTTTCGCCACTGAATCGCGCGGAAACACACAGAAAATTTCTTGCGCTGATTCTAAGAATTTTTGACAATCTGTCTTGACCAACCTATAATGATTGTCGAATAACGGATGCATTGAGGCTCGACTCGGTCATCGTGGACGCCAGAGGGTCGAGAGGAGCGAATGGCGTAACCGACCGTGCTCACGCGCAAGCGTGACACGGTTTTTTATTTGCTCGTTGGACTCGGTCAACTTGTTCTCTTGTGATGCAACCATTTTCGCAAATTCATAAACTTTGACTCGAGGAGAATTTCAATGAGAACGCGAACGTTGCCCAGGTGGACAGTGCGACAGGCGCTGTTTGTACTTGTCGCCGGCATTGTGCTCGGAATTGCTGGCTCAACGCCAAGTGAAACCCAAGCCTTGTCAACGAACATTGTCATCAGCCAAGTGTACGGTGGTGGTGGCGGCTCGGGCTATTATTTGTATGACTATGTAGAGTTATTCAATCTAGGGACATCAGCGGCTTCACTGACCGGCTGGTCCCTTCAGTACGGTTCGGCGACGGGAAACTTTGGTAGTAGTTCGTCCAATATCTATGCCTTTCCGGCCGGCACAACCATCCAACCCGGGCGGTATTTGTTGGTCCAGTTGGGTTCTGCCGGCTCATCGGGTGCCAATCTGCCCGTAACACCTGACCTAATTACCACCAACTTGAGTATGTCTCAAGCAAGTGGCAAGGTCGCATTAGCCAGCATTACCTCAGCACTTGGATGTGGTGCGACAGCAACTCCTTGTGCTCTTCCGAATGCCAACATTGTTGACCTGGTTTCGTATGGCGCGGCAAACAACGCTGAAGGCGGAGCAACGATCAACAACAATACCGCATTGACTAATCAACAAGGCGGTGTGCGGAAATCGAACGGTTGTCAGGAGACCGATAACAATAATAGCGATTTCAATGTCTTGAGCGGCGTGGCTCTCGTTGCGCGCAACTCTTCTTCAGCATCAAACGTTTGTTCGGGCGGCATTACTCTCTCGATCAACGACGTCACCGTGACCGAAGGGAATAGCGGAACGACGACCGCGACTTTTACCGTCAGTCTCTCCGCGCCGGCGGGCGCGGGCGGCGTCACGTTCGACCTTGCTACGGCAGACAACACGGCGACGACCGCGAACAATGACTATGTGGCGCGAACGTTGACCGGTCAAACGATTCCGTCAGGCAGTTCCAGTTACACGTTTAGTGTGATGGTCAACGGTGACACCACGGCTGAATCGAATGAAACCTTTTTCGTCAATGTGACGAGTGTCGTCGGCGCGACGCTCGCCGATGGTCAAGGCACTGGCACGATCAACAACGACGATGTCGTCATCACCACGCGCATTCGCGACATTCAAGGTTCGGTGCACATCTCGCCTTTGAACGGCACTGCTGTGACGAACATCCCCGGCATCGTGACCGCATTGCGCGCGACCGGTTTTTACATGCAAGACGATACGCCCGACGCGAACGATGCAACGTCGGAAGGTATTTTTGTTTTCACCTCGTCCGCGCCGACTGTCAGCGTGGGCGCAAGTGTGTTGGTCAACGGCACGGTGACCGAGTACCGCGCCGGCGCGAACGGACTCACGTTGACCGAGATCACCTCGCCGAGTGTCACGACGCTTTCGACCGGCAACACGCTTCCTGCCGCGATCGTTATCGGCAGTGGCGGACGCGTGCCGCCGACGACCGTAATCAATGATGATGGCACCGGGAATATCGAGTCCAGCGGCACGTTCGACGTTGCGACGGATGGCATTGACTTTTACGAATCGCTCGAAGGGATGCGCGTGCAGATCAATAACGCGGTGGTCGTTGGACCGCGCGTAGAATACACTGGGACGACACCCAACCGCGAGATTCCGGTCATCGGCGACAACGGCGCGAGCGCGAGCATCCGCACCACGCGCGGCGGCATCGTCATTCGCTCGAGCGACTATAATCCCGAACGCATCATCTTGAACGATCTCATTACCGGTGTGTCACCTTTGCCGGTCGCGAACGTGGGCGATAGTTTTGCGACGGTTGTCGGCGTGATAGACTATAACTTTGACAATTACAAACTCCAAGTCACGACGCTGCCTACGCTGGTGTCCGGCGGATTGGCGCAAGAGACGACGACCGCGCAAACCGGCAGTCAGTTTTCCATCGCGACGTTCAACGTCGAGAACCTCGACCCGAACGATGGCGCGGCAAAATTCGCCGGACTCGCCGCGCTCATCGTCACGAATCTGAGATCACCGGATATCATCGCGGTCGAAGAAGTGCAAGACAACAACGGCGCGACGAATGATGCGGTCGTGACTGCTAACACAACGTGGAGCACGCTCATCAACGCGATTGCGACTGCCGGAGGTCCGACGTACCAGTATCGCGATATCAATCCGGTGGACGATCAAGATGGCGGCGAACCTGGCGGCAACATTCGCCAAGGTTTTCTGTTCCGCACCGATCGCGGCTTGGCGTTCGTAGATCGCGCGGGCGGCACTTCGACCGCCACAACGACCGTCAATAATGTGGGCGGTGTGCCGCAGTTGTCGTACAGCCCAGGACGCATTGATCCTAGTAACGCGGCGTTCAGCGCGAGCCGCAAGCCGCTCGCCGGCGAATTCACGTTCGGCGGCGCGACGCTCTTTGTCATTGCCAATCACTGGAATTCGAAAGGCGGCGACATGCCGCTGTACGGATACACGCAGCCGCCCACACTCACTTCGGAATCGCAACGCGTGCAACAGGCAACCGTCGTGCGCGATTTCGTTTTGAACATTCTGGCGATTGATGCGAACGCGCGCGTCGTCGTCCTGGGTGACTTGAATGATTTCGAATTTTCGACGCCGCTGACGACGATCAAGAACAGCGGCATGATGAGCGATATGCTCGAGGTCTTGGCGCAGAACGAACGCTACTCGTACATTTATCAAGGCAACTCGCAGGCGTTGGAGCATATTCTCGTGACGTCGGCGCTCGCTTCTCGTCGCCAACGCGTAGACGTGGTTCACGTCAATGCCGAGTTTGTGACGCGGTGGAGCGATCACGATCCCATGGTCGCGGTCTTCGATCTGTCCGCGCCGACGGCGGTCACGTTGTCCCAGTTTGACGCGCACGCGAACGACGCGCGCGTGAGCGTCGTCGTGCTGTTCGCGCTCGTCGGGGCAGGGGCGAGCATCATCGCATGGCTAAGCGAGCGCGGGCGCAAACCCAGTCCCTAGATCCTTTGCGCGAAAAAATTCGCGCGCCGCCACCTTTCGGTGGTGGCGTTTTTTTGTGGGCACGCCGCGCCCAAGAACAAAAATTCCGTCTTGACAAAGCATCCAATTTGTGTGATACTCGCATTAGTTTGTTGGGCGTCCAAACAAAGTGAATAACCAACTCCGTCTTCCTAAAACCGGCGACCAGATGCTGGTGCGGCGTTTGAACACCGCCATTATTTTGGATTGCTTGCGACTGAATGCTCCTCTCTCCCGTGC
The DNA here is from genome assembly GCA_016219275.1 of Chloroflexota bacterium. NCBI lineage: Bacteria > Bacillati > Chloroflexota > Chloroflexota bacterium. The sequence goes on from JACRBM010000040.1 coordinate 268,854, forward strand.
GGCGATTTCGAGTCGCACCGGCTTGAATCGCAGCACGGTCTCAAGCATCGTCAGCGCGCTCGTCCGCGATGGGTTGGTGCGCGAAACCGAATTTCAGAAAGACAAACTCGGTCGCCCGGGCTTGTTGCTCGAACTCAGTCCGGATGGCGCGTGCGCGATTGGCGTACAACTGGGCGTGGATTTCATCTCGATCATGCTTGCCGATTTTGTCGCCAAGCCCATCTGGCGCAAACGAGTTGCGATAGACTCAACGCTCAAGCAATCGGCGATTATCAAACGCGCGGGCGACCTGATTCAAGAGGCGCTCGCGCAAGCGCGGCGGCGCAAATCGCGCCCGCTGGGTATCGGCGTCGGCGTGCCCGGCTTGGTCAATCTGCAACAGGGCACGATCGCGTTCGCGCCAAACCTGGGATGGTCCGAGGTGCCCTTTCGCGAGATCTTTGTCAAACGCTTCGGGATGCCCGTCTTTGTCGAAAACGACGCCAACGCGTCGGCGCTCGGCGAGTACTATTTCGGCATCGCGCGCCAGGTCAACGATTTTATTTTTTTGACCGCGGATGTGGGCATCGGCGCGGGTGTGATCCTGGGCGGCAAATTGTTTCGCGGCAACCGCGGCTACGCCGGCGAAGTCGGACACATGTCGTTCGACCCGAACGGCGAAATCTGCGGCTGTGGCAGACGCGGGTGCTGGGAATCACTCGTTAGTCCGCGCGTGGTGATTCGCCGCATTCGCACGGCGTTGCGGAGCAACGGCAAGCGCAGCGCGATCCGCGAACTGGTGGACAACCGGTTGGACGATATTACTTTCGACGTTGTGTTGCAAGCCGCCAATGCCAACGATCCGCTCGCGCGCGCCACGTTGGAAGAGGTCGCGCAATGGTTGGGAGTTGGCATTGCGAATCTCGTCAACGCGTTCAATCCCGAATTGATCGTGCTGGGTGGCGCGCTCGCGCGGGCAAGTAACATCCTCACCCCGATCATCGAAACGACGGTGCGCGAGAACGCGCTCAAGCAACCGCACGAATCGCTCAAAATCGAAACCTCGGTATTCGGCTCGGAGGCGTGTGTGATTGGCGCGGCGGCGATAGTACTCGATGAGATATTGCGATACCCTTTTCCGTAGATCATCCTAATCCAGGAGGTGATGTTGAGCCAAGTCAAGTAACCGGTCGCTGACAAGATGAATGTGAACCCGTAAAATCAAACTCAAGGAGGAGAGAAATGTCTCGTAACATTCGCTGGGCGATGATGGTCTGCCTGGCATTGATCGTTCTTGCGCTTGCCGTCGCGTGCGCACCCGCGCCGACCGCAGTTCCCCCCACCGCCGCACCCGCGGCAAAACCAACGGACATGCCCAAGCCGGCTGGTGGCGGCAAGCTCGAAATGTTCTCGTGGTGGACTGCCGGTGGTGAAGCCGACGGCTTGAATGGCATGTTCGCCGCGTACAAGAAACAATATCCCAGTGTCGAGATCGTCAACGCGACCGTCGCCGGCGGCGCGGGCACGAACGCCAAAGCGGTGATGACGACGCGTCTGTTCGGCGGCGATCCGCCGGATTCGTTCCAAGTTCACGCCGGCCTCGAAGTCGCAACCTACACTCCCGACAAATACCTTCAACCATTGGACGACATCTTTGCATCCGAGGGCTGGGACAAGGTCTTTCCGAAAGACCTCTTGACCTTGCTCAAATACCAGGATCACTATTGGTCGGTGCCGGTGAACATTCACCGCGCGAATGTCATGTGGTACAGCAAAAAAGTTTTCACCGACAACAAACTCGAAGCGCCCAAGACGTTTGACGATTTCTTCAAGGTCGCCGACGCGCTCAAAGCCAAAGGCATCGTCCCATTCGTGATGGGCGACAAAGAGGGCTGGGAATCCGGTCACGTCTTTGAGACCGTCTTGATCGGCACGCTCGGCGCGGATGGCTATCGCGGTCTGTGGACGGGCAAGACCGCGTGGACCGATCCCAAAGTCACCGAAGCATTGAACAATTACAAAAAGATGCTGTCCTACACCAACACCGATCACGCCGCGCTGACCTGGGATGGCGCGGGTGAGTACTTGCTCAATGGCAAGGGCGGCATGCAAATCATGGGTGACTGGCAAGACGGCTGGTTCACCTCCAAGAAATTCACGGATTATGGCTGGGCGCCCGCTCCCGGCAACAGCGGTATCTTCGACGCACTGTCTGACTCGTTCGCGATGCCCAAGGGTGTGAAGAATACCGACAACGCCAAGAACTGGATCAAGGTCGCCGGTTCGAAAGCCGGTCAGGAAGCCTTCAATCCCAAGAAGGGTTCGATCTGCGCGCGCACCGACTGCGATCAATCCTTGTTCAACGCGTATCTCCAATCCGCCGGTAAGGATTGGCAATCGAACGCCCTGGTGCCGAGCGTTGTGCATGGCGCTGCCGCATTCGAAAAATGGGCAACCGCGTACAAGGACACGATGGCATTGTTCGTGACCAGCGGCGATGTTGCCAAGACGCAAGCCGCGTTGGCGCAAAACTGCAAAGACGCCGGCGTCTGCAAATAGTTCGTTTCCGCTCGTAGAGTATAGCGAGGCAGTCGCGCAGACTGCCTCGCTCTTAAAATCGGGAGATGTAACTGTAAGCCCGCCTCAACCCTCACCCCCGCGCTTCGCGCGTCCCCTCTCCCCTCTCCTGTTTTGCCACGTCATTAACGACGCGGTAAAACAGGAGAGGGGAGAGGGGGTTGGGGGGAGTGGGGTGAGGCAATGGAGATGTCTATGGCTCAAGCAAGCATTGCCGCGCCGCGCAAATCGAAAGGTTGGCTCAAGACCGACCGACTCTTGGCGTTCGTGCTGATCGCGCCCTCCGTCATTGCGATCGCGGTTTTCGTGTACGGCTTTATCGGCTTTACCACGTTCGCGTCGTTCACGAAATGGGACGCACTCTTGCCGGATTTTTCGCTCGTCGGCTGGCGCAACTATGAAAAACTTTTCGATACCACGCGCTTTCAAATTGATCTCGGCAACACGGTTGTCTTTACGATTCTCTTCCTCATTGCTTGCCTGATGCTGGGATTTATGCTCGCAGTCTTGCTCGACCAGCGCATTCGTTTTGAAGGATTATTTCGCAGTGTCTTTCTTTTTCCGCTCGCGATTTCGTACATCGTGACCGGCGTGGTGTGGCGCTGGCTGTTGAACCCGGGAAGTGTGCAGTTGGGTAGCACCGGTGTCAACCTGTTGTTTGAAAAAGTCGGTCTCGATTTTCTCAAGAACGGTTGGTACACCGATCCGAACATTGGCATCAAAGCCGTGGTGATCGCGGCGACCTGGCAAATGTCCGGCTATGTGATGGCGATGTATCTTGCCGGGATGCGCGGCATTTCGGAAGATTTGCGCGAAGCCGCGCGCGTGGATGGCGCGACCGAAGTTCAAGTGTACCGCCACATCATCCTGCCGCTCTTGCAACCGATCACGCTCGGCGCGGTTATCATCCTGGGACACATGTCGCTGAAAATTTTCGACCTGGTTGTTTCGATGACCGGTCCTGGTCCGGGATTTTCGTCCGACGTGCCCGCGTTCTTTATGTGGGACACGACTTTTCGCGGCAACAATTTCGCACAAGGCGCGGGCATCGCGACGATTCTCCTCATTTCGGTCGCGGTGTTGATCGTGCCATATCTCATCTACAGCACGCACACGGAGGCAGAAGTATGACCGCGCAAAATCCCGCTCGTCAAAAAAGTTTGGCGTCGCACTTGCCGCGCGCGATCATTTATCTCATCCTGATCGCGTTCGCGGTCTTTTATCTTTTGCCGGTGTACGTCCTGCTCATTACCGGGATGAAGGGATATACCGAAGTCAGTCTGCACTCGATGTGGGACTTGCCGCGCGCATTCGCCTTTGACAGTTTTGCCAAAGCCTGGTTCGGCAGTCCGGCGGAAGGGTTTCGCGGCTTGGGCGATAATTTTTGGAACAGCATCCAACTCGCCATTCCGGCGACGATCTTTTCCGCGATGCTGGGTTCGATGAACGGCTACGTCTTATCCAAGTGGAAATTCAAAGGATCGAATACGCTGTTCATGCTCTTGCTGTTTGGGATGTTCATTCCGTACCAAAGCATTTTGATTCCGCTCGTGCTATTGGTGCAAAAGATGGGGCTGTACGGCACGATCCCCGGTTTGATTTTCGTGCACACCGTGTACGGCATTCCGATCACCACACTGATCTTTCGCAACTATTACGCGACGGTGCCTTCGGAACTGATCGAAGCGGCGGGGATGGATGGCGCGGGCATCCTGGGAATTTACTGGCACATCATGTTCCCACTTTCGCTCCCCGGTTTTGTCGTCGTAATGATCTGGCAATTCCAATCGGTGTGGAATGACTTTTTGTTCGGCGTCATCATCACGAGCCGCCCGGCGGTGCAACCGATCACCGTCGCGTTGAACAATCTTGCCGGCAGTTACATCGTCGAGTGGAACGTGCAAATGGCTGGGTCGCTACTCGCCGCGCTGCCGACGATGCTGATCTTTATCTTCCTGGGGCGCTACTTTATGCGCGGTTTGCTCGCCGGCTCGCTCAAGGGCTAGAAGAATTGCCGAATTTCGATTTTTGATTTATGATTGACCGGAAGGTGCGAGACGCGACAGCGTGCTTCGCGCCTTTGTCATCTGAACACTGAATACTGGATACTGAACACAAACAATGGAAATCATTAACAACCGATCCGCGCGCGCGCCTATTCGCGTCGCGATTTTCGATTTTGACGGTACGCTCTCGCTCTTGCGAAGTGGCTGGACCCAAATCATGCACGCGCTCATGTTCGATGAATTGAGTCGAACTCCGCGCCACGAAGACGCCGCCGCGCTCGATGGGTTCATCACCGATTTGATTTACAGCACGTCGGGTCAACAAACGATCTATCAAATGATTCGCCTGGCAGAAGAAGTTGAGAAACGCGGCGGCGCGCCGGACACGCCGCAAGCGTACCTGCAAAACTTTTCCGAGCAACTCGTCGCGCGCGTCAATGCGCGGATTATCGCGATAGAATCCGGCGCGAACACGCCCGCCGATTGGCTCATCCCAGGTACGTTGGAATTCTTGCAAGCCCTCGCCGCACGAGGCATCACGTGTTATATCGTCTCCGGCACCGGCGAAAATTTCGTGCGCGATGAAGCGGCATTGCTCGGTATCGCGCCGTACTTTGCCGGCATCTTTGGCGCGCACGCGGACTACAAAAATCATTCCAAGAAAATCGTCATCGGCAAACTGGTCGCGCAACACGCTTTGCAACCGGGCGAACTCGTGACGTTTGGCGACGGCGCGCCGGAAATCGCGGACACCAAAGCCGTTGGCGGCGTCGCGATTGGCTTGGCAACCGACGAAGAAAAACGTGCGGGCATCCATCCGCAAAAACGCGCGGTGCTGGTTCAAGCCGGCGCGGATGTGATCGCGCCGGACTTTTGCGACCGCGCCGCGTTGATTGAGTATTTGTGGTACTCCTGAGTTGTTTGATAAAAGACAACCATAGATTCCACAGATTTTGTTTTTATCCGTGAAATCCGTGCAACACTTGCCCTGGCGGGAACGCAAGTGCCAGGGTCTGTGGTTTATGCGCTTGAGGTTAGAATGCCATATCTAATGTTTGACCGCAGCCGATTGCGCGTGCTTCCGCTCGCCGATCGCGTGCACGACATGCAACTTGCCGAAGTGCTTGCGCTCGACGCGCAAACGCCGCCGTGCGACGATCCGCAACTCGCGCAAATTGCGGAACGGATGATTCGCGCGCGCGCCAGCCATCGTCCGGTGATTTTGATGATGGGTGCGCACGTCATCAAGACCGGCTTGTCGCGCTTTGTAATTGACTGGATGGAGCGCGGGATCGTTACACTCGTCGCGTTGAACGGCGCGGGCGTGATTCACGATTACGAACTCGCGCTCATCGGCGCAACGACGGAGAGTGTCGCGCGGTACATTCGCGAGGGACAATTCGGGTTGTGGCGCGAGACCGCGCGCATCAACGACATTGTCGCGGCGGGCAATCGCGAAAACCTAGGTTACGGCGAAGCGGTCGGGCGCGTGATCGAAGAGGAAAAATTTCCGCATCGCGACGCGAGCATTCTCGCGGCGGGTTATCGTTTGCGCGTACCGGTTACCGTTCACATCAGCATCGGTTACGACATCACGCACGAGCACGCGAATTGCGACGGCGCGGCAATCGGCGAAGCATCGTATCGCGATTTTTTGATTTACACGAACGCGATCACGCAATTGCAAGGCGGTGTGATGCTGAATTTCGGCACGGCGGTGATGGGACCCGAAGTGTACTTGAAGGCGCTCGCGATGGCGCGCAATGTCGCGCAGCAACATGGCGAACGCATCAACGAATTTACGACCGCCGTGTTCGATCTGCAAGACCTCGGCGGCGACGCGCATCACGAAGCGTCGAAAGACCAAGCGGCGTACTATTTCCGCCCGTACAAAACGATCTTGGTTCGCACCGTCGCCGACGGCGGCGAAAGTTTCTATGTGCGCGGCGAGCACCGGGCGACGCTCCCGGCATTACATCGGCAAGTTGGAATGGGACGCGGATGAACGCGGATGGACGCGGATTTTTATTTTTTATCCGCGCTCATCCGCGTCCAATTTTTTGACACAATGAACATCTCCGAACTTGAAAACCTACTCGCGCGATTTCCCGCGCTCACACTCCTCGTCCTCGGCGATTATTTTCTCGACTACTATCTGGAGATTGATTCGTCGCTCGCGGAGATTTCGCTGGAGACCGGACTGGAGGCGCACCAGGTCGTGCAAACGCGCGCGCATCCCGGCGCGGCGGGCACGGTCACGTCGAATTTGCGCGCGCTCGGCGTCAACGTCATCGCGCTCGGCGTAATCGGCGATGACGGCAACGGCTATGAATTGCAACGCGCGCTCCGGGAAACCGGCGTGGACATTGCGCCGCTGATTGTCTCGCGTGAACGCGTCACGCCGACGTACACCAAGCCCCTGCGCGACAGAATTGAACTGAATCGGCTCGACATCAAGAATCGCGTTGCGCTCGCGCCTAAGATCGAAAATGATCTCATCGCGCGCGTATGCGAAACGCTTCGCGTGCCGCGTGTGAATGGCATCGTTATCGTTGACCAGGTTCACGAAGACGTTGGCGGAATCGTGACGACACGCGTGCGTGAAGAAATCGCGCGGGTCGCTGAATCGAAAATCGTCGTCGTCGAATCGCGCGCGCGGTGCGGTGAATTTCGCAACGTGATCGTGCAAGCGAATCTGGGCGAGGCGAAACGCGCGACGGGGTTGGAGAGCATTGAGGCGTGCGGCGCGGAATTGCATCGTCGCACGAATCGAATCGCGTACATCACCGCCGGCGCAAATGGCATCTTTGTTTTCGATGACCTGGGATGCGCGCAAATCCCGGCAATCCCAGTTTCCGAACCGATTGACACGGTTGGCGCGGGCGATAGTGTGCTCGCCGGATTCACCGCGGCAATCTGCGCCGGCGCAAACGTGCGCGACGCGGCGTACATCGGTAACCTCGTCGCGTCGGTGACGATTCGACAAATCGGTACGACCGGCACGGCGACGCCGCAACAACTGCTTGCCGCGCAACGCGCTATAGAATGAACGCAAACAAAAACCCGAAGGGTCTGGGAGACCCTTCGGGTTTTTCGTCCTGTCACAATCCCAGGTACGCTTTGCGGACACTTTCCATCTGGCGTACCTTTTTCGCTTCGCCCTCGGTTTCGACGCGCCCGTTGTTCATCACGTACGCGTAATCGCTGACCGCGAGCGCCATCTGCACGTTCTGCTCGACGAGGAGCATCGTGTAACCTTGCCCCTTGAGTTTCTGAATTACTTCGAACAGATTCATCACCAACAGCGGCGACAAGCCGAGCGACAATTCGTCGAACATCAGTACTTTGGGCTGGCTCATCAAGCCGCGCGCAATCGCGAGCATTTGTTGCTCGCCGCCGGAAAGCGTGCCGGCGATTTGCGTACGGCGTTCTTTCATGCGCGGCAATAGTTCAAATACCCAGTCGAGATTTTTCTGATACTCGCCGCGCGCGCTATTGGGAGTCGCGCCCATTTCGAGATTTTCGAGCACGGACATATCGGTGAATAGTTGCCGCCCTTCGGGCACGAGCACCAAACCCGATTGCACTTTTTCGTGCGGCGAAAGGTGCGTCACATCGCGTCCATCGTAGACGACGCTCCCTTTCCACGCCGGCACCAGCCCCATCACCGCGCGCAACAGGGTCGTCTTGCCGCTCCCGTTCGAGCCGACGAGCGTCGTCAACTTACCCTGCTCTAAACGGAGCGAGACGCCCCACAGGATTTGTACTTCGCCGTAACCGGCTTGGACGTCCTTGACTTCAAGTGTACTCATCCTGCGCCCTCCAAGAAACGTTCCGCGATTTTGGGATCACCCAGGTACGCTTCGATCACTTGCGGATTGTTGGACACTTCAGCCGGGGTGCCTTCCGCGACTTTTGCGCCGTAGACGAGCACGACCACACGGTCGGAAAGATTCATGACCGCATGCATCAAGTGTTCGATCATCAGGATCGTTACGCCTTGCTTGCGAACATTGCGAATCACTTCGACCATGCCCGCAACTTCTTGCGGATTCAGACCGGCAAGCACCTCGTCGAGCAGGAGCAGAATCGGTTTCTGCGCGAGCGCGCGCGCGAGTTCGAGCCGTTTCTTTTGCGCGACGTTGAGTTTGCTCGCGAGCATATCGCGTCGGTCGGTCAGCCCAACCGATCCGAGCACCTGATCGGCGACGTGCGCCGCCGCGCCGAGCGAAAGATTTTCGCGACCGAAGCACGCGCCAATTGTCACGTTCTCGTGCACGGTCAATTCGGCGAGCGGGCGCACGATTTGATGCGTGCGCGAGAGACCGCGCTTGGCGAGTTTGAACGGCGGCAAGCCGGTCACATCTTCGCCGCGAAAAATCACCTTGCCGCTCGTCGGCGCAAACACGCCGTTGATCGCGTTGAACATCGTCGTCTTGCCCGCGCCGTTCGGACCGATCAGACCCAGGATTTCGCCTTGCTGGATCGTGAAATTTACCTTGTCCAACGCGAGCAAACCGCCAAAGCGTCGGCTGACATCTTCGACTTTGAGAATTTCCGAGGGGACGGTAGTCATTCGAGGAACCTCCGCAAGGTTGGAATGCGTTGACGCAACCAACCAACAACCCCGGCGGTTACGAACAGGACGATGATGAGCAATAACAGACCCGAGATAACCAGGTGCGCGTTGCTAAAAATGGGATCGGTGATCAAGAATCCGCGCAAGCGTTCGTAGACGAATGCGCCGACGATGGGACCGGTCACGGTGCCGAACCCACCCAGCATCACCATCACCAGCGCTTCAATCGAACGATGCAATTCGAACGCGGGTCCCGGTTCGATGTTGCCGTTCTTGAAGAAAAAGAGCGCGCCGGCGAGCGCGGGGAAAAACGCCGAGATGGTGTACGTCATTACTTTGGCGCGCGCCGGGTCAATGCCCAGCACCATCGCGGTATCCTGGTCTTCGCGGATCGCCATCAGACTCAACCCGAATTTGGATTTCTTGATGACGAAACTCGCGGTGATCGTCAACAGCGCCACCAAGATGATGCCATAGTACGCTAGTTGCGATGCGCTCTTGGCTCCACCGTAGGCATCGTACACCGAGAATTGCAAGAGCATGCCCACCGCACCGCCCAGCGCGTCCACGTTGGTGACGAGCGTGCGAAATGCTTCGTTGATGCCAATCGTCGCGAGCGCAAAGTACGCGCCGCGCAAACGCAACACCGGCATTCCGATCAGAAACGCGATCAAACTCGCGATGCCGCCGCCGATGAGCGCGGCGAGCACAAAGTTGAATTGCAAGGTCTGGATCAGATAGAACGCGGTGTATCCCCCGATGCCGAAGAAAACAATGTGACCGAAACTCACATAGCCGGTGTAGCCCATAATGATATTGACGCTGGAGGCAAGCGTCACGAGCATGAGAAGCACAAAGAGTTCTTCGCGCAGCGCCGGCAAGTTGCCGAAGACCGGCATGAGCGCCACACCCAAGACGACGAACCAGATGATCCAGAGTGAGGGATTGGTTAGCGATTTCATCTAGCGCGCTCCCAACAGACCGTTCGGACGGAACAACAGGATCAAAATGAACACGACGAATTCGAACACAGGCACGTAACTCACGGGCATGAAAATCGTGGTGATACTTTCGAGCAAACCGATAACGATACCACCGAGCAATGCGCCGGTCGGATTGCCCAATCCACCCAGGACGACGATGACAAAACTTTTGGTTTCGAGTCCGCCGCCGGAGAGAACGGTGAATCCAAAGAGCGTCGCGAGCAGAGCGCCGGATACCATCGCCAACACGGTGCCGATGCCGAAACTCAACGCCAGCGCCCAAGTCGAATTGATGCCCATCAACTCGGCGGCGGAGCGATTGTTCGCCACCGCGCGGATGGATTTGCCGATGTGCGTGCGATAGAGGAAGGCGTAGAGTGCGCCGGTAACGAGGAGGGCGATCAACACGGCGACGACGCGCGTGCCGAGCACCGTGATTGTGCCAGCGCGAAAGGCGGGGAGTTCAAGCGAGAGACCGCGCGGGCTGGTGGAGAAAATGATCGTCAACGCGCCGATGAGCATCATATTCACCGAGAACGTTGCGAGCAAGGTCGTCAATTCCGGCGCGTTGATGACGCGATGCACCGCGACAAAGTACGTGACGACACCGGTTACGAGTCCCAGCACGATGACAATCGGCAGAGCGAGATAGGGATTGATACCCAGGTTTTGGCTCAGCACCAGGACGGCGAACATACCCATCACGATGAAGGGTCCGTGACCGAGGTTGATCACTTTCATCACGCCGAAGATCAGCGTCAATCCCATCGCCATCAAGCCGAAGACGAATCCGAGCGTCAATCCATCAATGGACGACGCGATCAGGACTTCAAAGTTCATTGCCACCTCTCTGTGGTAAGTTGAATAGTGAGATAGTGCAACAGTGCGATAGTTGAACTAGCCAACTATCGCACTATCGAGCTAGAAAACTAGCGCACTATTTGCGAAGTTGTCCGTCTGCCGATTTTGCTTCGAGAGGCCAAACGATGTTGGTGATCAACTTGCCAGAGGCGTCCTTTTGCCACTGCATATAGACCATATCGTGGGCGACTTGCTTGCCATGCGTCTTGGCTTCGGTGCTGAACTTGATGACGCCGTAGAACGTCATCAGATTCATCTTGTCGAGCGCGGCGACGATTTTCGCCGGGTCAACACTGTCGGCGTCTTCAATCGCTTTTTGGAGGAGCAAGCCCTGCGCGTAACCGCCCGCCGAGTGATAGGACGGCGAGTCTTTGTACTTGGCGACGTACGCGTCCGTGAATGCTTTGACGCTCGGACCGTAGTAGGGGATGTTCGCGGCTTTGGCGGATTCGGCGCTGTACGTGACCTGCGGTTCCCATTGGCTGGGTCCGATAATGTACTGCGCGGCATCGCCAATATCTTTGAAGGTGGGTTCCGGCGGCGCGACCAACAAGGTGACAAAGCGCACCGGAGTCTTTTTATCGTACAGTTGCTTGGCAAAAGTCGTGCCATCGGCAAAGTGACCGCCGCCTAAAATCGCATCGGGATTCGTCGCACTGATCTTGTTGATAAACGGCGAAAAGTCGGTCGAGCCGGTGTCGTACCCTTCGAACATGACGACGTTCAAGCCCTTGCCCTCGGCGTAGGGTTTCAGCGCGTTGGCAACCGAGGTGGAGAACGAGTCTTTTTCGTACACGATCGCGATCTTTTTCGCGGTCGGATCAATTTTCATCAACATGTCCGCCGCACCGGTCAGGTAGCGGCTCGCGGGCGTGTACAACTGGAACGTATTTTTGAAACCTTGTTCCATGGTAACGTCATCCGCCGCGCCGGCGGTGATCATTACTTTGCCGTTCTGTTCGCCAACGACGGCGGCAGCGCGGGCGAGACCACTGCTGTACGGGCTGAGGAGGAAATCGGCTTTGTCTTCGTTGATGAGTTTGGCGTAGAGCGCTTGCACGCGGTCGGTCTTGCTTTCGTCGTCGTAGAACTTCATTTCCGGCATGTAGAGGGTACCGTCTTTCAACTTGATGCCGCCGGCTTTTTTCACATCATCCAGCCACAATTGCAAGCCCTCGACCTGTTTCTTGGAGGCAACTTGTTGCGCGCCGGTTTGAGACGCGGTAAAGCCAATCAAGAGTTTCTTGGCTTGCGCGGCGAGCGCGGAGGTTGCCGCCGGTTTAGTCGCTTCGGGCGCTTTGGTTGCCGCGGGAGCGGTGGTTGCTGCCGGGACAGCTGTGGGAGCGGGGGCTTTGGTCGGTTCAACGACCGGGGCTTTGGTGGGCGGAGCGGAGGTTGGAGCGGCTGTCGGCGCCGCACAGGCAACGATGATCAGTCCCAAGGTCAGCAGGATACCGATCGTCAACACACGTAACTGGTTGCGCATTCTTCTTCTCCTTTTCCTTTTGCGCGTCTTTGCGTTTTTCTCCGAGACACTGAGGTGCCGTTCAAAAAGGGCAGCGAACCCTGAGGTCTGCTTGCATCACCCTTTCTCACAGGAATTGAGATGTAGAGCGTGTGCCAAAATTAGATGTTAGGGCTATTATATCCAGTAGAAGAAAATAAATCAAATTTGTTGCGATTATTGGGTGTGCGTCAAGTTTTTGGGTGGTAAAAAACCTTGCGAAGGGTGAACGGCAATCATATTTGATTTGTCGTCAAAATCTTCGCAAGGTTGAGTGTTCCAAAATTTTGACGGACGCCCCGCCGAGCACGGCGTTTCAAAAGTCGCTTGACTCACTTGCCAACCTAACCCCCAACCCCCTTCCCTATAAGGGAAGGGGGCAGGGGGATGGGTCTGCAAATGACTTTTGAAAAACCGTGCCCCGCCGAGTCGGCAACAGGGGTGTGCGTCAAGTTTTTGGGTGGTAAAAAAACCTTGCGAAGGGCGAACGGCAATCATATTTGATTTGTCGTCAAAATCTTCGCAAGGTTGATTGTTCCAAAATTTTGACGGACGCCCGCGATTATTTGCGACAAAATACGAATCCAACCGCCAAGCGGATGGATTCGTGTGTCATTCAATTGCACAGCCATCCTTGCGAAGGTTGCCGAAACACCTACGAAAGCAACGATTCTTGGCAAAGCAATACCTTCGCCAATTTATTCCTTCATCCGCGAATCTCACGAATCTTCGCTCATTTTGTTTTTTATTCGAGACTGTAGCATGCCCGCCGGTAAAATGGCAATTGAAATTGCCCCGCGTGAGCCGTTGGCTGGTCGCCCGCCTACGCCGGCGAATTTCGCGTCCACGAAGGTGGACGCCCGGCAGAACACCCACCAAGGGCGATTTCAATCGCCCCTGTCGGTCGCCATGCTACACTGTCTTTTATTCGCGGGATTCGCGTTATTCGCGGATCAATTTATGATATTGGCGAAGGTGTTGGCAAAGGAAACTGCATTTCAATCCAACACGCGTTCGAACCTTCGCAAGGGTAAGCGCTAGACCCATTCAGACCCACGTGGTCAGAAAAAGTTTGAAACCCCGGCGGGCTAGTCTTTGCCGGACATCCGTTCGTGAATTATTTGATCGAGCCGCGAACGATCAAACACCTCACCCACCGAACGGCGCATGGGCACTGTCAGCAAGCCCATGCCGAAAAATAGCGCGAGAAACGCCGCCATCACGCCGATGACGATTTCTCCGCCGATCGGTCCAATCGCGCTGCGCGGCACGAACGCTTCCCAGGATGTAATGGAGGTCGGTTGCGTAACATTTTTCAAAACCCAACTGGCGACGAGCGTGAGAAAAATCCAACTATAGTTGCGTCGAAAGCGGCGACCCAGGGCTTCCCACAACGAGATCGGAAACTGCGGGTGGCGCAAACTCTCCGCCAGTTTGGTCGCCCAATCGGCTGCGGGTTCGTACGGCGGCACCAACATCGCGGCAAAAAAATTCTCTTCCATCAAGCGCGTGCGGTACGCCCACAGTTCGTAATAGCGGTCGCGCCGCGCCTCGATGAACAGAAAGAGCGCGATCAAGATCAGGTTGATGATGATGACGCCGTGATGATGGTCCGGCGACGACAAGGAAAACGAAATCGCCGCGCCGGCGGTGATGATTGCCCAGTTGGTCGTCGCATCCAAGCGCGTGCGCCACACATTCGACCGTTGAATTTCGGCGCGATAGAAATGGACGAACGCGGTGTTGAATTCGCCGGTCTTCAAGTCGCGTCCGCGAAAGGTCCAAAGGGGTTCGAGTTCGGGTTGTGGCTCTGTCATTACGGTTGTTCCTGCAAAAGCATGGCGGCGTCGAGCAAATCGCCCAGGGTGATGCTGATGATGGAATCGCCCGCGCGCGCTAGATCGCGGGAATGCCTGGCGCGTGGTTTTCTATCTTGGACTAGTCGGTGTGTATTATCGGCGGGGGATTGTCTTTTGTCAAACGAGGTACGCGGGAAAGGAATTAGCGCGCGGGCGCGCGCCCGCGCCAGTTCAACCAGCGATTAGGTTTCGACGGTTAACTCGTTCAACGAGGTCGAGCGTTAGCCGCAGATTGCGCTCGACGACGAGGGAATGCTCGTCGTGAACCTGACGCAAGTTCATCATCCGCAGCGCGCCGCCGCATTTAGCGCACGCGGAAACCAGGATGGCTGGGGCATCGGTCGCGGCGCTGGTGAGTTGATCGGGGTCATCGCATCCACAGAGCGGACAGGCGGAGCGCCAAAACGTCCATTCGAAATCGCACCGCGAACAGATTAGCCGGCGCGCGCCAGTCTCTTTTTCGAACGCGCCAAAATCCGGTTTGCCGCCGCACACTGGACAGCGCGGGCGATACCACGTGCTCGCGTCCACATACGCGCCGAGCGATTTGGCGTACTTGCGCAACGTTGGATGCAACGCTTGATTGAAAACAAAGGCAAGGAGTAAATCCGCTGCGCCATGCTCCCTGCCTCGCTCTATGCGCTCCTGGTCGAGATAACGTTCCGCCACGTTGGCAAGCGACGCGTACTCGTGGCACAACCAATCGCGAATGTCTTCGAGTGTCGGCGCCCACTCTGGGAAATGGTTCGCTGTGACCAGACAGATCCGATGGCAGAGCGTCGCCAACACCATGCGGTCTATCTCGATTTCCGCTGGACACAGAATCGGCTGCCATTGTTTCAAGCGCGCGAGGGCTTGGCTCGCCTGGGTCTCGCAATCGCCGCGGCGGGGTTCGGCGCGCGCTTGCAGGGCAAGCATCGCGAGCCAATACGCGACGACGCCGGAATGATTCGCGCGGTTCGCGGCTTGCGCGTACAGTTTTTCCCGAATGCGATCGTAACCGATCATCGTCCCTCTTTACGCGGGTTGGCGCGCCGCCGCCAATTCCACGCGCGCAAAGTGTAAGCGTTCGATTGAGATTTGCGCGACCTGGCGCATCAACGCATAGCCCATTTTGCAGTCCACTTCGCACAGCGCGCGCAACGCCTTGGCTTCGACTTGGAGGATGCGGCTGGGACTGGCGACCCGCGCGGTAGCGGTGAGCGTGTACGGCTCGATAAGCGCGGAGATGCCGAACGCTTCACCGATGCTCACATCGCCGACGAGAAATTGATCTTTGGGATCGCCGCTTGCGGCGTAGTACAAATCCACACTGCCTTCCATCAGCAAATAGAGCGCCTCGACCGGTTGCCCTTCCGCAAACAGAATCGTGTTCGCATCCGCTTGGATTTCTTCGGTCACCATCGCAATCGCTTTTTGCTGATCCTCATTCAAGCAACAAAAGAACGGATAGCGGCGGAGAACTTCGGGGGAAATCATGGCTCCTCCTTGAGATTAGTTAACAGTGAACAGTGAACAGTGAACAGTGGGACAGTGGGACAGTGTTCAGTATTCAGTATTCAGCGTTCAGTCAATTGAGTGATAACAAGACGAACCGCGTCGGGAATCGCGCGCGCGACGGCAGGCGAGAGTTCTTCGGAAAAATCGTACACCTGTTGGGATTCGATTCCGACGATGACAATGGCGCGCGGCAACATCGCACCCATTTGGCGTCCGACCTCTAGCGCGGTTTGCAAATTCGTTTCGTGCGCCGAGGCGAGATGGCTCGCGGCATCCTTCGGCAAATTCTCCAAACGAAAGCAACTCACACTGCCTTGCGACGCACGCCCGGTGTTGATCGCGTCCACGATGATCACGCGCTCGTAACCGACGAGGCGTTCCATCAACGACAAGCCGCCGCCGGCGTGATAGTCTATTTCGTATTGCGTGTAGCGCGCCGCGTTGGCGTCAAGCGACGCGGCGACTTGTTCGACGATACGCCAGCCCACGCCATCGTCACCGAGAAGTGGATTGCCGAGACCGAGAACAAGTACTTTCATCGTATCAAGCAATTCCAACGGCAGGGGTGCAAGGGAGTAGGGGGGCAGAGGAGAATTCGGTACGCTCCCCTGCTCCTCTGCCTCTCTGCTCCCCGGCTTAACAATGTTGCTTTAGAACCTCAACCACCTCGCCGCGCGCGTCGCGCACCGTCACTTGCAGCGGCATCTGACCTGGGAACGAATGCGTCGCGCATCCGAAACACGGGTCGTACGCGCGGAACGCCATCTCGACGCGATTCAACATGCCTTCGCTAACGATCGTTCCTTTTTTGATGAAACTCGCGGCGGCTTTTTTGATGCTCATGCTGATCGGCGCGTAATTGTTAGTCGTGCCGACGATGAGATTCACCTTCGTCAGAATACCGCGTTCGTCCGTCCAATAGTGATGCGTCAGCGTCCCGCGCGGCGCTTCGACAATGCCGACGCCTTCGGTCGGCGTTTCGGTTGGTATCGCGCGGAAATTATCGGACGTAATTTCCGGATCAGTCGCCAGTTCGACCCAGCGTTCCGCCGCGTACAACAATTCGATCAGGCGCGCCCAGTGCGTCGCGAGGCGTTGGTGCACCGGCTTGCCGCCGAGTGCGTTGTAGAACTTGTCGTACTCGGCTTGCGCGAGCGGCGTCGCCATGCCGTCCGCCGCGTTGAGCCGCGAGAGCGGCGTCGCGCTGTACACGCCGGACTCGACGCCGTCGGTAAAACCATTCCAACCGATTTTCTTAAGGTACGGAAATTTCAAGTACGTCCACGGCTCGACGCGCTCGGCAATCCAATCGGGATACTCGTGCGGCGCGTACTTGCCGATGCGTTTGCCCTCCGGGTCAACCACGCTGACCAAGCCGTCGTAGAAATTCACCTTGTTGTTCGCGTCCACCGTGCCGATAGAGTACGTGCGATGCATATACGCATCGCCCAGCACCAAGTCCACGTACGCCTTGTTGCTCAACACAATGTCGCCGAACAATTTCAAACTGAACTGCGCGAACTCGATTGCCCAGCGACCCAGTTTTTCGATTTCGACGCGCTGTTCCTCGGTGATACCTTTCGACAAGCCGCCGGGAATCGAAGTGCAGGGATGCACCTTGCGCCCGCCGATCATTTCGATGACGGTGTGCCCGGCGCGGCGCGCCTGAATCACCTTGCCGCCGATTTCGAGTCCGACTTTGTGAATGACACCCAGGATGTTGCGTTCGGCGACCGGCGCATCGGGACCCATCACGAAATCGGGACCGCCGAGCGCGTAGAAATGCGTCGTGTGATCGGTGACGTAGAACGCGCTGTACAACAACTCGCGCAACAGTTTTGCCGGACGCGGCGGGTCAAGGTGATACACCGCGTCGCACGCCTTGGCGGCTGCCATGTGATGCGCTTCAGGGCAAACGCCGCAGATGCGTCCGGTTAGCACCGGCATTTCCTCGACGGGACGACCGACGCAAAAGCGTTCAAACCCGCGTAGTTCGGGAATCTGAAAGTACGTATTCGCGACATCGCCTTCGTCGTTCAAGAAAATTTCGATCTTGCCGTGACCCTCTAATCGCGTTATCGGATCTATTGTGATTCGTTGCATGTTTCCTCCGTCTAGTTCGATAGTTCGATAGTGCAATAGTGCGATAGCTGAACGACCTAGTATGACAACTAACGCACTAACCAACTATTGCACTAACGCACTATCCTTTCCACGCATCCTTGCTCGCGCGTAACAGTGACCCAGACATGCCAAACCGATAAAACATTCCGGCTGGGTCGGGGATGCCGTCGAGGATTTGTTCGACCTGCTTGGGATCGCGCGCGTCAATGACCGACGCGACCGCGGAGAGCAAGCGCGCACCCTGATCCATCGCGCCGTCCGTCGCGCCGTAACATCCCACGCACGGCATACTCGCGGTCGGACACGCCGCACCGCAACCGCCGCGCGTCGCGGGTCCGTTGCACAACACACCTTGTTCGAGCAAGCACAGCGTCGGATCGGGTTTGATGTCTTGGATGCGAACGAACTGCGTGATCTTTTTCTCGTTGCGCGCGCGCTGACATTCTTCGCACACAGTCGAGGCGCCCGCGCCGATGACCGCGCCCTTGGGCGGCAACTCGGCTTTGCCTTGCAACACCTGGATCACCAAATCAATCACCGCCGCGATTTGATGCGATTCGGGCGGACAGCCCGGCATATAGTAATCTACAGGCACGACTTGTTCGAGCGTTTTCACAACGGGATACATTTCCGGAATCGTGATTTCGCCTTCGGGCATAGTCCAACGCGTTTGCGGCAGGATGTGGTTCGGGTTCTCCGTCGAAATGGTATTGAACGCGGTGTCGAAGATGGATTGTTTGTCGCTGAGATTCGCCAGCGCGGGGATGCCGCCCTCGGTCGCGCACGCGCCGAACGCGACGAGCAGTTGCGATTTACGGCGCAGCAAGCGTGCAATGTGTTCGTTCTCGTCGTTGCGAATCGCGCCGTTGAACAAGGTCAATAAGATAGACTTGTCCTCCATCGCTTGTACATCTTTGTATTTCGCGTCCATTGCGACGGGCCAAAACACGACGTCGAAATTCGCGTCCACGTCGAGAATTTTTTCGTGCGTGTTCAGCACCGCGATTTCGCAGCCGCCGCACGACGCCGACCAGTACATTGCGAATTTAGGTTTGCTCATGCGGGCACCTCCTCCAAACCTTGCGAAAGTTGCTCGCTCTGCGCCTTCGCAAGAGTCCGGCGCGTGTGCCAATTGAGCGGACCGAGCGCGCGGACTTGCTCGACGATTTGGGTCGCCTGCTCGGCAAAGTACGCGCCTTCCGCCGCGCTCGCCCAAATCAGTTTGATGCGTTGCGGCTCGATGCCGAACGACGCGAGCAAACGTGTGAGCAACAGATACCGGCTTTGCGTCTTGTAATTTTGTTCGAGGTAATGGCAATCGCCGGGATGACAACCGCTAATCAGCACGCCATCCGCGCCGTCCGCAAACGCTTTCAACACGAACGTTGGATCCAATCGCCCCGAACACATCAAGCGAATCAAACGCAAGTTTGGCGGATATTTCATCCGTCCCAGCCCAGCCATGTCTGCCGCGCGATAACTACACCAGTTGCAGGTGAATCCGATTATCAATGGTTCGAATTTGTCAGGCATACTTATCCTCCATATTCCCTCCCCTGTCGAAGACGGGGGAGGGTAGGGTGGGGGTCGTAACGCGGGGACAGTCGGCGCGGAACCCTCGTCACGAGCACGCGCGCTATCCCCGCGTTCTCACTCATGCTGGGACGGGTTCGGTCGCCTCAGTGATGGGAACGCCATTCTCCATCAACAGTCCGCGCAACTGTGCCAACACCTGGTCGTTGCTGAACACCGTGCCGCTGATCGCGCCGGCGGGGCACGCGGCGACGCAGGTACCGCAGCCCTGGCACAACGCCGGATTCACTTCCGAGTACGCGCGGTTGCCGTTGTATTTCGCGACGAACGTGATCGCGTTGAACGGGCACAGGTTGTTGCAGATGCGACAACCGGAACAATGTTCCTTGTCAATGCTCGCGCGCACCGGTTCGAGCGAAATTTGCTTCTGCTGAATTTTGCCGATGACGCGCGCTGCCGCCGCAGCGCCTTGCGAGACCGCCGCCGGAATATCCTTCGGACCCTGGGCACAGCCCGCGATGTAAATGCCTTCGGTCATCGTCGCGACCGGATCGAGCTTGGGATGTTTCTCGATGAACCAGCCGTTCATGCTGCACGAGATGCCGAAAATCTTGCCGACTTGTTTCGCGTCCGCGCGCGGTTCCAGCCCCACTGAAAGAATCACCATATCCACCGGGATACGGCGTTGCTGTCCGATGAGCGTGTCCTCTGCCTGAATGATGAGTTTACCTTCCTCGCCCGGCAAGCGCGCGGCATCGGTCACTTCGGCGACGCGCCCGCGCACGAACAGCGTTCCTTCCTCGAGCACGCGTTGATAGAATTCGTCGTAATCCTTGAACGCGGTGCGAATGTCGAGATAAAAGTTGTACACGGTCGCGCCGGTTTTTTCCTTGACCAGGTGCGCGAATTTCAAACTCTGCATACAACAGATATTCGAACAATAATTGTTGTGCCGCTTGTCGCGACTGCCGACGCAGTGAATGATGCCGACGGTTTTTGGTACGGTCACGCCATCGCGCAAAAAGATTTTGCCGCCGGTCGGTCCCGCCGCGTTCGTCAATCGCTCGAATTCGAGACTCGTGAAGACGTTGGCGAGGCGACCGTAACCGTACTGCGGAATGCGGCGCGCGTTGAAGAGATCGTAGCCGGTCGCCAGAATGATGTTGCCGACTTGCAAGGTCAGCGTCTCGTCGTGTTGTTTGAAATCAATCGCGCCGGTCGGACAGAATTTTTCGCACGCCTTGCACGTTCCTTTTTGAAAGAACGTGCAATTCGCGCGATCAATCACCGGATATTTCGGAATCGCTTGCGGGAACGGTTTGTAGACCGCTTTGCGATAACCCAGCCCGGCTTCGAAAACCTGGTCTACCACTTTTTTCGGACACTTGTCCTGGCATACACCGCACCCGTTGCACAAATCGGTGTTGATGTAGCGCGCTTTGCGTTTTACGGTCGCAGTGAAATTGCCAACGTATCCATCCACGTTCGTCACTTCGCTATAACTCAACAGCGTGATGTTGGGATGGTTGCCGACCGAAACCATTTTCGGCGTGAGAATGCACGCGGAGCAATCGAGCGTCGGGAATGTTTTGTCGAACTGCGCCATGTGTCCGCCGATGGACGGCTCACGCTCCACGAGATAGACCGGCGTGCCGCTGTCCGCGATTTCGAGCGCGGCTTGAATGCCGGCGACTCCGCCGCCGACGACCATCGTCGCCGGATGAATCGGCACGCGGAGCGGTTCGAGCGGTTCGTGATATTCCACACGTTCGACCGCGCCGGAGATCAACGCCATCGCTTTCTCGGTCGCGGCGAGCGAATCGGTGTGCACCCAGGATACTTGCTCGCGAATCGAAACGAGTTCGCACAGATAGCCGTTCAGCCCGGCGCGGGCGCACGCGTTGCGAAACGTTTGCTCGTGCAAGTGCGGCGAGCACGCGGCGACGACGACGCGCGTCAGTCCCAGTTCCTTGATGTCTTTTTCGATCATCTCTTGACCGGGACTGGAGCACATGAATTTGTAATCGCGCGCGATGACGACGCCGCGCGGTTTGAGTCGTTCGCCCGCCCACTTCGCCGTGTTCTCGCAATCCACCATGCCGGCGATGTTGCTGCCGCAATGACAAATATAAACGCCAATGCGTTGAGTCATGGTTTACTCCTCCTGCCCCGGCATTTCCGGCATCGGCAGCGCCTCTTTCGATTTGCGCGGCGGGCGCGCCGGTTTTTCCTCAGCGGGTGGCGGTACTTCAACGCCGAGGCGCGCCAACGCCGGACGCGCGTCCACGATTTCCGAACCGATACCCAGGGTTGCCGCGTTCATGCCGAATGCCAAGCCCATCATCTGCGTAAAGTACAGCACGGGCACGTGATAGTTCGATTTGTAGAACCGATTCATCGCGCCCTGAAAGCCGTCGAGGTTCAGTTGACACATCGGGCACACGGTCACGATCATGTCGGCGTTGTAATCCGCCGCGCCCTTGACCAAACGCTGAATCAAATCGAACGCGACCGATTCGCTGATCTGGGTCATGTGTCCGCCGCAACAGTGCGCTTTCATTGGATAGTCCACGACTTCCGCGCCCAATACCTTGAGCAATTTGTCGAGCGCGGTCGGATATTCCGGATCGTCTACCTGTCCGTAGAACGCGGGGCGACCGATCAAGCACCCATAGTACGGCGCGATGCGTAAACCCTTGAGCGGTCTGGTCACGCGTTGCGCGACCGCGGCGTACCCGACATCATTGACGATCACGTCGAGCAAGTGCCGCGTCTTGATCGAGCCAGGTTTGTACTGCAAGCCGGCTTCGGCGAGCGCGAGGTTCACTTTCGTCGCGAGCGACGCATCCTCGGTCAAGTACGTGTCGGCTTTGCACAAGTTGAGATAGCACGCGCTGCACGGCGCGATCATTTCGGTGAAATGATCCATCCGCGCGGCGAGCGCGAGATTGCGCGCGACGAGCGCGTACGCCGCCATCCGATTCAACGCGATGTACTCGGTCGCGCCGCAACAATTCCAATCGTCCACTTCGGTTAACTCGATGCCGAGCGGCGGGGTCACGGCGAGCGTGGACTGCCAGTACGGAAAACCTGCCGCGCCTTTTTCGAGCGAGCAACCGGGAAATACGCTGTACTTCATGCGGCGCCTCCCATGATTTGCGCGTCGTCCTGGGTTTCCAACTCTTTGGCTTTGGCGAGGATCGCTTTCAGTCCGTCCATGCCCTTGATGCGTTTGGGCGTGAAACTGATGCGTCCTTTCGTGACCATACTCACACCCATGTCGGCGATCTTGAACACGCCGAACGGATTGTGCCGCAGCATGTGTTGCGACATCAGACCCAGTTCGAACGCGCGTCCATAACTCTCGACGGTTGCGATAAACGTCTTGGAAAAATCCGGCGCGGTCGAATCGTCGAACAACTTGGTCTTGACGGAGAAGCGCTTCAAGGTGTACATCAGATCGGTGACGTGCACCTCTTGCGGACAGCGCACCATGCAATAGTAGCACGACACACAAAACCAGGGCGTGTTACTCTGCAGGACTTGATCTTTCATCCCCGCGCGTACCATCGCGAAGAGTTGCCGCGGGGTGTGGCGCATGTCGGGACCCGAAGGGCACGAGCCGCCGCACGTGCCGCACTGAATACACATCACGAGGCGCGGATCGCCGGGGGTGGCGGCAACGACTTGATCGAGGAATGTGATCGGGCGTACCGCCGGCGTGGTTTGGTGCATAAAACCCTCCTTGCTAGCGAGCGAATCCACTGGGGAGTCGAACAAAACCAAACTGAGATGAAACCTCCGCGTTCCATCCTGACTACAGTCTACGCCATCTCGCGTTCTACGACTATCGGTAGATGGCAGTATTTTGCCTTGCAGAGTTTCGGTATTTAAGAACAATACCTTCGCCAAATCGTTTTCGCCCGTTTTTTATCCGCGTATAACGCGAATCTCCGCTAATTTTTAAATTCATTCGCGTTACACTTGCCCTGGCGGGAACGCAAGTGCCAGGGTTCGCGTTATTCGCGGATGAATTTATGCAATACCGCAAAACTCACTTTTTGTCATTCTGAGGAGCGGCTCTTGAAAACGCGCAACCAAGTGAATTCAAACAAGCGACGAAGAATCTCGCCAGTTGCTTGAGCGATCCTTCGCTTCGCTCAGGATGACAAAGCGAGTTTTGCGCTTTTGCGAATTTATGATTTTGGCGACGGTGTTGTAAAAATAAAGACCTTTCAGGTGTGCCCTGAAAGGTCTGACTATCTTACCCTTTACACTCCGACGTATCCCTTATCGCGCGCCGCCACATCCATTCCAAGCGTCAGCACGCGTTCCGCCGCCAAGATAGCCGGCGGTTCCATGTAGCGCGCGTCAATCGCTTTGAGATAGCGTTGGCATTTGTCGCACACGTACAGCCAGTACCCCGCGTCCTCAAAGTAACTGTCCGCGCCGTCGCCGCAGAACGGACAGCCGACGCGGCTGAATCGCCATTCGGTATCGCACCGCGAACAGAGCAGACGCCGCGCATCACCCTTTTCCAGCGCGGCGAAATCCGGCGCGCCACCGCAAAACGGACACGACCCCAGATACCACGGCGCGCTGGCGAGCCACGATTGCCAACGTTCCGCCTCGGCGCGGAGGAAGGGACGCAAGGTGTGATTCAGCGCGACACGTGCCAGCGGAAACTCTGGATTATTTTCGGCGTCCGCGATTTCTTCATCGGCGAGGTACGCGCCGACGAGCGACACGAGCCGCTCCGCCGGCAACTGAGCGATGCATGCAATCGCCTCTGCGAGGTCGGCGCGGTGCGTGGCGATGATGAAGCAGACCTGGGTCCATAGTTCGGCGACGCGCGCCGCGTCCGGTTGCCACGCGAGCAGAGTAAGTAACGGTTCGCCGCGATCGAGCGCGCGCGCGGCGCTCTCGCCGTCTAACGCGCGCGCGGCATTGGCAAACGCGATCGGCGCGCGCGCTTGAGCTTGGATCAAATCCGCGTGCAACGCGATGACATCAACCAGGTCGGGATGTGCCGACCTGGCTTGATCTAACGCGGAAAGAATGCGCGAATAACTGGCAATCATTTATTCGGACGCCATCACGCCTGCCGATTGCGCTCCAACCGGTTGCATTGCAGTTCGTGGTTCAACCAGCGCGGGGTGATGTTCGTCTTCAAACAAGGGGAGATATCGCGCCGCGAGCGCAAACGCTACGACCATCGCCGACAGCACACCGAGCTGAATCGCCACTTCCATCCAGCTGGGCGTGTACTCGTACCCGGCAATCGGCAACATTGCGAAAAGCGTGGTGTCGAAGCGATTGAGAAACACGCCCGCGAGCACGACCGCGCCGCCGAGAAACGACAAGGGGCGACTCATCCGTACGCGCTCGCGCGTGAACAACGCGATCGGAATGACGCCGAACAACACGATTTCACCGACGAAGAGCCAACTGTACGTCGCGCTCGTCCAGATGAGCGTAAACTCACCCGCCGCCAACAACTCGCCGAGACGCAACACCCAGTAAAACGCCACCGCCCAGGGCAAGATCAACCCCAACTCTGCGATGATTTTTTGATTCAGACTCCGATGAAAAGCCAGGTGGCTCCACATCGTCGCGCAGATTACCGTCGCCATCCCTGCCGCGATGGACGAGACAAAGAACAACACGGGGACGAATGGCGTGTACCACAACGGATGCAAACGATGATCCATCACGAGAAACATACTGCCCAGCGAGGACTGGTGCAAGGTGGACAGCGTTGCGCCGGCGATGATCAGCGGCATCGTAATCTTTTTGACGAAGGCAAGCGCGCGATGCCACTTTAGTTTCTGCAAAACGACCGGGCTAAACTCGGCGAACAGGATCGCGCTATAAATCGCGATGCACCAACTCACTTCGAACAACGCCGAGTTGATGTTGGGGTAGATGAAAAAATGATACGCGCGATCCCAGCGTCCCAGGTCGAACGCGAGGATCACGAGCACCGAGAGATAGCCGAGCAGACCGGTGAGAACGGTGAGCCGCGTGGCTTTGTGCAATTCTTCGATTTGAAAAATGTACACAATCGTCGCGAGCGTAAACGCGCCGCCGGAAAACGCGACCATGAACAGATCAAAGCCGATCCAGATGCCCCACGGATAACCGTCGTTCAAGTTCGTCGTGGGACCCAGCCCGACCAACAGCCGATACAAGGCGATGCCGGTGCCAAAGAGCGCGAGCGCGACAAACGGATAAAGCCAGCGCGGTTGACTCACGGCTTCTTTGAGAATGCGCTTAACCATGATGAACCTCCCCGTCATTTTCGGTGTGGGCGCGCAACGCGGCAACCTTGCGCCGGCGATTGATCGTCCAATAGACGCCGCTCAACACCAGCGCCATCCCGGTTGCCACCGTCGGCGTGAGATGGATGACTTGATTGTTCAATTCCACCGGCGACCGGTCGGGCAAGACCGGAAAGCCCACTTGCTCGAACGGCACGGGCGAAATGTACAGCCACGAGGTGCCGCCGACTTCGTGCTCGCCGTAGACATGTTTGACGTACTTGCCCGGATTGGAATAGATGCGATGGTTCGCGATTTCGAGCATTTCTTCGCGGGTGCCGTACTTGAGCGCGCCGGGCGGGCAGGTCTTGGCGCACGCCGGTTGCTCGCCCGCGTCGAGGCGATCCACGCAAAAGTTGCACTTGGCGATGAGCGAGAATTGTTTGTTCCACTCGAACATCGGCACGTGAAACGGGCATGCGTACTGACAGTAACGACAACCGATGCACCGCTCCGCATCGTAGACGACGGGACCATCTTCGCGCTGAATCAGCGCGCCGACGGTGCACGCGGATACGCACGAGGGCGTGGCGCAGTGCATACATTGCCGCTTGGCGAAAATCCAATTCATCTTGTCGCCCTGTTCGAGTTCGTGAAACTCGATGAGCATAAACGTCCGGTTGTTGCGTTTGATTGGATTTTGATACGAACCCAGGTTGCGCGTCTTGTCGCTAGGCAAGTCTTGCCACTGCTTGCAGGCAACCTGGCAACCGCGACAGCCAATGCACTTGGCAAGATCAACGAGGACTGCATGTTTTGCCATTGTGTTATCCCTCCGCCTTTTTCACGTCCACCAAGAACGCCTTGTATTCGGGAATGCCGGTATTGCCGTCGCCAATGTGCGGCGTGATGTCGTTGGTGATGTCACCCGTCGCGATGCCTTGCCAGCCAAAGTGCCAGGGCATCCCGATTTGGTGTACGGTTCTGCCGTCCACTGTCAACGGCTTGAAGCGCGCCGTGACCACCGCGACGCCGGAAATTTTTCCGCGCGCCGACGAGACAACCACGCGGTCACCGTTCTTGATCGCTTTCTCCTTTGCCAACTCTTTGCTGATTTCGACAAAGAGATCGGGTTGCATTTCGGCAAGCCACGGCAGCGTCCGGCTCATCGCGCCGGCTTGCCAATGTTCCGTCACGCGATAGGTCGTCGCGATGATCGGAAACTTGTCGCGGGTACCCAGCCGATTGCCGATTTCCTGCTCCTTGTCCGTGTTATACGCTTTGACGACCGGGTTGCACTGTGCCCCGGAAACGCAATTCACGATGGGCGATTCGAACGGTTCGTAATGTTCCGGCAGAGGACCTTCGTTCAGTCCTTTGGGCGCGAACAACCAACCCTTGCCGTCCGCCTTCATAATGAACGGGTCGGTGCCGGCTTGCGCGCCGAGACCTTTGGCGGTGAGATCGGCTTTGGCAGTCGGCGCTTTGGTCGCGGCAAAGTCGGGCACGTCGTATCCGACCCAGGATTTTTTCTCCGCATCCCACCAGATCAGTTTTTTCTTTTCCGACCACGGTGTGCCGTCCGGGCGCGCCGCCGCGCGATTGTAGAGAATGTGGCGATTGGCGGGCCACGCCCAACCCCAGAACGGATACATGCCCAGGTCGCCTGGGTCTTTTTGTCCGCGCCGTTTCGCCGCCGGCATCACCTTGCCGTTGCCATCATCCGCCGACGCGAAATAGCCAGAGTAAATCCAGGTGCCGCATGCAATCGCATCGAAGTTTGCCGCCGAGGCAATCGTCGCAAACGACGGAAGCAACTTGCCTTTTTCGATCAACACTTTGCCGCTCGCGTCCTTCACTTCATCGAGCGCATAGCCGTTGATTTCGCGCGCCACGCGTTCGGCATCCGGCGGCGCGCCGTAATCCCACACCACGTCGAGAATCGGGCGGTCTTTATCATCCGCCGAACTCTTGTACAGGTCCTTGAGTTTTTTAACGAGTTCGGTGAGAATCCAAATATCTTCTTTCGCGTCGCCGGGCGCGGAGGCAACCTGGGAACGCCATTGGATGCGGCGACCGCTCGTGACGACACTGCCGGCTTTTTCCATCGCGTCCGCCGCGGGGAGCATGAACACTTCGGTCTTGACGTTCTTGGGATCAACGCCCGGCGCGCGCCAGAACGACGCGGTCTCCGTCTCGAACAAGTCCATCACGATGAGCCAATCGAGATTGGCGAGCGCACTGCGTTCGCGGCGCGCGTTCGGTCCGGACACGGCAGGATTCTGCCCCATACAAATCAAGCCATTGATGTTGCCTGCGTACATCGCCTCGAACAACGGAATCCAGGAATAGTTGCCGCTGACTTTGGGCAAATAGTTGTACGCGTAATCGTTTTCTTTCGTCGCCTTGTCGCCGTACCATGCTTTGAGCAAGTTCACGATAAAGCGCGGTCCGTTCGACCAGTACGAGGTCGTGTCGAATTTCGCGGAGAAGGTTGCCAGGTCAGGCAACTTGTCGGTTGGCGCGCCGAGATAGCCGGGCAAGTCTTGATACAACAGCGCCATATCGGTTGACCCTTGCACGTTCGATTCGCCGCGCAGCGCGTTGACGCCGCCGCCGGGCAGACCGATGTTGCCGAGCAACAACTGGAGAATCGCCATCGAGCGAACATTTTGCGTGCCGACCGTGTGTTGCGTTTGTCCCATCGCGTACAGAATCGTGCCCGATTTGTCCGCCGCGCCGGTCGCGCAAAACGTCTGCGCCACTTGGAGGAATTTTTCTTTCGGCGTGCCGCACACGCGCTCGACCAGTTCGGGCGTATAGCGCGCATAATGTTTCTTGAGATGCGCGAACGCACAGTTCGGATCGTCGAGCGAACCGGCTTGCTTGAACGCCGTCACTTCAACTTCTTTGCCATCCGCGCCAGTTACTTTTTGTTTTTCGATTTGATATTGCCAACTACTCGTATCGTAAACCGCGCGGGACGCATCAAAGCCGGAGAAATAACCGTCGAGCTCGGCGGGACCGCGGTACGTCGGATTGATGAGCGTCAGCGCGTTCGTGTACGCCTTGACATACTCTTCGTTGTAGAGTTTATTCTGCACCGCGTAATTGATGAGTCCGCCGAGGAACACAATATCCGTTCCTGCGCGCAGTGGTGCGTAGTAATCCGCCGTCGCCGCCGAGCGGGTAAAGCGCGGATCCACGACGAGGAGTTTCGCGCCCTTTTCGCGCGCCTTGTTGATCCAGAGAAACGAAGCGGGATGATTTTCCGCCGGATTGCCGCCGATGACGAGCAGACAATCGCTGTTCTTCAAATCCACCCAATCGTTCGTCATCGCGCCGCGACCATACGTGGGGCCCAGACCGGCCACCGTGGCGCTGTGTCAGATCCGTGCCTGATGTTCGAGCCACACGACTCCCAGGGTGCGCGCGAATTTGCTCGCGAGATAACAATCTTCGCTGTTGTTCGCCGCACCGCCAAGCCACGCGATGCCTTCGGTCCGATTCACGGTGACGTTCTTGTCGCCCACCTTGATTTGCTTGGTGAAAGTCTTGTCGCGCGTCTCTTTGATGCGCGTGGCAATCTGCTCGACCGCCCAATCCCAGGGTTTTTCTTCCCACTTGTCCGAGTTGGGCGCGCGATACATCACGTGCTTTAACCGGAGCGGGCTGTTCGAGAGTTGCGTCACGGCAACGGATTTGGGATCGAGCGCGCCGCGATTGATGATATGTTCGCTGTCCCCTTCACAGTTGATGATGTGCCCCTTGGCATCCGTGGCGACGACCAACCCGCACCCCACCGAGCAAAAGGGGCAGATGGTATGTGACTCACCAATCTGTTTGTGCAGGGGAAACTTGCGAATCTCGCCGGCGGCGGAGGCAGAACCGGCAACCGCCGGCAAAAGCATCCCTCCCGTTGCGAGGAGGGAGGACTTGAGGAATTGGCGACGTGACAAATCGAAACTCATGTGTTCTCCTTTGAGCAGTCGTGTCGGTTATCGAATTATCGGCAAATGCGAATGTATATTTAGGATCAAACACAACGCGCCCAGTGTACGCCATCACGCGTGTTTCGCCTATCGGTAGATTTCGGTATTCTGGGATACAGAGATTCGGTATTTGCGAATACAAAAACCCTCCCGACAGTTGTCGGGAGGGTCCGAGAGAAATCGCGGCGCGGGTAGACGAACGTGGCTACTCGACGCTCACAATGCCGTTACGAATCGCGTACTTGATCAATTCCGCGCTGTTGTGAATTCCCAGTTTCTCCATAATGTTCGCGCGATGCGTGTCCACGGTCTTGACGCTGATAGACCAGCGCTCGGCGATTTCGCGGCTACTTAATCCTTCCGCCACGAGACGCACGACATCGCGTTCGCGCTCGGTCAAAACCGATTGTTCGAGTGAACTCGCGTTCGGCGCATCGGCGAGCGCGTTCACGACCAGATGTGTAATGCTCGGCGGCAGGTACGCGCCCGAGTCGTGCACCGCGTGGATGGCGTGGATCAACTCGTTGGCGCGCGCGCGTTTGCTGATATAACCAACCGCGCCGGCTTGCAAGAGCGGCATGATGTACTCTTTGTTCTCGTGTTGCGTCAGCACCAACACGCGCGTGTCGGGAAATAATTTGTGAATCTCACGCGTCGCGTCCAAGCCATTCATCACCGGCATCGTAATGTCCATCAACACCACGTCGGGCTTGAGCTGGGTCACCGCGTCAATGGCTTGTTTGCCATCCACCGCTTGCCCGATGATCTTGATATCTTTTTGGTGCGATAGAAGCGAGCCGATCCCTTCACGCACGATGGCGTGATCGTCAACGAGCAGAACTCGAATCGGTTTGGACATGGTCACCCTCCTCGATGGTATCGGCGACATTGGATGGATCGAGCGGCACACTCAGGCGCACCACCGTCCCAGCATCGGGCGCGGCGTGAATAATCAGTTGACCGCCTACTGCATCCATCCGTTCGCGCATTCCCATCAAACCCAACCCGCGCTGGCTATCGGTATTGCTGTACACGCTGTTCACATCAAAGCCCTTGCCATTATCGGTAATCGTGACTTCCAAACAATCGGGCAGGAATTCAAAGACGAACTCGGCGCGCGATGCGCCGGAATGGCGCGCGATGTTATTGATCGCTTCCTGCACCACGCGAAAGAGCGCGCTCTCGACCGGGGAAGACAAACGGCGCGCGTGCCCGGCTTCGCGCATCCCAAAACGAATCGGCAAGCCATTGAAACGCAATTCGGCGCACCAGCGTAGCGCTGAAATCAAACCCAAATGGTCGAGCATGGTCGGACGTAAATCCGCGATGATGCGATGGATCTCTTCAAGCGCGGTGTTGGCGAGTTCGTGCATCCGTTCCAACTGCGGTCGGATTTCCGGCGCGGTCGTGGTTTCCGCCGCATCGTCCAACGCGTAGGACAAGCCGGTAAGCACCTGGCAGGTTTCGTCGTGCAAATCGCGCGAGATGCGTTTGCGTTCTTCCTCCTGCGCCGCAAAGATTCGCCGCAACAATTCGCCGCGCACGTGTTCTTTGCGTTGCAACTCGCCGTACAAACGCGAGATCTCGCTCTTGGCTTGCTCGACGGCAGTGGTGCGCTCGCGCACACGCGTATCCAATTCGCGGTTCCAGGTTTGGATCTTGGCGATGGAATCTTTCAGTCGCAGACGCATCGTGTCGAAGGACGACGCCAACGCGCCGATTTCATCGTGCCCTTCGACGTTTAGAGGCGTGTCGAGATCGCCGTCGGCAATGCGTTGGGTGGCGGCGGTCAATGCTTGGACTGGCGTAATCACACTGCGCGTCGTGAGGTACACCAGAATCAATGCGCCGATCAGCATGATCGCCATCAGCGCAAAAATGCGTAGTTGTAATTGGCGGATGGAGCCGAACACTTCGTCCTCGCTTTGGCGAACCGTGACACCCCACTGCACGCGTTCGAGCGGCGCAAAGGCGAGGACTTCAGCACGGGGCTGGGACGCAGTCGGCGTAGCGTGACAATCATGGCAGGTCGAGACCGCCGGGCGCTGATCGCGAATCAACGCCGCAAGCGCATCGCCGTGATCGCTCGTCTGACCGATGTGTTCGGGACGCGTGCTGATGAGAATATTTCCACCCAGATCAATCAGCTCGAGATAACCCGTCTCACCTAATCCAATCGGGTGGGTGAACAAACGAAGATGCGGACTGGTTAGATTGAGCGGGATGACCAGCGCACCTTTGACCTGATTGTTTTCATCGCGGATGGGCGTCGCGGCAATCGTGGTCGAACCCAGGACGCCGAGCGGTCGCGTATAGCGCGACACGGCGAAGGATTTGCCGTCGAGCACATCCGCGATCGAGGCAAAATGACCGAAGGAAACGGTTGCCGTCAGAGGAGGAAGCGCGGCGACGACATCCCCGCGGCGATCAAGGAGAAAAACCTGGGTCGTGTAGAAATCAAGTCGTTGGGAAGCCCGCCTGAGCGCCACACTGATACTCGCGGCGTCCGTCCAGATAGATTGCGCCGCCGCATCCGTCAGCACATCTTGCACGCCGGCAAGCACATAGTCAACGTGCCGGGCGGTTGCCTGTGCGAGGATCACGCGCTCGTGCTGAGTGCGCTGGATGTTTTCATTCAACGCCGCCGTGCCCAGGTACGTGAACAATCCAACCAGCGCAATGATCCCAACCACGACAATCGCCGCCATCTTGGCGCTCAACCCAATGTTGTGCCAGCGCCACCGGACGATGCGCTGAGGTAACCCCGACAGCATGTGCACACGCGTTTTTGGACTGCACATTCGGACGTCTTCTTTCGGATTCAGCAGGCGCGAAACAAAAGCGACTTATCCTAAACGAATCAATGTTCATTCATCCAGCCACGTACGTGAATATTGTACTGCGAATCACGGCGCAAGTCAAAAGAACTTGGCAACAGGGATGTCCATCAAGTTTTTGGGTGGTGAAAAAACGCAATACCGCAAAAGTCACTTTGCCTGAGCGTGTTTTGAGCGTGATTCATGCAATTCTGAGTGTGCCCAAAGTGAGTTTTGCGCTATTGCGAAAAAACCTTGCGAAAGTTGAACGGCAATCATATTTGATTTGTCGTCAAAACCTTCGCAAGGTTGAGTGTTCCAAAATTTTGACGCACACACTTGCAACCGCCCTGTCTGCGACATGGTTCAATGCGATTAGCGCGTGTGGGTTGGGATGCAAGGCGATACACGATTCGTTGCGGCGTTTCCCCGAATCCAAAAGCAAAGCGGATTAACGCGTCGCGCAACCAAGCGCCTCCGCGGCTTGGCGAATGCCGGCGTTCGATTTCAAGCGCAACGCGCTCGCCCAGTAATCGCCCGCGTGACCGCCGAATATCGAACGCGTTTCGCCGAACGGACCGGTGAGCGGAATGAACAACGTATCCGGTTCGCCAAATTTATAGGCGACGTGAATCTTGACACGCTTGGGATACGTCACTTCGAGCGCGCGTTGTTTCTCGCGATAATCGCGCAACGAGTCCGGCGGCAAGCCGTACGTCGGATCGTAACCGTCAATCTGCGACAACGCGGCGTTGAGCGCGCGCGTCAGCTCGTCGAACCCAGGTTGTCCCGGCGTGATCGTGACGCGGCAGCCCTCGCGATAAACCACGATGCTCTTAGGCGTCTCATTAAAATACGGCAGAAACCACAACGGATCGCCGTTCGCCAGCGAGCTGCTACAAAAAACTAGTCCACCGATCATTACAATCAGAACGAGAAATAAATCGCGCAAGTTGAATCGAACCGTCTCTAAATCCATTTGACTTGTCTCATACCTTCGCCAGAATCCAAGTTTCTCGAAGAAACCTGGATTCTAAAAGCGTCACTTGCACCCAACAAAAAAAGGCGACTCTCCAGCCGCCCTTTTCAACAGACGAAACCGATTACGCGTCGAATGCTTTCGCTCTTTGCGCGGCGAACTGGGAATCGTACAGCCAACAGCGCGCGGCTTGCCCCGACCCGGTTTTGATAAGCGGCGGGTCTTCTTCGCGGCACTTGTCGAAAGCGAAGGCGCAACGCGGCGCGAAACGACAGCCCGGCGGCAACGCGCGATACAAATTCGGCACATTGCCCTTGATGACGTTGAGGCGCTGATCGGACGACGTTTGC
This sequence comes from Chloroflexota bacterium, assembly GCA_016219275.1. Lineage (NCBI taxonomy): Bacteria > Bacillati > Chloroflexota > Chloroflexota bacterium. Next base: position 302,756 of record JACRBM010000040.1, read on the forward strand.
AAAGTGGGAATGCTCGACAAGAGCGCGCGCGTGTACGGATGCTTGGGCGACTGGAACAACGTCACCACGTCCGCTTCTTCCACGATTTTGCCGACGTACATCACGATCACACGTTGCGCCATTTCCGCGACAACGCCGAGATCGTGCGTGATGAGCGCAATCGCCAGACCCAGGTTTTGCTTCAACTCTTTCATCAATTCGAGAATCTGCGCCTGAATCGTCACGTCGAGCGCGGTCGTCGCTTCATCCGCGATCAGCAAACTGGGCGTGCACGCCAGCGCCATCGCGATCATGATCCGTTGCCGCATCCCGCCAGACATTTCGTGCGGATACGCCTTGAGGCGTTTTTCCGGTTCGGAAATATGCACTTGCCGCAGCAATTCGATAGTGCGCCGCAACGCGATTTCGTGCGTCATGCCCTGGTGAATGATGAGGGCTTCCGCGATTTGATCGCCGACGCTGAACACAGGATTGAGCGAGGTCATCGGCTCTTGAAAGATCATCGAAATTTGCGAACCGCGAATCGCGTACAACGCGCTATCCGGCAGTTTGACCAAGTCTTCGCCATTAAACAAAATTTCGCCGTTGATGATCTTGCCCGGCGGCGCGATGAGCCGCATGATCGAAAGCGCGGTCACCGATTTGCCGCAACCGGATTCGCCCACAATCGCCAGCGTTTCACCCTCGCGAATTTCAAAACTCACACCGTCCACCGCCGGCACCGTGCCATCGGACGTGTAGAAAAAAGTTTTGAGATTGTTGACTTGCAAAAGAGGTGGATTGTTCGTTGCCATTTGAGTTTTGATTGCTCCGCAGAATTATCGCTCACGTACTTCTAGCGTGAATGAATGAATCGCCGACGTGCCGTCCGGAAAAACGTCGCTCAGAATGCCCGCCCTCGCATCATCCTGGGTTGCGCCGGCGCGATCCGTCGCGCGCGCCATCAAGGTGTAGCGTCCTGCCGCGACATCGCGCCAACGCCAGCCCCACGGCGTCCACACGTACGGCGACGGCGCGGGCGTGATCGTCGTCGCGTGCCAGGTTGCGCCGGCATCGGTACTGACGTCCACCGCACGAATGCCGATCGCGTTCGTCTGCGCGTACCCCGCGATCAACAGGTCGCCGCGCGCGGGCGTCGTGCCTTGGCGCGGTTCCTGGATTCCCGAATTGAGTTTGATCGTCGCGCGCCGCGACCACCCCTTTTGTTCCCAGGGACCGAGTTTGTCTTCGTTCGTCACTTCGATGCTGGTAATCCATTTGGGTTGTTTCTGTCCATAGACGCCGGGCAAAAGCGCGCGCAAGGGAAAGCCGTGTGACAAGGGTAGCGGCTGGTCGTTCATCGCGTACGCGAGCAACGCGTGCTCCTCCAGCGCGGTCGCCAGCGGCACGGTCGTGAAATAATCGTCCACACCGCCAATCGTCACGAACTGCGCGCGCGTGTCTACGCCCGCGCGCGTCAGCACATCGCGCAACAAAATGCCGCGCCAGTTCGCGTTGCCGATGAGATTACCGCCCACCGGATTCCCAATGCATTCGAGCGTGTGCATCGTCGTGATTGCTGGTAGTGCTTTCACCTCGTCGAGCGTGAGACGCATCTCGTCGCGCACGAGACCGTACACAAACAGTCGCCACGAATCAAGACCAATACTGGGAAGGTCCGCATATTTCACGGTGTAAAAATCTTCGTTGCGCGTAATCCAGAGCGGCAAGGGCAATGCTTGCTTCGGGTCCAGCGTGAATTTGCCCCCGTCCGTCTGCGGACCCGCTACCGGCGTCGGCGTTGGAATAGTTGTTGGCGCGCAGGAGACAAGTCCGCCGCTGGCGAACACGACGAGGCCGCTGGCGCTGATTGTTAAAAATTCACGACGCGTTAAACGTCGCATGGTTCATTATTTTCGTAGGGGCAGGGTTTGTCCCTGCCCAAATTGGGCAACCACAAGGGTCGCCCCTACCAATAAATGTTACGCGTAATGGCACGCCGCCCAATGCCCAGGTTTCACCTCGCGCCATTCCGGTTCCTTGACATCGCACTGCCCGCGCACCGCGATGGGACAACGCGTGTGAAAGCGACAACCAGACGGCGGCTTGAGCGGCGACGGCACATCGCCGGTCAGCACGATGCGTTCGCGCTTGAGCGTCGGGTTGGGTTCGGGAATCGCAGACAACAGCGCCTTGGTGTATGGATGCAATGCGTCGGCGAACAACAACTTGGTCTCCGCGAGTTCCACGATCTTGCCGAGGTACATCACCGCGATGCGATCGCTGATGTACTTGACGACCGCGAGGTTGTGCGCGATGAACAAGTACGTCAGACCCAGTTCTTTCTGCAAGTCCTTCAACAAATTGAGCACTTGCGATTGAATCGAAACGTCGAGCGCGGAGACCGGCTCGTCGCACACTACGAACTTGGGGTGCAGAATCAACGCACGCGCAATGCCGATGCGCTGGCGCTGCCCGCCGGAAAATTCGTGCGGGTATCGGCGCGCGTACTCGGGGCGCAACCCGACGCGCATCATCATTTGCGTCACTTGCTTTTTGCGTTCCGCCGATGTGAACGCGCTGTGCACGCGCAACCCTTCGCCGATGATTTCGCCAATCGGCATGCGCGGATCGAGCGAACCGTACGGGTCTTGAAAAATGATCTGCATATCTTTGCGCGCGGTTTTAAGTTGATTGCCACCCATCCGAAACACGTCTTGCTGTTCGAAGGACACTTGCCCGCCGGTCGCCGGCACCAAACGGAGAATCGCGCGACCAGCCGTCGTTTTACCGCAGCCCGATTCGCCGACCAAGCCCAGCGTTTCGCCTTTGCGTAAATCGAACGAAATGTGATCCACCGCGCGCACATTGGCGACGACGCGCTGGAGCACTCCGGCGCGCACGGGATAATAGACGACGAGATCGTTCACGCGGACGAGCGTATTGTTTTCAGTTGACATGGCAGACTAGACCTTCATCCGAGGATCGAGCGCGTCGCGGAGACCATCGCCCATAAAGTTGAACGACAACGAGGTGATAAAAATGAAAAAGCCGGGGAGCACCGCTTTCCACGGCGCGAGGAACATGTCGCTCTGCGCGTTTTGCAACAGATTGCCCCAGGTCGCGGTCGGCAGTTGCACGCCAAAGCCGAGAAAACTTAACGCCGATTCGGTGATGATTGCCGCGCCGACCGCCAACGTCATCGCGACGATGATCGGCGCGAGCGCGTTCGGCAACATGTGCCGCACGATGATTTCAAAGTGCGATACGCCGAGCGCGCGCGCGGCTTCGGCAAATTCCTGACCGCGCAAGGACAGCACGACGCCGCGCACGACGCGCGCCGAACTCGTCCAACTCAGCGCGACCAGAATGCCGATCAACATCGGCACGCCGCCGCCTTTGAAGAACGACGCGAGGATGAGCAGAATCGGCAATTGCGGCATGGTCAAAATCAGATCAACCAGGCGCATCAAGATCGTATCTACCCAGCCGCCGAAATAACCGGAAATCGCGCCGATGGTCATGCCGATCAGCGTCGCGCCTATCGCGACGCTGAAACCGATCGAGAGCGAAATCTGCCCAGCAAATAACAAGCGCGAGAGCAAGTCGCGACCCAGTTCGTCGGTGCCAAAAATATGTCCCGCAGTTGGACCTTGATTACGATTGACCAGGTCCTGGGTGAGCGGATCGTACGGTGCGATGATACTGGCGAATGCCGACAACGACAACAGGGCAACAATGATCACCATGCCCATCAAAGCAAGGCGATGTCGGCGAAACCGCCGCCAGACCATCGCGGCTTGCGTTTCCTCCTGGACATTTTCCAGGTCGAGCGGCAATTCTAGTTCGGCAACTGACATAACGACCTCATGGTTAAACACTACGCACTACGCACTACGCACTACGCAGTACGTATTCCGTATTTCGTGGCGCGGGTTACGAGTACTTGATGCGCGGGTCAACGACAGTGTAGAGCACATCGGCGAGCAAGTTCGCGATGACGACGAGAATCGCGCTGATGAGCAGAAACATCATCAAGACCGGATAATCGCCGCGCGTGAGCGCGTTGATGTACATGCGCCCCATGCCATTCCACGCGAAAATCGTTTCGGTGATCACCGCGCCGTTGAACAGCGTCGGCAGCGAGAGCACGACAATCGTGATGATGGGAATCAGCGCGTTGCGGAGCGCGTGCTTGGTGATGACGAGCCGCTCGACGACGCCTTTGGCGCGCGCGGTGCGGACGTAATCCTGGCGCAACACTTCGAGCATGCTCGACCGCATATAGCGGCTCCACGACGCCATCTGAAACAGACTCAACACAATCGCGGGCATGATGAGATGTTGCGCGAGATCGAAGAAGGTACCCTTGTCCGGACCGAACAATGATTCGTTGCCGCCGGGCGGCAACGCGGGCAAGCCCCACGCTTTGAACTGCAATGAGAAAACAAGAATCATCATCAAGCCGAACCAAAAGACCGGCATCGCCACGCCGATGAAAGAGAACGCGGTCAGCACATAATCGAGCAAACTGTACTGCTTGACCGCGGCGATAATGCCAATTGGGATGGCGAAAATCAGCGAGATCAACAGCGCGGTACCCGAAAGCATCAGCGTGTTGCCGATACGCGTCGAGAACAATTCCATCACCGTGACGCCTTGCGCCACTTTCCACGATTCGCCCCAGTCGCCGCGAATGATGCCTTTGCGTTCGCCGCCGTCGTACCAATCATCGCCGGCAATCCAAATGAGGTACCGAATGTGCAACGGTTTATCGAGACCCAGCATTTTGGTCAGGCGTTGGTAATCTTCGGGCGTCAGCGCGGTTTCACGGCTCGTGCCCTGCTGGGTGTACTCCCACAGTGGACCGCCGGGCGCGAGATTCAACAACATATAGATGAGGAAAGATGAAACCACGACCACGAGTACCATCTGAACGAAACGACGAACGAGATAACCTGTCATACGCTTCTCCCAAGACCCGAAGGGTTTTCGAAAGCCCTTCGGGTCTAGCGCCCACAAACAAAAACGTGGCGGGTGCGCGCGTGCGCGCACCCGCCGGGTTGAGATGCTATTGTTTGATGTCGAATTCTTCGATGTTGTAGATTTCACCCGCCGTCGGATCGGGTTTGAAATTCAACACGCGTGGATTGGTCGCGTGGACGTTGATGCGTTGGTACAACGGCAAGATCGGCAACTCTTTCGAGATGAGGGAAAGCGCCGCGCTGGCATTCTTGGCTTGGCTGTCGCGATCCATCGAAGAGAGATACCCGGTGTACGCTTTGTCAAAATCGTTGTTGCACCAGAACGTGTTGTTCTGACCCGCCCACGTCATTTCCTTGGTCGGCGTTTCGCCGCAGGTGTACACCAACAACGTCGGTTGTGGTCCAGCGACCCAGGCGAACAGCATCAGGTCAAAGTTGCCGCTCATATAGTCGCTGTCCTTGCCGCGACCAAAGAGCACGGTCGCCGGCGGAAAGTCGAGTTTGACTTCGATGCCGATCGTCTTCATGTTCGCTTGGAAAATCTGCATAACCGCTTCGCGCGGTTTGTTGCCGGCGGTCGTGCTGATCGTCACCGAGAAACGTTGACCGTCTTTCGCGCGCACGCCATCGGCGCCTTTCTTCCAGCCCGCCGCGTCGAGCAATTCTTCGGCTTTCTTGGTGTCGAACGCGTACTTGGTGATCGCAGCGGCATCCTTGGGATACGCCCAGTGCGTCGTCGGCACCGTGGTATCCATCAAGTTGCTTTTGCCGAACAGAATCTTGTCGTTCATCTCTTTGCGATTCGTGCCGTATGCCATTGCTTGGCGCACACGCGCATCGCTAAAGAAATCGGGGCGCGGCTTGGGCGCTTTGGGACCCGCGACGTTAAAGTCAATATGTTCCCAGGTCGAACCGGCGATATAGTACGGTTTGACCAGACCGTTCTTCTCCGCTTGATCGAAGAACGGGATCACGTCGGTGTTCAACGCGTCCTGTGTCCCAATATCGCATTGACCGGCGATCAATTGCGCTTGCAGTTGGTTCGTGTCCGGGATAAAGCGGAAGATCACACGGTCCACTTTCGGAAGACCTTCACTCGCGCGCCAATAGTTCGGATTCTTTTCGAGTTCGATGCGGTCGCCGGAGACCCAGTTTGTCACGCGGAACGGACCGAAACCGACCGGCTTGCGTGCGTACGGGCTGGACTTGACATCCTTAGGCGCGACGCCCTTCAACACATGCTCGGGGAGCGGGTTGAAGATGTTGGTGTAGTAGAACCCATCCACGTAGCCGGGAATACCCGTCCACTCGACCGTCACATCGTCTTTGGCAACGAATGAAGTCGTGCGATCAATCAAAAAGCGGCTGGTCACGCCAGAGTCCTTGTCTTTGTAGGTGTTGTACCCAAAGACCAAATCCGACGCCTTGAGCGGTTGACCATCCGACCACTTGAGACCAGGTTTCAACTTGAACGTGACGACCATCTGATCCAGTTCATCATCTTTTTCGGCTTTGACCACGGTGCCTGCCGCGTTTTGAATCATGTCGCCGGCTTTGACTTTGACTTTACCCACTTTGGCGTCGCCGTCTTTGATATTTGGCAGCTTGGCAAGACCGGCGGGTTGATAGTCATAGTTCACCTGATCAATGAACGCGACCGCGCCACCTTCCCATACACCGGCTTGCGCGACAAAGCGCGCGACCTGCATGCTTGTCCCGTTCTGATAGAGCGATTCGGGTTCCTGCGCCATGCAGACGACGAGCGTCTTGAGCGCCGGCGGCTTGGTCGCCGCGGGGGCTTGCGTAGGCGGCGGGGTCGCGGTGATGACTTTTTCAACCACTTGCGGCGTACCCGCGATGACGACGGTTTCTCTCACGACTTGCGGCGGCGGCGCGGTCGGCGCGGCGCATGCCGCTAACAAGGCGATAACGAACAACGTCATCAGAATCAAGCTTACCTTTTTCATTTTGTTCCTTCTCCTCCTGGAAATTGACCTTGGACGACAGAACCATACACTCGTACGAGTTTGTCCTTCTTGGACATTCGCGCGACCTCGCGCGATAAGCAGAGTACTTGCGCCGGGCAAGAGCATCTGTCTGGAATCAACCACCTCCTTTCAAAAACAGAACAAATGTGCCGACACGTAGTCGTCATTGTGCTACGCTCGACACCAAGTTGCACTGATTATATGGAAATCGGGTACGCTGTCAACGGCGACGGTTTTTTCGCGCGTTTACTGTTCGCCCAACAACAACCGATACAACGTTCGCGTCGCGAGCAAATCCGCGGTGATCGCGCCAAGGAGTTGCCCATCGGGCGAAAGCACTGGCAACGCCGAGATGCCGTGTTGTTCGAGGCGCGTGACGACTTCGAGAATGCTGTCATGCGGTCCGCAACTCACTACCTCGCGCGACATTACCTCGTCCACGCGGACGCCGGCAATCTTGCCGCGCGCCGCGGCTTGCGTAATATCCCAATCCGTCACAATGCCGACGACGCGACCGTCCGATGCAAGCACCGAGAGAATATCCGTATTCTTTTCGATGAGCACGCGCGCGGCATCTTGCACCGAACTATCGAGCAGCGCCGTCGCCATCGCGATCATCACCTCGGACGCGACGCGGTGACTTTCGCGGCTGACGATGCGGCGAATGCTAATGCGTTCCGCGACCTGGCACGGCAATGCGTCATCCTCCTCAACCAAGCCGTCCACCAACTCGACCATATTTTGCCGAATCACGTGATCGCGTTTTTTCTCCGCCGCGCCGCGCCGTTGTTCCGCGAGTTGTGCGAACTGCGCGGCGTGCTGCTTGAGCCACTGCTCCACCGCCGCGCGATTACCGATCATCGCGTCCGGAATCTGCAAATCCTGGGGCGTTGGAATCATTCGCTCGTGCGCGGCAAAAATCACGCCGCCGGAATTGACCAGGTAATCCGTCGCGATCAACGTGCCGCGTTCCTGATACACGCGACGTTCCATTTTGCGCCGCGCGGCTTTGCGTTTCGGATCCGGCGAGTACGTATTCGCGCCTTCGATGACCATCGTCCAGCGTCCCATCTTGTCCACCGTGATCGAAGGATGTGACGATTCGTCCACGTCGAGATAGTTTGGTTGTGGCGCGGCAGGAATCAGCGCGAACGTAGACTCGCGCAACAAATCATCGCGCGCGCTGGAGAATTTCAAGGTGGGGCAACCGGCGTCCGGTCCGTCGGGATGCGCGAGAAAGTATGGCTTGGCGACGAGCGGATTTTGTTTGCGGAGCGCGAGCAAGAGCGGCACGTCGAGACCGGATTCGCAATACAAATAACCGGTCGCGTCGCTGATGCCGACGACGCGCGGCGCGTTCTCTTTTTCGGCGAGCAAGCGCGCCACGTTCGCGCCGACCGCGCCGAATCCTTGCACGATCACGGACACTTGATCCCACGCGGGAATTTGCACGTTGCGAAATTGCGGCAACACACGCAAGCGTTCGGCTTCACGATACAACGCTTCGAGCGCGATGACACAGCCGCCCGCCGCCGCGCCGAGTTGGTCAATGCGATTGCCGCCCATCTCGACCGGTTTCGAGACGACCGCGTCGAGACCGTTTTCAATCGCGATCGTTTTCATGTCCTGGTCGTTCGTGCCGACATCCGGACCGGGATTGTAGAGCCGGACGTAGCGGCGCAACAAATGCGCGAATCCGCACACGACCTCGGTGTGCTGCGCCGGCGAAAGGTTCGTCGGCGCGACAATGCCGGACTTGCCGCCGCCGTAGGGCAAATCCGCCGCGGCGTTTTTCAACGTCATTCCGCGCGCGAGATTGTGAATCGCCGTCGGCGTCACGTCGGGCAACATGCGAATGCCGCCCATCGAAGGCAGACCCATCGCGACATTGTCCACGACGAGATAACCACCAACCTCCAGCGACGCGCGCTCGTTCCACATGCACACGACGAGACGCGGACCCAGGTTGTCCACTTCAATGCCCAGACGATGCAACAGCTCGACATCCTGGGATGTGAATTCGAGGTAGACCAAGCCATCGTCTTCGATGCGCCGCGCCTGCAAAACGTGCTCGGGCAAGAGATCACGCAAGTACTCGTTCATTCGTTGGGGTAGCATCTTTGCTCCTTTGGACGTGACTACTCAACTTTGCGAAGGGTTGTGACCTTTGCAAGGTTAGGTTGCGCTGAACAAAAATCGCCGCGCTACCGCGAGGGCAACTCGGCGTTGGGCAACGCTACGCAGGTAGCGAACTCGATGTATCCAGTTGTTTTGATTCTAACTCGAAAGCGCCGCGTGTCAAGTCATGGACGTGCCTTCTCACAGGTTTTCCAAAGTCCTCTGCCAGTGTCATTGCCACGCATTGCGTGTCACGCCGCGCGTGGCATGTGTAACGCTTCGCGCAGAAACGATTACTGTCATTCCGAGGAGCGCAGCGACGAAGCCGCAAAGCGCCCGATTCACTAGACTTTATCGGAAACAACTTTTGCCTCTCGCCAAGACGCCAAGCACGAAAAGAATCATCTTGAAAAAACTTGGCGTTCTTAGCGGCTGGGCGAGAGAGGTCTTATTCCCGATAATGTCTACTAGTTGGGGATTGCTTCGGCGCAAAAACCGCGCCTCGCAATGACAAATGCGGATTGTCAATTGACTTTGCACATACCCTGGCGCCTTCTCCGCAAATCAAGTACTGCGCTCTCATGACCATCACCTTATATCCATCCCGCCGACGATTCTGTACAATTTGAACCAGAATGATTAGCTCGCCTCGCGCGAAGGAGCATCGCATGGCGCCATTTCAGCAAGTCCCAGAACGGCTAGATTTCCGAATGTTCATCAAACGATTCCTCCAGGTTTTCTTGACGCTCGCGCTCGTCCTCGCCATCGCTGCCGGCTTTGCGCACTCTAGCGATGTACGCAACGCGACGACGCTGATCGGCGAAAATGAGACGCACACACTCGACCTGGCGCGCCAAGGACTCGCGACTAGCTTTGAGCGAATTCTCTCCGATCTATATTATCTCGCCGAGTTGCCAGAAATTCAAGGTCACGCATTGGACAACGCGGAACTCGCTAGCGAATTTTTGCTCTTTGCCAAACAGAAACGCATGTACGATCAGATTCGGTTGATGAACCTGACCGGGATGGAACTCATCGCCATCAACTATAACCATGGCGCGCCGCTCATCGCGACTTTGGATCAACCCCAGTCCAAAGAACAACGGTATCATTTTCGCAATGCCCTTGACCTGAATAACAGCGAAGTGTACGTCTCCCCGCTCGCTCTAAACACCGCCGGCGATCAGATTGAAGAGCCGCTCAAACCACTGATTCGCTTCGGCACGCCGGTATTCGACGCACAGGGACGCAAAATTGGTGTGGTGATGCTGAATTATTTCGGCGCCGACCTGTTGACCATGCTGAGTCATATCAGCGCGCCTAGCGCCGGCACGGTTATGCTACTCAATGCGGATGGGTACTGGCTCAAGGGACCCACGCACCAAGACGAGTGGGGCTTTGTGTTTCCCGACCGGCAAACCCGCACCTTTGGCAACACGTATCCCGATGCCTGGTCGCAAATCAGCCACGCGGAACAAGGACAATTTTTTACCTCGGATGGATTGTTCACATTTGTAACCGTTCATCCACTCTTGGACGGTTTGCAAGCGAGCACCGCCGCTGGCGAAGCGTTAGCGACGAGCCGCGCGCAACTCACCGCGCGCCAGTACACGTGGAAAATCGTCACGCACATTCCGCAAGCCGTGTTTGACGCGCAATCCAATCAGGCGCTCCTGAGCTTGTTGCCGCGTGCCGTGATCGGGTTGCTCATCTTGGCATCCATCGCGTATATGTTGGCGCGCGCCATCGTGCACCGCCGCATGGCAGAGCAAACGCTCCATCAACAGTACGATTTCATGCAAAAACTGATTGACACGATTCCGGCGCCGGTCTATTACAAAGACACGCGCGGCGCGTATCGCGGATGCAATCGCGCGTACGAAGAATTTTACGGCGTCACCGCCGCGGACTTGATCGGCAAAACCGCGTATGACATTCATCCCCAGGAAATCGCCGAGCAGTACACCGCGCTCGACCACGCGTTGCTCGCGCAAACGGGCGCGCAACAACACGAAGCGCGCGCGCGCCGCGCGGACGGCGACGCGCGCGACATTCTTCTCAACAAAGCCACATACACCGACGCGCACGGCAATCTCGCCGGCATCGTCGGCATGGCGCTCGATATTACCGAACGCAAGGAAATGGAAACGCGCCTCGACCGTCTGGCGCATTTCAACGAGAACATCGTGCAAAGCATCGGCGAAGGCATCATGATGGACGACACCGAGGGGCACGTCGTTTTTGCCAATCCCGCCGCGTGCGCGATCCTCGGTTACGCGCCATCCGAATTGATTGGAATGCACTGGAGTGGTTTCATCGCGCCCGACCAACACACGCACATCGAACAAACCAATCAACAACGCGCCGCTGGCGCGAGCGGTCGCTACGAGGTGGAGGTACTGCGCCAAGACGGACGGCGCTTGACCGTGATGGTCAGTGGTCAACCGCGGATCGAAGACGGCGCGTATGTGGGCACGCTTGCCGTATTCAGCGACATCACCGAACGCAAACAAGTCGAAGAACGTCTGCGCCAACTCTCGCGCGCCGTCGAGCAGAGTCCCGTCTCCATCGTCATCACCGACACCCAGGGAGCCATCGAGTACGCCAATCCGGAATTCACGGAGGTGACCGGCTATACCCTGGCGGAAGCCCTGGGTCAGAATCCGCGCATTTTGAAATCCGGCGAAACGCCCCCCGAGGAGTACGCGCGCTTGTGGCAACAGATCAGCGCGGGCGGACAATGGCGCGGCGAATTTCACAACAAGAAAAAGAACGGCGAACTATACTGGGAATCCGCCTCCATCTCTGCCGTCACCGACGAACATGGCAAGATCACGCATTACCTCGCGGTGAAAGAAGACATTACCGCGCGCAAAGCGATCGAACGCAAACTCGCCGACGAACGCAACCAACTCAACACGATTCTCGAAAATTTACCGGCGATGGTGTTCATCAAAGACCCCACCGGACGCTACGTCTTTAGCAATCGCGAGCACATGCGCTTTCTCGGCTTTGACCAAACGCACGGCATCCTCGGCAAAACTGCTGCCGACCTTTTCGATTCCGAGTTTGCCGAACGCGTCCGCGCCGACGACGCCAAGGTGCTCCGCGACGGACTGACCATCGTCAATCGCGAAGAAAATTCGGCGGATCCCGTCACCTGCGAAATGCGCTGGCGCTTGACGACCAAAGTGCCCTTGCGCGACATTGCCGGCAACATCACCGGCTTGCTCGGCATCTCGCGCGATATGACCGAACGCAAGTGCGCGGAAGAAGAACTGCGCGCGGCGAAAGACACCGCCGAAGCCGCGACCCGCGCCAAGAGCGAATTTCTCGCGAACATGAGCCACGAAATCCGCACGCCGATGAACGCGGTCATCGGCATGACGAGTCTGCTCCTCGACACGCCGCTCACCGAGCAACAACGCGACTTTTGCCAAACGATTCGCGCGAGCGGCGATGCGCTCCTCGCAATCATCAACGACATTCTCGATTTCTCCAAGATCGAATCAGGACGTCTCGAACTCGAACGTCAACCCTTCGAGGTCGCGCGGTGCGCCGAGGAGGCGCTCGATCTGCTCGCGGCGCGCGCCTCGCAAAAAGGATTGGACCTGGCGTACACGATTGACGCGAGTGTGCCCGAAGCGATCATCGGCGACATCACGCGCTTGCGCCAAATTTTGGTCAACCTGCTCGGCAACGCCGTCAAGTTCACCGACACCGGCGAAGTCATCATCGCGGTAACTGGAACCGCGCCCGCCGAGAACATGTACGATTTGCATTTCGCCGTCAAGGATTCCGGGATCGGCATTCCCCCCGACCGGATGGATCGCCTGTTCAAATCGTTCAGCCAGGTAGACGCTTCGACGACGCGCCGGTATGGCGGCACCGGACTGGGTCTCGTCATCAGCAAACGGCTCGCGGAAATGATGGGCGGCGCGATGTGGGTCGAAAGCACCGGCGTACCCGGCGAAGGCACCACGTTCCACTTTACGATTCGCGCGCTTGCCTCACCGCACCAACCCAATTTGAATTTGCGTTCGATTCAACCGCAACTTTCCGGATTGCGCGCGCTCATCGTGGACGACAACGCCACCAATCGCAAGATCATAGATTTGCAACTGCGCGCCTGGGGCATGACGCCGACGACGGCGGCTTCGGGTGCCGAGGCGCTCGCGCTGATTCAGCGCGGCGACCGCTTCGACATTGCGATTCTCGATATGCAAATGCCGGAGATGGATGGCTTGACGCTTGCCGCCGAAATCCGCAAGCAGCGCGATGCGAACGCGTTGCCGTTGGTCATGCTCACCTCCATCGGCAGTCGCGCCGAAGCGGAAGGCGCGACCAACGTCCGCTTTGCCGCGTACTTGTCCAAACCGATCAAGGCATCGCAATTGTACAACGCACTGGTGGACGTGTTTGCGAAACGTCCCGTGCGCGCGCCGCAACTCGCCGCGCAACCGCAAATGGATGCGACGATGGGGACGCGGCATCCGCTCCGCCTTCTCCTCGCCGAAGATAACTTGGTGAATCAAAAAGTCGCGTTGCTCATTTTGCAAAAGATGGGGTATCGCGCCGATGTCGCCGGCAACGGCTTGGAAACGCTCGACGCGTTGCGCCGACAAACGTACGACGTGGTGTTGATGGATGTGCAAATGCCGGAGTTGGACGGACTCGATGCGACGCGACGCATCCGCGCCGAGTTCGATCCCGCGCAGCAACCGCGCATCATCGCGATGACCGCGGAGGCGATGCAAGGCGACCGCGAGATTTGTCTTGCGGCGGGCATGGATGATTACATCACCAAGCCGGTGCGCGTGGAGGAATTAGCGCGCGCGCTCGAACGCGCCACGCCACTCGTGGAGATTGCAAATCCCGAACCGGCAACCGCACAACCAACTGCCGATGTGCTCGACGCGCATTTGCTTACCGATTTGCGCGAGGTAACGGACGGCGACATGGAACCGCTGATCGAACTGGTGAACCTGTTTCAAGTGAACGCGCCGTCGCTCATCGAAGCGATCCGCCAAGCCGCGTCGAATCATGATGCGGATGCGATGCGCCGCGCGGCGCACACCTTGAAATCGGCGAGTGCGAACCTCGGCGCGCACGTGCTCGCGGATGTGTGCAAAGAGATCGAAGAAGCAGTGCGGAGCGGCAAACAGAACGGCGCGGATCCGACCGCGCGTGTGGAACGCGAATACGCGCGGGCGCTCGACGCGCTGCGCGCGTACACGGCGAAAACGTAAAGCGACGAATTGTAACCGCTCAACCTTACGAAGGTTCGCGCGGTGTCTCGATTTGAAATGCGTTTTCGCAACCTTCGCAAGGTTGGGAACAGTCACCACGAATTTGAATTTGACACGCCAACTTGAATCAGTATAATCGGGTTACGGATTCGTTTGCCGACGTAGCTCAGTGGTAGAGCAGGGGACTCATAAGCCCTTGGTCAGTGGTCCGACTCCACTCGTCGGCACAAACAAGCGACCTTCGATATGCGAGGGTCGCTTTTTGATTTCGCTATTTCCACGCGATTGGAGTAAAATAGAGTCGCCTGGAATCTTGTGCAGATACTCCTCCGCTTGAAAAGTCACATGCCTAAAGTACTGATCCTACTATTCCTGGCGTTCGCGGCTGGGTGCGGTACATTTTCCGAAACCGCTGACCCCACCTCGGATGCGCCGGAAATTCCGAGACCGCAAGTTGCGTCTTTCAAGGATGCCGTAACATACCAACAAGCTTTGCAGGTATGGCAAACTCCCGAAGACATCAACGCGTGGATCGGTGCCAGGTTCACTTATGACATGGCGCGAGCAATGGCACTATCTGAGACCCAGCGAAACAGGTCCGGTCAATTATCCATCTACGAGCCACACGATTTCTTCGCCGCCCCTTCAGGAGTGTGCGTTGACCTGTCTCGCTTTGCCGTCGAAACCCTCCGACACATCGCGCCGGCTGTCAAGCCCAACTATTTGATGATTGAGTTCACGCCAGTCGAGCTGGATGGCAACACGTTGCGCCTACACTGGCTCACCTCTTTTCGGCGAGACGGGAACTATTATTTTTTTGCCGACTCCAAGCGCCCAGGTCACATCGCAGGACCGTATATCGGCATCCCAGAGTTTGTAGCCGAGTACGCCAAGTACCGCGGCAGACCCATCGTCGCATTCCAGGAACTAGAATCGTACCAACGCAAGCAACGCACACCGGCATTGAAGCAACATCGCGAAGAACGCCCCTAGCTCTTGGGAACAACCACGTGACCTTTGAGTCGAAGGTTGCTTTTTGATCTCGCTATTTCCGCGTGATTGGAGTAAAATACAGTCACTTCAACCTGAGACAAAACCAATGGCAAAAATCGAACTCGTCCACATTAGCAAAGCATTCGACGCGCGCAAGCCAGCGCTTACGTTCCCCTTCCCATCGCGCGATTTGCCTGCCGCGCGCCGCCCGTTCGCAATCGAAAATCTCAACCTCACGGTTCCGCACGCGAAGACACTTGTCATCCTGGGTCCGAGCGGGTGCGGCAAAACGACGATTCTCAAAATGATCGCGGGGTTGATCGAGCCGGATGCCGGCGAAATTCTGTACAACGGCACCAACATGCAAGATGTGCCGCCCGGTCAACGCGGGATCGGATTTTTGTTTCAAGGGTACGCGCTCTATCCGCACCTGACTAGCAAGACCAACATCCTCTCGTACTTTTTCTTCAAGAAGAAAACGCCAACCTTGAATGCAGAGGCGCAAGCCAAGTACAAACGCACGAGCGAATTGCTCGGCGTCGAGATCGAGTACCTCCAAGACCGGATGCCGAGCACCTTGTCCGGTGGCGAACGCCAACGCGTCGCGCTCGGACGGTGTATCACACGCGACCCGGTCGTGTTTCTGCTCGACGAGCCGTTCTCGAATCTCGATCCGAAACTGCGCGAGAAATATCGCGTGAACTTGAAAACGCTGCTCACACAATTCAACGTGACGACGGTCTACGTCACGCACGATCAACAAGAAGCATTCATCCTCGCCGATATTATCGCGATCATGGATACCGGACGCATCGAGCAGACCGGCACGTACGAAGACATTTACAATCGTCCCAAGAATGTGTTCATCGCGGAATTTCTCCATCTCAACGTCGAGACGCCGCCGATCAACTGGGTTGCCGGCGCGCGTGTCGTGTCCGAATTCTCCGGCGACAAGGTCGGCGCACGTTCGGAAGATGTGCTCGTCACGCGCGAGCCACGCGAGAATGCGATCCAGGCGACTGTTCGTAACCGGCAAAACCTGGCGCTCAAAAGCATCGCGATCTTGACGCTCGCCGTCGGCGATGACCAGGTCGTCGCGTCCGTGCCCATCGCGGCAGAGTTTCGCACCGGCGACCAGGCATGGCTCACATTCCGCAAGTACCACGTGTTCGATCACAAAACGCAACTTCGCACGCGCACGATTCTCGCGGAACCACCCGCTTAAACCGTTGCGCGAGAAGCAAAGTTTCTTTACCCACGAAGGACACGAAGGAGCACCAAGTTTTGTTTTTTCTTCGTGATCTTCGTGTCCTTCGTGGAAAATCGCCTGAGGATAAACGATGATCATCGTCGAACCGGCTTTCACGATTCTCAATCCGCAATCGAAAGACGACGCGCTGGCAATGCTCCGCCGCGTCGAATTCGCCGGACGCGTGTGTTACAAGTCCGAAGACCGCGTCACGCCCGACAGTTATCATCGTTTCATCCAGATGTTGATGCAGAAAAATCACTGGTCGGTGATCGAACACGCGACGATGACCGCGCACATCGTCACGAATCGCGGCGTGACGCACGAACTCGTGCGCCATCGCATCGCGTCGTTTTCGCAAGAGAGCACCCGCTATTGCAATTACAACAAGGGCAAGTTCGGCGGCGAGATCACCGTCGTCGCGCCGCGCGAACTCGGCGAAGCGGACAGGGAGATTTGGCGCGCGACTATGGAATCATCGGAGCAAGCATACCTGGAATTGATTCAACGCGGTGCGTCGCCGCAAATCGCGCGCGGAGTTTTGCCCAACGACCTCAAGGCGGAAATTGTTGTGACCGCGAACTTGCGCGAGTGGCATCACCTGTTCGCGTTGCGCTGTGCGCCGAACGCACATCCGCACATTCGCCACGTGATGCAAATCGGCTTGGCGCAAGCGGTCGAAATGTTCACGCCCGTGTTTGATGATCTGAAAGAATTGTGCGTGGTGGGATGAGGTTGATAAAAAAACGCGGTTCGCCGAAAATTTCAGCGAACCGCGTTTCGATTTTAGATCGCACTCATCGAACGACTCGACGCCGCGCGAACACGAATGCGAGCGCGCCGACCAGCATCGCGCTGAAACCACCAATCGCGAACCACCCCGATGCTTCGTCCTCGCGAGCATTGAGCGACGAAAGCGTGACTGCCGTGGGCACATTGTTTGGATTGCTCGTCGCGAGCGTCCACCGACTCAATTGCGTAACGCCCGGTAACGTGGCGCAATTGCCGCTGGGCGCGCTGGGCGGCGCGCCGGCATCCGTCCATGATGCGCCACTGTATCGCCAGAACCGGAGACTCGCCTCCGACAACCCGCCCAATTCCGCGGTGGTGTAGCACAATCTAAGCGTGAGACTGATTCCACTGCTCACCGTCGGCGAAATGCTCCACCACGCGCCCAATGTATTGCTCGGCGTGCCGCCAGTCCAACTAGTCTGTTTAGTTACGGTGATGATACCTGGGTCAGTAAAACTCGCATCGCGCTGGATGCCGGACACCGTCGGTCCGAATGTTGTCTGTGCGGAACTGCTCACCCCACGCTGAACCCAGTTGCCATCGGCGATTTTCAATTCGTACGCGCCCGCATCACAATTCAAATCGTCGCGCGTCTGTCCACGCTGATCGGTCGTGGGGCAATTGGCGACGGTCGCCGCGTCAATCGCCGCGCTTTCAGGTCCAAGTTTCATCGTTTGCGAACCGCCGCCATTATTCGCGAGCGCGCCAAGTTTGGGATCGCCGCTGGTCGCGCCGGGACAACTCTCGTCGCCCCAATGCACATTGCCACTAACGCCGGTGTAGTAGGTGCCGCCGCAATTGCCCGCCGCGCCATGATTCGCAATGATCGAATTATTGATTCGGTAAGGACCCGCGCCATACACGCCGCCGCCGTTGGTAGCCGTGTTGCCGGACAACGTGCTGTTGGTTATTTCCGCCAATCGGTTCGTCACGTTGTAGATGCCGCCACCCTGGGACGCGTTATTCGCGGTGAAGGTACTGTTGATGATGTTCAACGTGCCGTCGTTGTAGATGCCGCCGCCGTTCGAGGTACTGGCGTTATTGTTCGAGAACGTACTGTTGGTCACGCGCAACGCGCCGCTGTTGCTAACGCCCGCGCCATTGCCACTGGTGCTGCCCTGAGTAATATTCAACCGATTCAACGTCACACTAGTGCCGGCGACCGTGGAAAAGACGCGCACACTGCTGCCGCCGCTCACCGTGATCGTGCGACCGGTTCCATCAATCACCACGTCGCGGTCAATCACCACTTCGCTCGATAGATTGATCGTATAGTCGCCATCGAAAACAATCGTGTCGCCGGCAGAGGCGTCCAGAATGGCTTGGCGCAATGAACCAGCGCCGGAATTGTTCGCGTTCGTCACGTGCCGGGTCGTAGTCGCGGGGGGCCAACCCAGGTCGCGCATCAAACCCATCGTGACCGGTCCGGGGCTGTGCTTGGCTTGCCCACTGCCAATCGCATAGACCATCAACTCGCTGGCGCTGTACGCGTTATAGTCGAGGTGCGAGATGCTTGACCCAGAACTGTAGGTAGACGGTGCGTAGATTTTAGCATAGTTGCCGCCATTCGCGGCGGTGGCATTCGTACCTTGAAAGTAAAGGTTGTTGCTTGTCAATTGGCTTCCCAGCGCGGCGGAAGGATTGACGAAACTGCTGATGAGCAACTGACTGGAGCCATTGTATACAGAACGATCATAAATAGTTGGATACCCACTCATGCCCCAACAGCCAGAGTTGGCGGAGCCACAACTCGTCGTGCCATAAGCGAACGAGCCGAGAAATCCCAAGCCGTGGAGAATTTCGTGGAACGCCACGCTCACCAGGTCGGTCTGACCGCTGGGCGGGTTCGCATCCGTGCCATAGTACCAGGTAAAGGCATTGCTGTAGCCGATGTAGATTTCGTTGGTGGACACATTCAGATCGGAACCGGCAAGCGCATTCGCGAAGGGGTAGGCATACCAGGTGTTTGCGACTGGTGCGCCGGGAAAATCGCGGTAAAAGGTGGTCGGCGCGCCATGTCCCAGCACCCCAGGAGCCAGGTTGTCCGCCCAACACGCATTGATGGTCGTAGCCACAGTGGAATTGAACCGCGCGGCGGCAAGACTGGCTGCGTAAGAAAAAGCTGTTTGGGCGTTGGCGGGCCAAGCGATACAGTTGTCTCCGTACGATCCCGAACCGGTGATATAGTTGATGTTGATCGTCATCGCGTTTGGCGCGCGAACCTTGGGATTAAAGCCGCGCGGAGCCGGAATCCGAATCGGACGTGAATCGGGAACGTAGCGCATCTCCAACAAGCGCGGAGTGGGACTCGCTTGCAGGGATGGCGCGGCATTGGACGTACTCGCGCCGAGAAACAAGATTGCGAAACAGAGGATCGTACCAACGAGGAATGCGGACAGACCGAGCTTACGCAAGTGGTTCATGCTTTGTGCCTCCTTGAATATGTTATGACAAACTGCCACGACGAGCCGCAATGTGCTTGACGCTCGTTATCTCAGCAATTTGAACCAATCTGTGCCGGTAATGATGTTGCACGCCAGGAATAAAAAGATGCACAACAAAATGATGCCGCATCCAAATCCCGAACATCCTCGGCGGAAACCGAAATTGTCTTGCAACCAATCAAAAATCTTGCCGAGCAAGAATAATTCGAGCAGACCGGCAAGACAACCTTGACGCTCGCGCATCCCTCCTCCTGTTATTGCAGACCGCTCGTCACACGCGAGAACACGTTGCCAATTTGCGGACCCAGTAAAAGAAGTACCGCGATCGTACAACAGACGATCAAGACACACGCGACGATAACGACGACGATTCCGATCAGCACCTTGCGATTCATTTTGTCTACTCCATTTCGGCAACCAACCTTGGGAAGGTTGGTTGATTTCCTAAACAACGTCGAAGAAAAAAGCAACCTCTGTTTCCAGAGATTGCTTCTTCACAAAATCACTACGGCTTCGCCACCGCAACCATTCGCATACCCCACGCGGCAAGGTCAATCAGTTGTTGCGGGAACACGGCGAGCAAGAGCACGACTGCCGCGCACGCCACGACCGATGCGGTCACAACCATCGGCACGCGAATCGGCTCGGCGGTCTTGGGCGCATCGAAGAACGCGGCGCGCACGACCGAGAAATAGTAGAAGACGCTGACGACGCTGTTCACAACGCCGATGGCGGCGAGAGCCAGGTATCCTTCTTTGAGCGCCGCGCCGAACACAAAGAACTTGCCGATGAACCCCGCCGTCGGCGGAATGCCGGCGAGCGAGAGGAAAAAGATCACGAGCAACGCGGCGAGCAAAGGCGCGCGCTTAATCAGTCCGGCGTACTCGGGAATTTCGACCGCGCCGGTCGCGCTTTCAATCGCGACGACGACGATGAACGCGCCCAAGTTCGTGAATAGGTACGCCGCGAGATAGATCAACACGCCGTTCAACCCGGCGAATGGCGACGCGCCGCCGAGCTTCACGCTGACCAAGCCGATCAAAATATAGCCGGCTTGCGCGATGGACGAGTACGCGAGCAAACGCTTGATGTTCTTTTGTTGCAATGCGACGAGATTGCCGAGCGTCATCGTCATAATCGAAACAACTGAGAGCAACGCCGCCCATTCGGTTTGGAAACCGGGGAACGCGGTCAACGCGACGCGCATCAACAGCGCAAAGCCCGCGGCTTTCGAACCGACCGAGAGGAACGCGACAATTGGCGTCGGCGCGCCTTCGTAGACATCGGGCGCCCATTGGTGGAACGGCACCGCCGAAATCTTGAAGCCGAATCCCGCCAGCACGAGCGCGAACGCGACGAGACCCAGTTCCCTCGTCGAAGCGTCGGTCGCGGTCGCAAACACCTGTGCCATGTCCGCGAGATTCAGCGAGCCGGAAATGCCATAGAGCAACGACAAACCGTAGAGCATCACTGCGCTCGTCACCGCGCCGTACAAAAAGTACTTGATCGCCGCTTCGTTCGATTTCTTGTCCTCGCGTAAAAATCCAGCGAGCAGGTACGACGTGTAACTCAGGAACTCGATGGAGAGATAGACCATCAACAAACTGGTCGAACTAGCCATCATCATCGTCGCGAGCACCGCGTACGTGAGCAAGAAATAAAAGTCGCCTTTGAATGGCGTGCGTCCCTTCAAGAAACTGATCGAGACCAACACGGTGAGCAAACCCGCTAACGCGCTAATCAGTTTGAAGAACAACGCGTACGTGTCCACCGCGTACATTCCGGCGAATAACGACTGGTTCGCGCCCCAGTAATTTATCGTCGCGCCGAGCGCGAGCGCAAAACCCAGCACGGCGAGCCACGGTAAAACCGGTTCGCTCTGCTCGCGCCAAACCAAATCCACGACGACGATCAACAGACCGACGACCGTCAGAATCAGTTCGGGTGAAATCAAAAGCCAGGTATTGATGTCAGGCATAAAAACTCCGCGTAGTTTGCTAGTGCGATAGTTCGATCGTGCGATAGTTTATTCATCCAACTATCGCACTATCTCACTATCTCACTATCGCACTAAAACTTGAACGCGCTGATCAACGCGACCGAAATCGTATTGATCGTGTTAAGAATCACTGACGGATACACACCGATGAGCACCATCAAGAAAACGAGTGGCGCGAGTGTGAGCACTTCGGGCGTCGTGAGATCGGTGAGATGTTTGTGCGGAGCGTCCCACTTGGCTTCGTCGAACGTGCCGAGCAAAACATTCTGAATCACTTTCCAGAGCAACAACGCCGCGCCAAAGATGATGCCGAGTACCGAAATCGTCGAGAGCACCGCGAGCGTTGCGAACGCGCCGCGGAACACCATGAACTCACTGATGAACCCGGCAAGTCCCGGCAAGCCGAGCGACGCAAACGTCGCGACGAGCAGGATGCCGCCATACACCGGCACCTTCGCGCCGAGTCCGCCGAACATTTTCAAATCGCGCGTGTGCGCGCGCTCGTACAACATGCCGACGATAAAAAAGAGCGATCCCGTGATGACGCCGTGATTGAACATTTGCAAGATCGCGCCGTCGAGCGCGATACTCCGGTCGGTTAATGTCGCGCCGCCCGCCGCCACCGCCGCCGCGATGCCCAGGATCACATAGCCCATGTGATTGACGGACGAGTACGCGATCAAGCGTTTGAAATCGGTTTGCGCCATCGCGGCGAGTGCGCCGTACACAATCGAGATCGTCGCGAGGATGCCGATGATCGTCGCGTTCGCTTGGAACACTTGCGGGAAAATCGGGATGAGCACGCGGACGATGCCGTACGTTCCCAGTTTCAGCAGGATGCCTGCCAGGATGACTGAGCCAGCGGTCGGCGCAGCCGTGTGCGCGTCGGGCAACCAGGTGTGGAACGGGAAGAGCGGGACCTTGATCGCGAATGCGATAAAGATGCTCCAGAATGCGAGCGAGGCAAACGTCCAATCATTCGCGAACGGTTTGCGCGATGCCAGCTCGATGATGTCGAACGTACCCGGCGTGCTCGCGCTCGACGTCGTGATGTACATCGCGATGATCGCCAGGAGCATGAACACGGAACCGGCGAGCGTGTAGAGAAAGAACTTGATCGCCGAGTACTGCGGACGGTCTTCCGCATGTCCCCAAATCGCGATGAGAAAGTACATCGGCACGAGACCCAGTTCCCAGAACACGTAGAACAAGAAGAAATCGAGCGAAAGGAACACGCCGATCATGCCAGTTTCGAGTAGCAGAAACATCAGGAAGAATTCGCGCACGCGGTCGTTGATGACGTACTTGGAATAAAACAGCGAGAGCGTCGTCAGCAACGTCGTGAGAAACACGAGCGGCATACTCAATCCATCAATGCCGACGTGATAACGGACGTTGAGCGACTGAATCCACATCACGGATTCTTCAAGTTGCATCTTGGCGTTGCCGGTATTGTACAAAACAAACCAGATGTACCCCGCAATCGCCAAGGGAATCAAACTCCAAAGGATCGCGAACCACTTGATCGTTGGATTCGCTTTCTCGCCTTTGGGGAAAAAGAGCAATGCCGTTGCGCCAATGAGCGGCAACACAATCAATAAAGTCAGCCAGGGAATCATCTACGTTTCCTCCGACCTACCCCTCCCACACCCTCCCCTTGCGAAGGGGAGGGCTGGGGTGGGATCAGGTTTTATCGAATCATGAAATAGACCACGAAAATTGCCGCGCCGGTAATCGCGAGCAACAGGTACGCTTGCACGCGACCGGTCTGAATCAATTTCAATCCATCGCCCAGTTCGGTCGTGACAAAGCCGGTCAGGTTGACGAGACCATCCACGACGTTCTTGTCAATCCAACCGCTGATCGCGGAGAGCAATCGCCCAATCGCGCCGGCGAGATTGACGAGACCATCCACAATCGCTTTGTCGAACGCGTAGCACACTTGCGCGAGCCAACCAAAGAATTGGATGACGACGCCGGCTTGAATCCGCACCGAGTCCACCGTGCCGGTCTTGCCTTCGGGTCCTTCCTTCTGCGCGATGACGAGACCGTACACTTCGTCGAGATAGTACTTGTTCCGTAACAGTTTCCAAATCGGACCGAGCGCCATCAATGGATCACGTTGACCGTGTTCCAGCGGTTTCATTCCGTACAACAACCAGCCAAGCGCGATGCCGACGAATGCGATGCCGACCGACATCCCGGCGACCATCGGATTGAACGGTGTGTGCTCCATGTGCTCCGCGATGCCGAGCACATTCTCGCCGACGAACTTGCCAAAGAATTCGATGCCGAGCGGCGACGCGTTCATGAAACCAATCGTCGCGGCGAAGAACGCGAGCACCGCGAGCGGCGCCCACATCACGACCGGCGATTCGTGCGCGTGCTCGACCACGTGATGATCGCGACCCGCGCCAAAGAACGTGAGGAAAATTTGGCGCGTCATGTAGAACGCGGTAAAGAACGCCGCAATCGCCAGCATCACAAACACCGCGAGCGCGACCGGGTTCGGATGTTCGCCAAATCCCAACTCGAACGCGTGCGCGAGAATTTCGTCCTTGCTCCAGAACCCGGCGAGTGGCGGAATGCCGGCGAGCGCAATCGCGCCGATGATAAACACCGTCGCGGTGATCGGCATTTTCTTTCTCAAGCCGCCCATGTTCATCATATCGTTCGTACCGACGCCGTGAATCACCGCGCCCGCGCTGAGGAAGAGCAACGCCTTGAAGAACGCGTGCGTGATAAGATGGAACGCGCCCGCCGTGTACGCGCCGATGCCAAGCGCCGCAACCATGAACCCAAGTTGCGAAATCGTGGAGAACGCGAGCACGCGCTTGATGTCGTCCTGCGCAACTCCAATCGTCGCGGCGAACAACGCGGTGAACGCGCCGATGAGCGCAACGACCGTCATAGCGGGTCCACCGATTTCTGCCGCGGTGATGAACAGCGGGAACGTGCGCGCGATCAAATAGACGCCGGCGGAAACCATCGTCGCCGCGTGAATGAGCGCACTAACCGGCGTCGGACCTTCCATCGCGTCCGGCAGCCAGACGTGGAGCGGGAACTGGGACGATTTGCCGACCGTGCCACCCAGGATCAATAACGCGATGACAGTGACGGCAGGGATTCCCAGGATTTGCGCTTCGGCGAGATGGTGCAAACTTTTTTCGGTAAAGATCGCCGGGAAGTTCAAATCGCCGGCGGTGATGTAGAGCAACAAAATACCGACGAAGAAAATCGAATCGCCGACGCGCGTCGTCATAAACGCTTTGAGCGCGGCGAATTTCGCGCGCACCGTTTGCGCGTCGTCAATGTGATGCTCATGCGGCAGTTTGGTAGACCAGAAACCGATGAGCAAGTACGAGCACAAGCCCATGATTTCCCAGAACACGAACAACTCGATGAGGTTGGACGAAATCACCAAGCCAAGCATCGCGCCGGCAAAGAGCGAGATGTACGCAAAGAATCGCGCGTAACGCGGGTCGTCGGTGACGTGGTGATGACCGTGCTCGTCGGTGTGGCTGTGCTGCATGTAGCCGATGCTGTAGATGAAGATCATCAAGCAGACTGTCGTCACCATAAACAGTACGATTGCCGCGAGCGGATCAATCATCACGCCAACCGTAAAGCTCTCCTTGCCGGTTGGCAAGCCGAGGAAACCAAGGAGCGGTTGATAGAACGGGTGCTTGGCAAGTTCGCCGCCCTTACCGATGGCTTCGTACAACACGCCGTACGCGAACACACCCGATAGGAAAATTCCGGCGACGGCGGTCAGCGCGCTGACGCGATTGTTGCGATTGAGAAACAACACAATCAGCAAAAATACGGCGAGCGGAAAAATTGGAATCAAGAATGCGTAATTGAACATTGACGCCTCTGGTCAAGAATTACCACTTACCAATTACTAATTACCTTTTGGGGAATTGGTAATTTGTAATTGGTAATTTTTACCACTTCATCAAATTAACGTCTTCGACATTCACCGTATCGCGCGAGCGATAGATCGCGATGACGAGCGCGAGACCAATCGCGGCTTCGGCGGCGGCGAGCGTGATGACGAACAACGCGAACACTTGCCCGGCGAGATCGAACACGTCACCCGCCGGTTTGACGTAGCGCCAGAACGCGACCAGGTTGATGTTCACCGCGTTCAGCATCAACTCGACGCCGATCAAAATCGCAATCGCATTGCGTCGCGCGAGCGCGCCGTACAAACCGAGACAAAACAGCGCCGCGCCGACGAGCAAAAAATACTGGAGTGGAATCATATTTCATCCTCGTTATCTACTGATGAGATCACCGATCTTGATTATTTCACCTTGTTCGCAGTTGGATTGATTTTTAGTATGTACCATCCGTCTCGACCACTGTATAAAATTCGCTTTCCATCGGGAGACCAGTTGGACAAATATCCATCGCCCAGGATTTGTTGTCCCATTACCCCATCTGTCGAGATTATCCAGATTGGAGCCGGGCTACCCCGTCCATCTCCACGCGTGAACACAAGATATTTGCCGTCCGGAGACCAGGACAAGTTATTTAGATGGTCGAACACATCATTGCGAAACACAACTTGCGTTTGACCGGATTGCACATCGTAGATCCGAATTTCCGGTGGATCCGCATGAAGCGGATAAGCAATTCTATCTCCACTCGGAGACCAAACCATTTTAACTGCCGAGCTGTGACAGTTCTTCAGTAATGGAATTACCGCGCCATTCGAGCGGTGCAGAACTGCAACTGCTGGGACAAGCTGCTCACCGTTCATGCTTGCCGAATAGGCAATGGCCGCGTTATCGGCTTGGGGCGATAAAAGAACCTGGTCGCTCGGTATAATGTCAATGGGATCCGAGAAACGTCCATCCGACAAGGGACGACTGAATCCAAAGCCAGTTCCTGAATCAGGCGCGCTCAAACCTGCATGGATGGTTTTCCGCGTACCGAGATCGAATCGCATCAGATCAGTACCGGCAATGAAATAAATGCTCTGACCATCCGCGGACCAAACCGGACGCGCGCCATCATCGGTGATTTTTTCCCATGTATTGCGAGAAGGAGAGTACAGCGATAGTTTAGTCGTACCAATTCCCACTAGTACAGCTCGGCATAAATCCTTCGGTAGTTCAAACCGTTAATGGACGGCCAGCATAGGTCCACTTAAACGGCTTGGCCATCGTGCGATTGAAGTACTCGATGAATTTCAAAATCCGTTGGCGCAATTCTTCCAGGGA